>NZ_JANWVH010000028.1 GCF_025056915.1 Meiothermus sp. | reverse complement strand
TTCCAGGCGGCCACTGTTCTGTTCAGAACCAGGCTTTCTCAGAATGGCTCACAATACCTTAGGGGTAGCAGGCCCACAACCTGCGCCCGACCACCCTTTCAGCTTGTGCAGCCTCGAACGTAGCTTGCGCGGTTGTACCTCGGCGCTCTCCCCTTTTCACTCGATTCAACGCTCCAGCGCCTCGACTGCCTGAGCCGTGCGCATTTCCTCCACCCGCAACAAGCGCCCGTCCCTGAGGTGCAGAATGCGCTCGGCCCTGCGGGCAAGCTCGAGGTCGTGCGTGACCAGAATCACCGTGCGGCCCTCCTGGGCCTGGCGCAGCAGCAGCTCCACCACCCGGGCCCCCGAAACCGAGTCGAGGTTGCCGGTGGGTTCGTCGGCAAACAGGATGGGCGGGTTCAGGGCCAGTGCGCGGGCAATGGCCACCCGCTGCTGCTCCCCGCCCGAGAGTTTGCTGGGCAGGTGGCGGCCCCGCTGGCCCAGCCCCACCGCTTCCAGCAGTTGGCTGGCCCGGGCGGTGCGCTCCTTGAAGCCATAGCCCGCCAGCATCAGGGGAAAGGCCACATTCTCCAGGGCCGTCAGGGTGGGAATCAGGTTCCACTGCTGAAACACAAAGCCCATGTGCTTCAGGCGTACCTCCGAACGGCCATCCTCGGGCAGGGTCGAAAGGGGGGTGGTGTCCAGCCGTACCTCCCCTTCGCTGGGCACGTCGAAGCCCGCCAGCAGGTTCAAGAGGGTGGTCTTGCCCGAACCCGAAGGCCCCACAATGGCGGTCAGGCCGGGGGGAAAGCGATAGGTGAAGTGATCCACTGCCACCACGTCAATCTCGCCCTGGTGGTAGCGCTTGTGCAGGTTGATGGCCTCGAGCATCACACCCTCCCCAAGGCCTCGACCACCTTCAGGCGGCTGGCGGTGCGGGCCGGCAGGAACCCGGCCAAAAGCCCCAGCACCACCGCCACCAGCAGGGCAAAGGAAGCCAGGCGGAAGGTGATGGCCGAGAGGGCCAGGCCCACCTCCCGTCCGGTGTACCAGTTGACCAGCCCCGAGGCTGCCTGCCCCAGCAGCAGGCCCAGCAGCCCCCCCACCACACCCAGCAGCAGCGCCTCGAGCAGCACCAGGCCAAAGATGAAGTTGCGCTTGGCCCCCAAGGCCCGCATCAGGCCAAACTCGCGGATGCGCTCGTAAACCGACATCATGACCGTGTTGGCCACCAGCAGCCCGCCCACAATCAGGGCCACCAGGCTGATACCGAAGCGCACCAGGTCGGAAATCCGCACCGCCCGCTCGGCAAAGCGCATCACATCGCCGGCGGTCTGGGCTTCCACGCCGGCAATTTTTTGCTTGACAAGCTGGGCCACCTCTTCGGCCCGGCGGCCCGGCTCGATGGAGAGCAGAATGGAGGTGAAGTTTTCGGTGTTCAGCACGGTCTGCACTGCCTCGATGGGCACAAAGATAAAGCTGTCGGTGATGCCGCCGGTTTTTTGCAGCACCCCCACCACCTTGAGCGAGACCTGGGGGTTGAGGCGCAGGGTTTTGCCCACCGAAAGGTTGTTGCGCTGGGCAATGCCACCGCCCACCACCGCCCCTGCCGTGCCGGGTGTGGGGCTGCCGGAGGCGAGCTGGGCGTTGGGGTAGAGGTCTTTGGGCCCAAACCCCTGGGGCAGGCCCTGAAAGATGAAGCTGCTCGAGGGGTCGAACCCCCCCCTGGCAAAGGTGGCGGTGGGGATGACCTGGGTAAGGCCGAGTTCTTTTGCGGCGGATTGGATCTGCCGTAAGGTGTCGGGGCGTAGCTCGGGGTAGCCGGGGCTGATGGCCTCCACACCCTCGGGCAGCACCAGAATGGCCGGCCCCACGTTGGACAGCTCTGCTCCCAGGGCCTTGCGAAGCCCCTCGCCAAACGACAAAAAAAGCACCATCGAGGCCGTCGAGACCACAATCCCCAGCAGGGTCAGAATGCTGCGAATGGGCCGCGCCCGCAGATTGCGATAGACCAGCGCCAGCACTTCCACGCCCATCAGAATAACCGCTATTGCCGAAAAAAGTGGGATATGGGCCCGGCTGTGTGGTTCAAAATGGAAAGGGCCGGGGCCAAACTGGAATATGCCTGCCCAGGCGGTATAGGCTAAGACTATGAACAACACCCTTTTGACCCGATTTGAGCTTTCCCTGGCCGGACTGCCGCAAATAGTGGGCCCGGCAACCCCTGAGCAACTGCGCCGGCGCAGCCTGCCCGAAAAGTGGTCGGCCCACGAGAACTTCGCCCACCTGGCCCACTTCACCCTGGTCACCCAGGATCGCATGGCCCGCATCCTGCAAGAAGAAGCCCCCCTGATCGAGCGCCTTAAGCCCGACAGCGAGCCAGCCTTTTTGCTGCTGGTGGAGCGTTCACCCGAGGAGGTGCTGGCCGAGCTTAAGTCGCTTCGGGCCCAGCTCAATCAGCAGGTCGCCGCCCTGAGCGAAGCCCAACTGGATCGGGTGGGCGTCCACAGCGCAGCCGGGCCCATGCCGCTGCGGGCGTGGCTCGAGCTCTTCCTGGTGCACGAGGCCCACCACCTCTACCTGGCCTTCTGGCGCATCCGCGAGGTGTTGCAGCAAGCCCGATGAGCTCGGTCTATCCTTCTACCTTCTGGCACCAGGAATGCACCCTTTGCGGGGCTTGCTGTACCGCCCCAGACATTGCCGCTCTGCAAAAGCCCTTAGGCGTGCCCTGCAAACATCTGGATGGCAGGTGTCAATGCGCCATCTACGAAACCCGCCCGCAGGTCTGCCGCCACTACACCCCGGACTGGGTCTGCGGCGAGGTCGCGCCATTGCCAACGCTAGAGTGGAGGGTGAGGCGGTATCTGGAGATCTATGGCCTGGAGCCTGCAAGTGATGAGGGGTAGCCCGATAGCCTGATGGCCTTGGACGCCCCACCAACTTCGAAATCTCGTTGGACGGAACCTGAAGCCTGCGCCCAGACCTCTAATGCACCCCCGCCTCGGTAATGGCCGCCGCCGAGTTCCTGGCAAAGCGCACGTTGCCCCGGAACTCGGTCAGGTTGGTGGCGTTGACGTAGGTCATGGCGCTTTGCAAACCTTCGCGCAGCCGCGCAATCGCTTCCTGGGCGGTGTGGTGGAAGGCCCGCAGGGTTTGCGAGGAGCCCTCGATGAAGTTGCGTTTTTCAGTGACCAGGGTGGAGGCCATGCCGTACAGCAGCACGCCCTCGAGCTGCCCGTCCTTCTTGATGAGCACCTCGTCCTCGAAGCTCCCCGAGGCAAAGAACTTGCCCATCATCACCCCATCGCTGTAGGCCAGGGCCTTCACGAAGTCGCCCGAGCTGTTCACCCCCCCATCGGCAATGACCTGCGCGTCGGTGTAGCCCACCACCGCCTGGAACCTGCGAATTTCCTCGAGCAGCGATAGCTGGCCCACCCCCACGCCGGTATTGATGCGGGTGGTGCAGACCGAGCCTGGCCCCACCCCCACCTTCAGGATGAAGTGCTGGAAGCCCGAAAGCTTCATCAACCAGTAGGCATAGGCGAAGCCCTCGATGGAGCCCACGTTGCCCAGGATGATGCCGCTGTCCAGGCCCAGCCCGCGAATCTTGGCCAGCACCGGCAGCACCGCCGCGTTGGCCCCGTGGGCAATGTCAATCGAGGCGAAGATTAGGTTGGGTTGGGCGAAGAGTTCGGCCAGGAAATCTTCCTTCTCGTTCGTGCCGAGGGCCGCCCCCACCAGGGCCGGGGCGCTGGCCCGCACATCGGCTAAGCGTTCCTCTTCGGACAGGCCCACCCGCGGCAAAATGTGCACGCCCCCATTCCCTTCGTCCCACACGTCGCGGGCAAAGCGGCTCCGCATCATGCTCATGGAGGCCCCGAACGCCGGAAAAAGCTCCCGCGGGCCTTTGGTGGTGTAGAAGAGTTGCCGGGTATTGACCTGGGTGCGCGAGACCGGCTGGGTCAGGAAGGTGGGAATAATGGTTTTGTCGGCGAAGGTATAGTAGGTTTCAAAGCGTTCGTAGGGATACCGGGCCAGGTCAGCCTGGGTTTTTTCCAGGGCTTCCTGGGCGATGTCGTCGAAAATCCCGTAGTTCACAGACGAAGATTGTACTCGAGCCAAGCCAAGAGCGTCCATAAATAGCGCCACACTCCTGAAGGCCATCGGGGCCGGGCCGCCCTTTCCAGGATCCCACCTGACCACGCCTTGAAGCCAAAGAACGGCCATTCCGGCAGTGCCAGAGGCCTGCCGCCCTGGAAGGCAGCGGCAAGTTTTGGCTCGAGACCGAAGGTGCGAGCATGTGTAGCCTATCGCAAAGGTTCTTTACGACACCGATGCCGTTTATTTGGCTCGAGACCGAAGGTGCGAGCGTGCCTGAGCTGCCCTGAAATCTCTTCAAAATACAAATACCGTTCATTTGGCTCGAGACCGCAGGCACGCTCATCACCCTGCCGTCCGTTGCTGCACGGCGCCGGTATCATTAGTTAGGGCTGTGCTGCCCTCTCGCCCCCTCCTTTCGGGGAGCCAGTGAGGTTTGCCTGGCCGGGCATCTTTTCTTATGCTGGGTTAGTTTGAGAGGCCACGATGAAAACCGCCGAAATCCGTGAGAAATTCCTCCAGTTCTTCGAGTCCAAGGGGCATCTGCGCCTGCCGAGCTTTAGCGTGATTCCCCAGGACGACCCCACCCTGCTCTTTATCAACGCGGGCATGACCCCCCTCAAAGCCTACTTCACCGGCAAAAAGCCGGTCTTTCCCGGCCACGAAGGGGAGTGGTACCGGGTTACCACCTGCCAGAAGTCGGTACGCACCGGCGACATCGAGAATGTGGGCCGCACCAACCGCCACCAGACCGTGTTCGAGATGCTGGGCAACTTCAGCTTTGGCGACTACTTCAAGAAAGAAGCCATCGAGTGGGCCTGGGAGTTTCTGACCGACCCGAAGTGGCTGGGCCTGGAACCCGAGCGCCTCTACGTCACCATCTACAAGGATGACGACGAGGCTTTCGAGCACTGGACGCGGGTGGGCGTACCCCCGGAAAAAATCCACCGCTTCGACGCCGACGAAAACTTCTGGCCGCAAAACGCCCCCACCAAAGGCCCCAACGGCCCCTGCGGGCCGTGCAGCGAGATTTACTACGACCGGGGGCCCGAGTTCGGCAGCGACACCTGGGCCGACTACTACGAGACCCGCGAGAGCAACCGCTTTGTGGAAATCTGGAACCTGGTTTTCCCGCAGTACGACCGCAAGGACGGCGGCGTGCTGGAGCCTCTGCCCAAGCCCAACATTGATACCGGGATGGGCTTAGCCCGGGTGGCGATGGTGTTGCAGGGCGTCACCGACTTCTACGAGACCGACGAGTTCCGACCCCTGATTGCCAAAATTGAAGAGCTGACGGGCATCAGCTACGAAGGCCCCCGCTCGGTGGCGCACCGGGTGATCGCCGAACACGCCCGCGCGGTGGCCTTCATCCTGGCCGACGGGGCCCATTTCTCCAACACCGGGCGAGGCTACGTGGTGCGCCGCCTGCTGCGCCGGGCGGTGCGCTTTGGCTACCTGCTGGGCCTGCGCGAACCCTTCATGTACCGGCTGGCCGAGGTGGTGGCCGAGGTGATGGGTGGGGTCTACCCCGAGCTAAAGGAGCACCTGGGGAGCGTGCAGAAGCAAATTCGGATTGAAGAGGAGCAGTTCCTGCGTACCCTGGAAAGCGGCATCAAGCGCCTGGATGCGATGCTGGCGGGCTTGGCGCCGGGGGGTGTCCTTTCGGGCCGGGACGCCTTCACCCTCTACGATACCTACGGATTCCCGCTCGACCTCACCCTGGAAATAGCCGACGAGCGCGGGATTAAGGTGGACACCGAGGGCTACGAAAAGGCCCTGGAAGAGGCCCAGGAGCTGGCCCGGCGGCGCATGGCCTTCGACAAGACGCTTTTCAAGAAATCCAACGAGGCCCTCTCGGCCCTAGCCGCCGACTACGGGGGCACGAACTTTGTGGGCTACGAGGCGCTGGAAGCCCAGGCTCAGGTCAAGCTGCTGCTATTGGGCGAGCAAACCCTGGAGGAAGCCCCCGCCGGAAGCGAGGTGCAGGTGGTGCTGGACAAAACCCCCTTCTATGCCGAGGGGGGCGGCCAGGTGGGGGATTCGGGCATTCTGGAGTGGGAGGGCGGCTGGGCTAGGGTCAGCACCACCCAGAAAAACCCCGACGGCATCTTCCTGCACCTAGCACGGGTGGAGGAGGGCCGCCTCGAGGCCGGCACGGTGGTGCGGGCGTTGGTGGACATCCAGCGCCGCGAGACCGAGAAAAACCACACCGCCACCCACCTGCTGCACGCGGCCCTGCGGGCCGTGCTGGGCCCCCATGTCCAGCAAAAAGGCAGCTATGTGGGGCCAGACCGGCTCCGCTTCGACTTCAGCCAGTTCGAGCCGATTGCGCCCAGAGACCTGGCCCGGGTCGAGCTTTTGGTCAACCGCTGGATTCAGGCCGACTTCCCGGTCAGCTACACCTACAAGCCCCTGGAAGAAGCCCGCAAGGAAGGGGCTATGGCCCTTTTTGGGGAGAAATACGGCGACGTGGTGCGGGTGGTGAGTGTGGAGGGCACGGTGGATCAGGTGGCCTCCAAGGAGCTGTGCGGCGGCTGCCATGTGCGGCGCACCGGCGAGATTGGCGCGTTTGTGGTGGTAGGGGAGGAGTCGGTGGCGGCGGGGGTGCGGCGCATCGAGGCCCTCACCGGTAGCGGCGCGACCCGGTTTGTGCGCGAGATGCTGGACCGGGTGAACGGTCTGGCCCGCGAGCTTGGCACGGCCCCCGAAAGCCTGCCGGAACGGGTGAGCAAGCTGCAAGAGGAGCTCAAGGCCCGCGAAAAGGAAATCGAGCGGCTCAGGCTGGAGCTGGCTCGAGCCCAGCTTGGGGGCAGCTCGGCGGGAGCCCGGCTCCAGGAGGCCAACGGCTACACCTATCTGGTGGTCAGGCTCGAGGGCCTCGAGGCCGGGGCCTTGCGCGGCGCAGCCGACGAGCTGCTGGACAAGCACAAAGCCGACCTGGTGGCGGTGGGCTCGGGGCAGAACCTGGTGATCAAGGTCAGCAAGGCCGCCCAGGGCCGGGGGCTGGATGCGGGCGCGGTGATGAAGAAGCTCTCCGAGGCCGCCGGGGGACGCGGCGGGGGCAAGGGGGCCTTAGCCCAGGGTGGGGGATTCGATCTGGACAAGGCGTTTGGGGCGCTAGAGGCCGCGCTAGGGTAAGGCGTAGCGCAAAAACACGGCGATGTAGGGGCGGATTTCAACCCGCCCCTACAACCCCGGCCCCCCTCGCAGGCCCCGGGCCAGGCGGCTCCACAGGCCCGGGCGGGGCCTGCCCTGGGGCTGGCCCAACTGTTGCAAGCGAAAGGCGTCCAGGGCCTGCACGTAGCCCGACTGGCGCAGGCTGTAGAGGTTGTACAGCACGGTTTCCAGGGAGACCCGCAGATGGCTCGAGAGTTCGTGGGAGGAGGCCCCTTTGGGCGACTCGAGCCAGTAGCTGGCCTCGATCAAAAAACGCCCTGGATTGCCCGGCGGATGGCCGCTTTTGTCGGTTCGGCAGAAGCGGGTGCTGGGGTCAATGAACTGATCGGCGTAGGTGGGGCGAGCGTTGGTCAGGGCCACCAGATCCACCAGCATGTTGGGCAGAAAATAATTGAGGTCGCCTGTTCTGGCCTGGATTGGCCGGCCCGTAAACTCGAAGGCAGCCTCGGGCACCAGAACCAGATCCAGCAGAATTTCCCTGGCCTGCTCGAGGCTCAGCAGCTCCTGGTTGCGATAGGCCCGAACCAGCGTGCCCTGGCTAACCTCCAGGACAATGGCTGCCGAAGGCATCTGCACCACCAGACCACCGGTGCGCTTGACCAGGGGCCGGATAAGCTCGGTGAAAGGGATGTATCTTAAGTTCCCAAATAAGGGCATATGGCGGCTATATAAAATTTAGCAAACCCCAGCAACGTTTTGTTCCCGGACAAAATGATTTTTCAAGCCCGCCCTCATGCATCTGGCTAGGCAGCCAAGTTCAGGAAGCCATACAACCCAGAGGGCAGCTCAACGAGCGGCCTGGACTCTTAGGGCGCCCTTCACAAACGTGGCCGCCCACGAAAACGAGAAGGCGTCTGGGCCAAGACGCATGTTTTCGAGTTTCCAGGCAGCCACGGTTCTGTTCAGAACCAGGTTTTCTCGAACTCGAGTGGCTCTGAATATGCGAAGAGCGCTCTAGGCTGGCCATTCAACCGCATCCGGAGGCCCAAGCGGAACGCACTCTCGCCACAAGCATCTCCACGACGGTGTGCTTACCTGGGCAGTCCAGTCTCGCGAATCCTGGTCACTACCCACTGCATGGCATCGCTGCTGCGGGCTGTAACCCCGCTGTGATCCGCACGCGACTGGAAGCGGAATAGGTTGGTCTGAGAACCGTCGAGGCGGTAATCGAGATCGTCATCGTGAATGAAGTTAACCGGCGCGAGGTTGAGCGGGCTGCGGCTCACGACCTCGAGGCCTACCCGCACGTTGGGCGGCACCACGTCGTTCAGGTCCTGTTTGGCGCTCTGACCCGGCACCGCGATCACCTTACAGGGGTTGCCGCCCTCGTCGCTGTTGAGCGGGAACGGACGGCGCAGCCCCCGGACATCGTAGTAGTCCTGAATAATACGATTGTTGCGAAGGTTGTCGGCATCCCAGAAGCTGCATATGGCATCCAGGTAGATGAGGTAGTCGAAGCGCACCTCGGGGTGGTTCCAGGCCAGCAGGCTGGCCCAGACCGTGCCGTGGGAGTGGGCCAGCAGCACCACCCGGGTGGGGTTCTCGAATCCCCTGATCCAGTAATCGTAGACCCGCCGCAAGTAGCCCTGGGCCTCGAGGTAGCCGTTCTCCTGCTGCCTCGAGATACCGCTGGTGTGGGCATACAGAAAAGCCGAGACATCAAAATATTCCGTGGTATGGCCCAGATTCCGAAAGGCCTCGGCCACCGTTTGAGCGGTCTGGCGCGGGGTGCTGCTGCGGGGAAACACCTCGTCGTCGAGGTAGCCGTAGTTGTCAAACGGCGGGTTGCAGCCATCTCCCACCACCGGCAGCGAAGCACAGCGGCCCGCAAAGCCGATCACCACCACATCAGGGCTGCCCAGCGGACGCAGGTTGCGCTGCGGTGGAAGAGGCACACAGGCCGCCAGCAGAAGCATCAGCCACAACAAAGGCCACATGACCACTAGGGTACAACCCTTCTTCGCGTTGAGGCTGCTATTACGCTGCTACGAGAGGTGTTGTAGCGCTGACCGCAAGGAATGCCGGGTTGACCTGGTGTGACCCCAGAGGGGCTTGCAGAAAGTGGGCTGTCATGATAAGGTATGGAAAACGTTTACATCACGTACCAGAGTAGTTCTCTTTGGGCGAATAGTCTATGTCTGGCCATAAACCCTCTCCCCTGGCTGTTGATATCCGCCGCGTAGCAGCGGAGGCCGGTGTTTCGATTGCCACAGTCTCGAGGGTGCTCAATAACCCCAGTCGCGTTAGCCCCCAGACCCGCGAGCGAGTGCTGGAGATTGCGACCCGTCTGGGATACCGCCCCAACCCGAATGGAAAGCGTTTGCGCAAGGGCCGTGCCGAGACCATCGGCCTGGTGATTCCCTCTCCGCCGGGGCGTTTTGCCGATTCATTTTTTCTGGAGTTGCTGGCCGGACTGGGCGAGGGGCTTTCGGATGCCGGTCTGGATTTGCTGGTCGCCACTTGCCCGCCGGGCACGGAGGAGCTGGGCTGTTATCGGCGACTGGTGGAGGGCAAACGGGTAGACGGTCTGGTGGTAGCCCGCACCCGCCGTTACGACGAACGCATTGCCTATCTGCTCGCGCAAAACATCCCTTTCGTGTCGCACGGACGTAGTGACCTCATCAGCACCCCCTACCCCTATCTGGATGTGGATGGGCAGCAGGGTTTTTATATGGCCACGCAGCATCTGCTGCACCTGGGCCACCGGAACATCGCTTTCATTGGGGCCCCACGCGAACTCAACTTTGCCACTCACCGCCTGGCAGGCTACCGGCAGGCCATGCTCGAGGCCGGAATCCCCATCCGGCCCGAATGGCTGCTCGAGGGCGATCTCAGCGAGAACAGCGGCTACCAGCTGGCCCAAATTCTGCTGGCGCCACCCGAAATGCCCACCGCCATCCTGTGCGCCAACGATCTGATGGCCCTGGGGGTTCTGCGGGCCTTGCGCGAGCGAGGGCTCAAGGGGGGTCGGGAGGTCTCGGTGATTGGCTACGACGACATCCCCCAGGCCCAGTACACCGACCCACCCCTCTCCACGGTGCACCAGCCTTTTCGCGACACCGGCAAACGGTTAGTGGAGATGTTGCTGGCGCGGCTGGGTGGAGCGCCGGTTTCGGCGTTGCAGGAGGTCTGGGTTCCCGAGTTGGTACTGCGGGGGTCGGATGGTCCCCCGCAACCTTAAAAGGAGGAAGGCATGAAGAAGAGGGAGTGGTTGTGGTGGGGTCTCTTGAGCACCTTGCTGGTGCTGTCCGGGGTGCTGGCGCAGCAGACGGCGCCGCTTTTGTTTGTCTCGACCCAGTTTACCCCCATCGAGGAGGCCCAGCGGATGCGGCAGGTGATCCTGAAGGACTTCCAGGGGCGGGTGGAGTTCATCCCCGAGGACAACGCCCCCTTTACCAACCGGATTCTCTCCGAAGTTCGGGCAGGCCGGGTGAATGTGGGCCTGGCCGGAGGTCTGCACGGCGACTTCCCGCCGCTGATCGCAGCGGGGGCGCTGGACACCCTGGACGACGTGATGGCCCAGCTCAAAGACCGCCGCTTCTCACAGACGTTTGTGAACCTGGGCAAGATGGGCACGGGCAACCAGCTCTACATCCCCTGGATGCAAGCCACCTACATCATGGTGGCCAACCGACAGGCCTTGCAGTATTTGCCGGCGGGCGCCAACGTCAACACCCTCACCTACACCCAGCTCAAGGAGTGGGCCGCCAACATCCAGCGGGCCACAGGGCGGCGCATGCTGGGCTTCCCGGCAGGCCCCAGGGGTTTGATGCACCGCTTCACGCAGGGGTATCTGTATCCCTCCTACACCAAAAGCGCGGTCACCAAGTTCAGGAGCGACGAGGCCGAGAGCATG
The DNA here is from genome assembly GCF_025056915.1 of Meiothermus sp. Lineage (GTDB taxonomy): Bacteria > Deinococcota > Deinococci > Deinococcales > Thermaceae > Meiothermus. The sequence continues at coordinate 21,815 of NZ_JANWVH010000028.1, read as the reverse complement.
TGGCTCGAGTTCAAGAACCTCTGGCAGCACGTGAACCCCCAGTCCACCAGCTACGACTTTATGCAGGAACCCCTGCTGGCGGGTGAGGTCTGGATCGCCTGGGATCACATCGCCCGCTTGCGCGATGCGCTAAACCAAAAACCGGGCGACTTTGTGGCTTTCCCGGCCCCCATCGGGCCGTATGGCCGGGGCTTCATGCCGGTGCTGGCCGGGCTGGCCATTCCCAAGGGCAGCCCCAACCGGGCTGCGGCGGTCACCGCCATCGAGTACCTGACCCGCCCCGACGTACAGATCACCACCCTGGTCCAAAACGGCTTTTTCCCGGTCATCCAGATTCGGCTGCCCGACAACCTGCCCCAGGGCATTCGCATGGCCGCCGATGCCATCGCACGGCAGGCCCAGAGCAACGTGGCCCTGCCCAGCCTGTTGCCGGTGGGCCTGGGCGCAAGGGGCGGCGAGTACAACAAAGTCTTCCAGGATACCTTTGCGCGCATCGTCCTGCGCAACGAAGATGTCCGCCGGGTGCTCGACAGCGAAGCCGCCAATCTGCGCCGCATCATGAACGAAACCAGGGCTCCTTGCTGGTCGCCCGACCCGGCCAGCAGCGGGGCCTGTCCGGTGAACTAACGCGAAAGGCCGAAAGCTGCGAGCCAAGAGCCCCACCTTTGACGTTGGGCAACGATGCAGGTGGTGTGCGCGCAAACAGCAACCGTGTCGGTTCAGTTTGGACTTAGGGAAGGGGCCGGTCATCGGGGCACCGGCCCCTTTTCCAAGGGCACTCAGCCGGTTTGGAACCAAAGTGGAAGGGTCTGATGCGTAGTGAACGGTACATCCCCTACGTGCTCATTCTGCCGAGCGTGCTGTTTCTGTTGTTTTTGTTTGCCTGGCCGCTCCTGGAAGCCCTGCTCTTGTCGGTGCGGGGCAGCGGGGGGCAGTGGACGCTGGAGAATTTCCAGCGCATGGCCGCCGACCTCTACTTCAAGGATGCCCTCAAATACACCCTGCTCCTGACTGTGGTGATTGTGCCCTTACAGGTGGTGATGGCCCTGGGAATGGCCATGCTGCTGGGGGGCATCTCCAGGGGCCGAGATCTGTTCTTGTATGTGTGGACCATCCCGCTGGGTATTTCCGATCTGGCCGCCGGTATTGTGTGGCTGGCCATTTTCACCGAGCGGGGTTATCTCAACAGCTTTTTGCAGGGCATCGGGGTGATTCAGCAGCCGCAGTTGTGGCTCAGCTACGAGACCCCCACGATGATTTTCGTGGCCGTGGTGGCTGCTGAAGTCTGGCGGGCCACGGCCATCGTGTTTGTGATTCTAGTGGCGGGCCTGCAACTGATTCCCAAGGAGTACAGCGAGGCCGCCGAGGTGTTTGGCGCCACCCCCTGGCAACGCTTCTGGAAAGTCACCCTGCCCCTGCTCATGCCCAGCCTGCAAGTGGCCCTGATTCTGCGAACGATTCTGGCCCTCGAGGTTTTTGCGGTGGTGGTCGCTCTGGGCGGGCGCAACCTGCCGGTGCTGGCCGGGGAAGCCTACTACTGGTACAACGCCTATCAAAATCCTGGGGTGGCGGCTGCTTACTCGGTCATCATCCTGGGCATCTCGGTGGTGGCCACCATGCTTTATTTGCGCCTGATGCGCTCCAAGAGGGAGGGTGCAGCATGAACCTGCGCGTACTTTATATGTTGCTGGCGGGGGTGCTGGTGGTCTGGGTGCTGCTGCCCATCTTTCTGATCGCCACCCTGGCCTTCAGCGACCGCTCTTCGGTCTTTGCCTGGCCCAAGGGCCTCCTGCCCCAGCAGTTTTCGCTGGAGACCATCGCCTTCTTTTTTGGGGTGGAGGGGGTCTGGAAAGCCATCCGCAATAGCCTGACCGTGGCCGCCATGACCCTGGTTTTCTCGGTCTTGCTGGGGGCCCCCGCAGGCTATGCCCTGGCCCGCTACCGTTTTGCGGGCGCCGATGCTTACCGCCTGCTGATTCTGATGACGCGGGCTTTTCCCCTGGCCATTCTGGCCATCCCGCTGGCGGTGCAATTCATCCAGCTGGGCATCTACGACACCGCCTTTGGGGTGGCGCTGGTCCACACCGCGCTGGCCCTGCCTTTTGCGGTGCTGGTGACCAGCAGCCTGTTTCTGGGTATCCCCAAAGAGCTGGAAGAGGCGGCCTGGACCCTGGGCTGCGACCGCATCCAGGCCTTTTTGCGGGTGGTGCTGCCGCTGGCCCTGCCCGGACTGGCGGCCACCGCCATCTTTGCCTTTGTGATTTCCTGGAACGAGGTCTTTGCCGCCACCCTGCTCACCCTGCGCGAGCGCACCCTGCCCGCTTTCTTGCTGACCTCGCTCAACGACTCCCCCCTCCCCTTCCGCTTTGCCGGGGGCTTCTTTCTGATTGTGCCGGCCCTGATCTTCATCTTCATCATCCGGCGCTACCTGTTTACCCTGTGGGGCATCGCCAACCGGTGAGGTGGGGCAGAATGGTCGCAGTGGCTTCCAATGGCAGTTGCCCCCTGCTTTTATCAGCTTTCGACCCCCTAGGAGGTTTATGGCTTCCATCCGAGTGGAAAACATCGAGAAAACCTTTGGCAAGTTCAAGGCCCTGAACGGGGTTTCGCTCGAGGTGCGCGACCAGGAATTCGTGGTGTTGCTGGGGCCCTCGGGCTGTGGCAAGACCACTTTGTTGCGCATCATTGCGGGCCTCGAGCAGGCCGAAAAGGGGCGGGTCTGGATTGGCGACCGGGATGTAACCGAACTCCCCCCACGCGCGCGCAAGATCGCCATGGTGTTCCAGAACTACGCGGTTTTTCCGCACCTCACGGTGTTCGAGAACATCGCCTTTGGCCTGCGGATGCAGAAAGCCACGCCTGAAAAACTGCGGGCCAACGTGGAGCGGGCCGCTACCCTGATGCACATCGAGAACCTGCTCGAGCGCTACCCCGCGCAGCTCTCGGGTGGACAGCGCCAGCGGGTGGCGGTGGCCCGGGCCCTGGCGGTCGAGCCCGAGGTACTGCTCATGGACGAGCCCCTCTCCAACCTGGATGCCCTCTTGCGCCTGGAGATGCGGGCCGAACTCAAACGCCTGCTGGCCGAGAGCCGCACCACCACCCTGTACGTCACCCACGACCAGGTGGAAGCCATGAGCCTGGCCGACCGCATTGCCGTGATGAACACCGGCTATGTGGTGCAGTACGACGAGCCCATGAAGGTCTATCAGGAGCCCGCCAATACCTTCGTGGGCGGCTTCATCGGCAGCCCCCCCATGAATTTTCTGAAGGTTCGGGTGGAGGGTCAGCAAGCCCAGCTTCAGTCACTCAGCCTGAAGATACCCACGCCAGCGCCCGGCCCGGAAGTCTTGCTGGGGGTGCGGCCCGAAGACCTGGAAGCCTACCTCGAGCCGCAACCGCAGAGCTTTACCGCCGAGGTGCTGGTTGTCGAACCCCTGGGGCCCCACCTTCTGCTAACCCTGCGCTTTGGCCAGCAGCTCCTCAAAGCCACCGTACCCCCCGACTTCAGGGTCAGGGCGGGCCAGACCCTCTGGTTCAAACCCCAGCCGGATCGCCTGCGCTGGCTGGACCCCGGCAGTGGTCAGGCCCTCGCCGCGAGGTAGGTATGCAAACCAAGGAATCGCTCAAACAAGAAGCCCAGCGCATCCTGCGCGCCAACGACCGGGGGGGCTTCACCATTCCCACCGCCGGCCTCTACCCGTTTCAGTGGCTATGGGATGCGGGCTTTACCGCCCTGGGCTGGATGCAGTTTGATGAACGGCGGGCCTGGGAGGAGTTTGACCGGCTCTTCTTGGGGCAGTGGGAGAACGGCATGCTGCCGCACATCGTCTTCCACCGGCCCGAGCCCACCTACTTCCCCGGCCCCGAGCGCTGGGGGGTGGCCCGCACCCCGCCCACCTCGGCCATCACCCAGCCGCCGGTGGTCGCTACCTTTGTGCGCTGGATGCTCGAGCAGGCCCAAGACCAGGCCCTGGCCGAGGCCAAAGCCCGGAGCCTGTATCCCAAAATCCTGGCCTACCACCGCTGGTTCAAGCGCGAACGCGACCCAGCAAATACCGGCCTCATCACCGTCCTGCACCCCTGGGAGACCGGGGCCGACAACAGCCCCGCCTGGGACGAAGCCCTGGCCCGCGTGGAGGTAGACCCGGCACTGCCGCCCTACACCCGACGCGATACCGCCCACGTAGACCCCAGCCAACGCCCCCACCAGACCGAATACGACCGCTTTTTGACCCTGCTCGAGGTCTACAAGCGGGCCGGTTTCGACCAGCTTGGCCTGCTGCGCGAATGCCCTTTCCGGGTGGCGAGCCTCTTGATTGACTGCGTGCTGCACCGGGCCAACCGCGATCTCCTGTGGCTTTCGCGCCGGTTGGGCCTGGGCAACGAGGCCGAGATTGAGGGGTGGCTAAAGGCCAGCCAACAGGGCATCGAAAGCCTCTGGGACGAGGAAGCAGGGCTCTATTTCAACCGCGACCTCCGCACCGGTGAGGCCATCCGGGTAGGGGTTTCGGCCTCTTTCCTGCCCCTCTACGCCGGAACGGCCAGCCCGGCCCGGGCCGAGCGCTTGCTACGCACCCTCCAGGATTGGGCCCAGCAGGTGCGCTACCTGATTCCCAGCACCGACCCCTATAGCCCTCGCTTCGAACCCCAGCGCTACTGGCGTGGCCCGGTGTGGGCGGTGGTCAACTACTTGATCGCCCTGGGTTTCGCCGAATATGGCTACCCCGAGATGGCCGAGCGTATTCGTCAAGATACCCTGAAGCTGTGCGAGGTCACAGGTTTTAGCGAGTACTTCCATCCTTTGACAGGACAGGGGTTGGGGGGTGGCGCGTTCTCCTGGACGGCAGCCATATACCTGGCCTGGGGCCAGGCTGCGGGCCCCGTGCGCTGAGCCGGTGGTTGGCGGCCTTGCCAATAGCCCTGCGCAGAACATCGTATGCTAAACACGTATAAAGCGACCGAGCCAGCCCCCCTTTGTCCTAGACCAGAACCCCTCGAGGCTACAGCCTTCCTGCAACACCGGCTTGAATCCCCCTGGTTTTCCGCGCCCTGCTTAGGGTAGGACTTGCAGCTCAAGGCCTTGTTCATCCCCCATACTGCCATGACCCTCACCAGCCACCTCGAACAAAAAATGCTCGAGCACCTCGAGTTCCTCTACCCAGGCCGGGGCGGGGCGGTACTCGAGCAACTCCAGGCCCTGCTGAAACGCTACCCCAACCTGGCCCAACCCACCCCAACCCCGCCCTGGAGCGAAAAAGATGCCATCCTGATCACCTACGGCGACCAGATCACCCAAGCCGGGGAAGCCCCCCTGCAAACCCTGCACCGCTTTTTGCGCCGATACCTGCAGGGGGTGCTCTCCGGGGTGCATATCCTGCCCTTCTACCCCTACACCTCCGACGACGGCTTCAGCGTGGTGGACTTCAAGCAGGTCAAACCCGAGTGGGGCACCTGGGAGCACATCCAGGCCATCGCCCAGGACTTCCGCCTGATGGCCGACCTGGTCTGCAACCATGCCTCGGCCTCTTCGCCGTGGTTTCAGGCCTTCCTGCGCGACGAACCCAAGTACCAAGACTATTTCACCGTGGTCGCGCCCGGCACCGACCTCTCCAGAGTCTTCCGGCCCCGCGCCCTGCCTTTGCTGACCCCCTTCCAGACCAAGAGTGGCGAGAAGCTGGTCTGGACCACCTTCTCCACCGACCAGATTGACCTCAACTTTGCCAACCCCGAGGTGCTGCTGGAGGTGCTGGACGCGCTGTTGTTCTACGCCAAAAACGGCGCCCAGCTGATTCGTCTGGATGCGGTAGGGTTTATCTGGAAAGAGATCGGCACCGCTTGTGTGCACCTGGAAGGGGCCCACCGCATCGTCAAGCTGATGCGGCTGGTGCTGGACGTGGTGGCGCCGCCGGGGGTTCTGATCACCGAGACCAACGTGCCGCATAAGGACAACATCGCCTACTTCGGCAACGGGCAGGATGAAGCCCAGATGGTCTACCAGTTCCCGCTGCCCCCGCTGGTGCTGAACACCTTCCGTACCGGCGACGCCAGCAAGCTGGCGGCCTGGGCGGCGGGCCTAAAACCCCCCAGCGAACAGACCACCTTCTTCAACTTTCTGGCCTCCCACGACGGGCTGGGGGTGGTGCCAGCCCAGGGCCTTCTGGAACCTGAAGAAATCGCGGCCCTGGTGCAGCAGGCCCTCGATCATGGGGGCCGGGTCAACTACAAAGACACCCCGGAGGGCCCGGTGCCCTATGAGCTTTGCCTGACCCTGTTCGATGCCCTGAACCACCCCCACAGCGACGAGAGCGAAGACCTAAAAATTAACCGCTTTATGGCGGCCAATGCCATCCTACTGAGCCTGCAAGGGGTGCCGGGTATCTATATCCATAGCCTCCTGGGTTCCCCCTCCGACCATGCGGGCCTGGAAGAAAGCGGGATCAACCGCCGCCTCAACCGACACAAGTTCAGCGGGCCGGAGCTGGAGGGATTGCTGAGCAGCCCGAACACCCGCGCCCACAGGGTGCTGGCCCGCTACACCCATCTCCTCAAAGTGCGGGCCGCTCACCCGGCGTTTCACCCAGGCGCCCCCCAGGTGGTCATGGAGTCCAGGGAGGTGCTGCGCATCATCCGGGGCTACCGCGACCGGCAGGTGGGGTGTTATATCAATGTGACCCCCAGGCCCCAGCCCATCAACCGCGTGGGGCGCGACCTGATCAGCGGCAAATACTTTTCCGGGCAGATTCCGCCGTATGGCGTGCTATGGCTGGTGTAAGGCACCCGACCCTGCAGGCGCTCGACCGGCTACCCGGAACAACGGCATCTTTGCGAATATGGGAACACAACTCGTTTTTACAGCACCCAGACAGGTGGCCCTCGAGGCCACCCCCGACCCCCCTCTGAAGCCCGGTGAGGTGCGGGTGCGTACCCTGTTCTCGGGCATCTCGGCGGGCACCGAGCTGACCCAGTACCGGGGCACCAACCCCTACCTGCACAAGCGCTTCGACCCGGAGCGACGGCTGTTTGTTAACCAGCCGGGTCTGGCCTATCCCCTCAAGGGGGTGGGCTACGAACAGGTGGGCGAGGTGGTGGAGGTGGGGCCGGAGGTCAGCAAAGTGCGGCTGGGGCAACGGGTCTGGGGTTCCTGGGGCCACCAAAGCCACACGGTGCTAGCCGAAAACCTGGCAGCACCACGCGTTCTGCCCGAGGGGGCCGACCCCCGCCTGGGGGTGTTTGCCCGGATCGGGGCCATTGCGCTCAATGCGGTCCACGACGCCGAGGTGCACCTGGGCGAAACGGTGGCGATCTTTGGCCTGGGGGTGCTGGGGCTTTTGGCCCTGCAACTGGCCCGGCTTAGCGGGGCTACGGTGATTGTGGTGGACGGCCTCGAGCTGCGGCTCGAGTTGGCCCGCAGGCTCGGCGCGGCGCACGTCCTGGACTTTCGCCAAACCTCTCCGGGCGAGGCCATCAAAGACCTGACCCAGGGGCGCGGGGCCGATGTGAGCCTCGAGCTGAGCGGGGCCTATGCAGCCCTGCAGGAGGCCCTGCGGGCCACCGCTTACAACTCGAGGGTGGTGGCAGCAGGCTTCCTGCAAGGCGAGGGGGTGGGCCTGCGGCTGGGCGAGGAGTTCCACCACAACCGCCTCGAGCTCCTCTCCTCCCAAACCCAGGGCATCGCCCCCCGGCGGGCCCACCGCTGGGATCGGCTGCGGCAGGAACAGACCGTCGTCCAACTGGCCGCCGAGGGACGGCTGCAATGGCAACCCCTCATCACCCATACCTTTCCCTTTGAGCAAATCGAAGCGGCCTACCAACTGCTCGACCGGCAGCCCGGCGAGGCTGTGCAGGTCGTCCTGGAGTTCCCATGAAACCCCTCCGAACCGCCATCCTCGGCTGCGGCGGCTTTGCCCAGCGCCACGCCCAGGTGCTTAAGCAGCTCGGCAGCGAAGTCGAGCTGGTGGCCTGCTGCGACCGCAACGCCTGGAAAGCCCAGGCCTTATCGGGCCAGTACAGCGCGGGCCGGGCCCAGGTCTTCACCCACCCCACCGAGATGCTGGATTCCACCGACCTGGATATTCTGATCGTCTGCCTGCCCCCCTACGGCCATACCGACGAGGTGGAGCAGGCCGCCCGGCGGGGCATTCATCTGCTGGTGGAAAAACCCATCGCGCTTACGCAGGAAAAAGCCTGGCAGATGGTGGAAGCCAGCGAGCAGGCCGGCATCCAGACCCAGGCGGGCTTCATGTACCGCTTTGGCGAGGCGCTGGAATACCTGCAAGGCCTGGACACCGGCCCCATCGGGCTTTTCAGCGCCCGCTACTTCTGCAACGCCCTGCACGCCCCCTGGTGGCGCGACAAGGTTAAATCGGGGGGGCAACTGGTCGAGCAGGTCATTCACATGTTCGACCTGATGCGCTACCTGATGGGCGAGCCCCGCACGGTCTACGCCAAACAGGCCAACCTCTTCCACCAAAACACCCCCGGCTACACCATCGAGGATGTGAGCGCCACCATCGTCACCTTTGCCAACGGCGGCCTGGGCGTGGTCTACGCCAGCAACGGGGCCATTCCGGGCCAGTGGATCAAGGATTTCAAACTGGTCGCGCAAAACCTCACCGCCGAGTTCGGCGATACCAACCAGGCCCGCTTCTTCTTCACCGCCGGGCCGGAGGTCACCACCCACACCCTCCAGTCGGGCCGCGACCTGTACCTGGCCCAGATGCAAGACCTGATCCGGGCCATCCGCACCGGCGGCCCCACCCGCACGCCCTTGCGCGAAGGGGCGAAGTCGCTGGAGCTGGTGCTGGCCGCCCGCACCTCCGCTGAAAGCGGCACCGAGGTCAGGCTGTGAGGCTGACGCTCAACCCCGACCAGACCTTCAACCTGCTGGGAAGTTCGATCAAACTGCTTCGGGCCCGGCCACTCGTTAACGGAGCTTTGGTCGAAAGGGTCGCCACCAGGGTGGAACAAAACGACCCCAACCACTGGCGGGTACGGTATCGAACCCCACATGGAAGCTTCTGGGTGCAGGCTTTACAGGAAGGCCCTGTCTGGAGGCTTCGCTACGGGCTGGAGGAGCTTCCCCAGCACTTCACCCTGGATGCCTTGGGGCTTTGCTTCGAGGTGGAGGGGGCGCAAAAGTACCTGCGCCAGGGCTACCACAGTTGGGACGGGGCGGCGTATGTGGCGCTGGGCGGAGCCCCCCAGACCGGCTACGCCCTCACCCAGCTGCTCCCCGCACTGGGTACGGGCAGCCTGGTGCTGGGCTTTGAGCGGCACGACCGCTTCCAGCACACCTTCACCTTTGCAGGCCCCACGCTTTGCATCCAGACCTTGTGGGATCGAAAAAAGGCCGGGCGAATCGAGTCCGAGACCCTGCTGGTTTTCGAGCACGCGGGGGTGGAGGAAGCCCTGCGCGAGTGGGCCCGCCGGGTGGCCCAGGCCGCCCCCTTTCCGCCGCGCATTCCCGCCCAGCCCATCACCGGCTGGTGCTCGTGGTACCACCTGTATGCGGCCATCAGCGAGCAGAACATCCTGGAGCACCTGCGCGGGGTGGAGGCGGTGGCCCGGCGGGAACACCTTCCCATGCAGGTTTTTCAGCTCGACGACGGCTTCACCCCCGAGATGGGCGACTGGCTCCTGGTCAAACCCCAGTTTCCCCGGGGCCTCAAGCCCGTGCTGGAGGAAATCCGCGCGGCGGGCTTCCGGCCTGGCCTGTGGATCGCCCCTTTTACCGTAGGCAACCGCAGCCAGCTTTACCGGCAGCACCCCGACTGGGTGTTGCGCGAGCGAGAAACGGGCCAGCCGCTGGTGCAGATGCGCTTTTACGGCGAGTTCCGTTGGCACAAGCGAAGCGAGGAGTACTACATTCTGGATGCCACCCACCCGGAGGCCTTCGAATACCTGCGCAGGGTTTTCCGCACCTGGCGGCATGACTGGGGTTGCGAATACTTCAAGACCGATTTTATGTTCTGGGGCGCGGAATACGGCCCGGATCGGGCAGCCTACCACACCCCCGGCCTGAGCCGAATGGAGGTCTGGCACAGGGTGGCCCGGATGATCCGCGAGGAAATCGGCGAGGCCCTTTGGATGGGCTGCGGGATGCCCCTGTGGGCCTCGGTGGGGCTGGTCGAGGGCAACCGCACCGGGCGCGATGTGGGGGCGGAGTGGCTCCCCGACGCCCTCGAGCGCCTGCACGGGCTGGCTCTGCGCAACTTTGCCAACCACCTGCTCTGGGAAGCCGACCCCGACTGCGTGCTGTTGCGCGAGCGGTTCCACCACCTGCGCCCGGACGAACAGACCGCGCTGGCCCTCTTTGCCGGGATGATGGGTGGGGCCCTGCTCACCAGCGATGCGCTGGAGGAACTCTCTCCCGAACGCCTGGCCCTGTGGCGGATGCTGCTAAACGCAGCAGCGGGCTCCTGCCGCTTTCCCTTGCTGGGACGTGAAGACCAGGTTCTGGTGCAGGTGCGGGGCCAGCGTCCGGCGGCGGTGCTGGCCTTCAACCCCAGCCAAGAAACCGTGCAGCGCACCTATGACCTGCTCGAGCTGGGCTTGCCGGCCCCGCTACCGGGCTACCACTGGCACCGCCAGGAATTCCTGCCACCCCAAAAACAGCTTTCCTTGCACCTGGCCCCGCACGAGGGCGCCCTGATTTTCCTGGGCGACCCCCCCATCCCCACCCAGCTTCCGTAGCCCTACCGCACCGACCCGGCCAGCAAATACTGGGCCGCGTAGTAGAGCGGCAGCCCCAGCAAGGGGTTCAGGGGTTCTTGTACCACAAAGCGCTCCCGGGCCACCAACAGGTCGGACAGGTAAAAAAGCAGTGCACCCAGAAAAACCTCCGGCCTGGGCACCCCCAGCCCTACCCAGAGCATCAGGCTGATGACCACGCCGTAGGCCAGCACCGGCCCCCGCCAGCCCGCCAGGTGCGGCCACAGCCAGCGCAACCAGAAATATCCCCCCAGCCACACCAGCAGCAAGCCCCACAGGCTCGGTGAGCCCACCTGTACAAAGGCCCCCAGGTAGGCCAGATGAGCCAGCAGAAAGGCCACCAGACCCGCCAGAAAGGCCCGGTTCGACCTGAACAGCAAGAGCACATCCCCCACCGCCGAAAGCAGCAACCCCGTAAAAACAAACTGTGCGAACCAACCCTCGAGGCCCAGGCTCAGGGCAAAGAGTAAAAACCCCAGCGAGCAGAACACCTTGAAGAGAGCCCGCAAAGCACGCCGCTGCCGCCACTCGGCCCAGAGCAGCCCCAGGAGGCTTAAACCGCCCCATCCCAGCCAAAGCCCACTCCATTCGTTCATTGCGCTCCCACGACTTGAGACAGCCTTTAGACGACCCCCAGCTTACCTTGGTTCGCGCTACAATCGAAGGGAACATGCTGCAAGGTACACGGTGGGTGGGGCTGGTGCTCGGATGGATGGCTCTGGGGTTTTGGAGCTTGGGGTCGGCGGCGCCGCTCAGCCCGGCCCGGCCCGACCTCTCCGACCTCGACCAGGACGGCTACCCCGATGTGGCCGAGCTCCACAGCACCGCCTGGCGCGAGGCTTTTTTAGAGTGGTTTGCGGCCATTGCCGAGGCCCAGTTCACCGCCCCCTCGCCGGCCTGGCCCGCCGAGGCGCAGGACTGTTCCGGCCTGCTGCGCTTTGCCTTTGTAGAAGCCCTCAAGCCCAAGACCCAGGACTGGTTTCAGCAGTTCCCCTACCTGCCCCGGGTGCAGGCCCCGCCCCTGGGCGCGTTTCCCCTGCCGCAGATTGGCCGCGCGGTCTTCCGGGTGGCGCCGGGGCCCTACCGCTCCAACGATGTGAAGGAGGGTCGGCTGGTGGGGTGGGCCAGCGCCATGTACCTGATGCGGTACTCGAGCGTCCTCCTGGGCCGCACCCCGGACAAGGCCCGGCGGGGCGACCTGCTCTTTTTCGTGCGCCCCCTGGCCAAAGGCTCGGCCTACCACAGCATGGTCTATCTGGGGAACGGCCTGGTGGTCTATCACACCGGCTACGCCCCTTCGGAAGGCGGAGAAGTGCGGCTGGTCAGCCTGAAAACCCTGAACCAGCACCCCCAGAAATACTGGCACCCCAGGCCCGAGAACCCCTATTTTTTGGGGTTTTACCGCTGGAAAATCGTGAGCTAGCCCAGGCCCATATGAGACCCCATTCCCAGTCCGTCCTCGCCCCTCCCGCCGAACCACCAAAGCGTACGAGGGGTAGGCGCATCATCAGGAAACCGCAACCAGGCGAGGTGGTATGAAAGGCAGCTACTGGCAGGGTCTGAAGCGTTTTTGGAAAACGGGAATGGGTTTGCTGGGGCTAATCTTGATGGGCCTCCCCAGCTCGGCCCAGCGCCAGGAACCCCAGTTGTATGGGGGCGGCACCTATAGCCCCACCCAGCCGGTGCGGCTGGAGTATTTTCTGCCAGAGGGGGGCCGCAGCCAGATTCGCCTCCTCAAGATTCAAAACCCCGAGAGGGTGGTGGAGCTGGGCGGGCCGCGCGATTTTCAGCGAACCCGCGAGCTCAGTCTGTCGCCGGTGCGAACCGTGCCGGTCTTTCGCGCCCGCAACAACCCCTATGGCAACGTGACCCTGGGGCGCCTGCCCGAAGGGCTGTACCTGGCCCAGATCGGCGCCCCACGCCCCACCTCGGCCACCCTGGTTCTGGTCACCCGCCTGGGGCTGGTGGTCAAGTCCGACCCACAGAGCCTGCTGGTCTACACCGCCAGCCTGAGCAATGGGCAGCCCCGCACCGCACAGGTGTTCCTTTCGCAAAACCGGCGCATCGTGCAGCAGGTACGGGCCGAAGGCGGGCTGGCGCAGCTTAGAAGCCAGCTGAAGAGCACCGATGGCCTTTTTGTGGCTGCCCGCTCGGGCACCTCCTGGGCCTTCAGCAACGCCTACTGGCAAAGCTGGAACCGGGAGCAAAACCGGGTCTACCTGGTCACCGACCGCCCGGTCTACCGCCCCGGCCATACGGTGTTTTTCAAGGGGACGGCCCGCAGCGCAAGCGGTCTGAAGCCGGTGGCGGGGCAGCCGGTGGAGGCGGTGGTGCGCGACAGCGACGATGCCGAGGTGTTTTCGGGCCGCTTCACCACCGACGCCTACGGCAGCTTTAGCGGGCAGCTGCGCCTTGGGCTGGACGCGCGGCTGGGCACCTACACATTGGTGGCCCGGCTGGGGGGCGAGGAGCACTCGGGCGAGTTCGAGGTGCAGGAGTTCGTCAAGCCGGAGTATCGGGTGGAGGTCACCTCGGAGAAAAAGGTGGCGGTGCAGGGAGAAAAGGCCCGCTTTTTGGTGAAGGGGGAGTACCTCTTTGGCGGGCCGGTGGCGGGGGGGCGGGTGAGCTATGCCCTCATTCAGCGGCCCTACTACCGTTTTGCGTATACCTCGAGCTACGGCTTCTACCAGAGCTACGAGTTCGAGGACAGCTACGAGGGCAAGATCATAGAGCGGGGCGAGGGGCGGCTCAATGCCCAGGGGGAACTGGTGGTGGAGCTGCCCCTGAAGCCCGAGGCCGAGGACTACCGGCTGACCCTCGAGGCCGGCGTCAGCGACGAGGCCGGGCGCGAGATTAGCGGCACCGGCTTCATCACCGCCTACCGCGCGGGGGTTGTGCTGGACATCCGTACCGACCAGTACGCCTACCAGACCCAGGACACCCTGATCGCCACCGTGCGGGCCCAGGACCTCGAGGGCAACCCCGTCTCGCTGCCCTTCAGCCTGACCGCGAGCCGCGCCTACTGGGTGCGGGGCCAGGGCGAGCAGCGCGAGCGCACCCTGCGCCTGCAAGGCCGCACCGACGCCAGGGGTGAGGCCACCCTGCGCCTGCGGCTGCCCCGGCAGGGGGCCTACGCCCTGGTGGTGGAGGCCCGCGACGGGGCCGGACGGGCCACCCAGGCCGAGGAACAGGTCTGGGTCTCGGACGGTTCGTATTGGTTCTGGGGCTACAAAAGCCTGAAAATTACCCCCGATAAACCCGAGTACCGCCCCGGCGAAACCGCCCGCTTCGTGGTGCAGTCGCCGGTGGCGGACGGCTGGGCGCTGGTCAACCTGGAAGGGGAGCGCCTGGCCCGGCCCGAGATTGTGCGCTTTAGGGGCTCCACCTTCACCTACGCACTCAAGCTCACCCCGGAGATGGCCCCCAACGGCTACCTCTCGGTCACGGTGCTGGGCGGTGGAGAGTATTACACCGAAGTGGCCGGCTTTTTGCTGCCGCCCAGCGAGAAATTCCTGAACGTCGCGGTGGCCTCGGATAAAGCCACCTACAAGCCCGGCGAGACCGCCACCTACCGGCTCAAGGTGACCGATGCCCAGGGCCGCCCGGTGAAAAGCCAGGTCACGCTGGGGCTGGTGGACGAGGCCATCTACCTGGTGCGCCCCGAGAAGGCCCCGGACATCCGCGCCTTCTTCTGGGCTTTGAAGAACAACCTGGTGGGCACCCAGACCGCCGGGGGCTACTACTTCGGCAATGTGGCCCCCGCCCCCAGCACGGCGGCCCGGGCTCCTTTGGACAAGGCCGTCTTCGGGCAGGCCAAGGACTCGGCGGCCTTGCCCAGGGTGCGCGAGGACTTCCGCGATACCATCCTGTGGCTGCCCAGCGTGGAGACGGGCGAACAGGGCGAGGCCACCCTCGAGGCCAGGTTTCCCGACAACCTGACCCAGTGGCGCCTGACCGCCAGGGCCATCACCCTCTCGGACAGCGTGGGGCAGGCCACCCAGACCGTCACCACCACCCTGCCGGTGATTGCCCGCCTCAGCGCCCCGCGCTTTTTGGTGCGCGGGGACGAGGCCACCCTGCGGGTGATTGGGCAGAACAACCTGAGCGAAAACCAGGCGGGGCAGCTCAGGCTCGAGGCCACCGGTCTGAGCCTGCTCACGCCCCCCACCACCCTGGCTCAGCTCCCCACTGGGGGCCGGACGGCGGCAGGCTACCGGGTGCGGGCCGACCAGAGCGGTACCGCCACCCTGCAAGCCTCGGCCCTCACCCCTGCGGCCTCGGATGCCCTGCGTACCCAGCTGCCCATCTTCCCCAAAGGGCTCAAGCAAGAGCTGGGCTGGGCCTCTCAATCGGGTGATAGCTGGAGATTCACCCTGCCACCCAATACCGACCTCGTCCAGACCAGGGGCAAGCTCTACCTGACCCCCTCGCTGGCCGCCGCCGTCACCCCGGCGCTTGGGTATCTGGCCGGGTATCCTTATGGCTGCTCCGAGCAGACCATGAGCCGCTTCCTGCCCAGCCTGCTGGCCAAGCAAGCGGGGGCGCTGGCCCGGCTACCCCAGGAGGTTGCGGCCAACCTCGACGACTTCGTGGCCGCCGGGCTGAAGCGCCTCTACGACCTCCAGCACGACGACGGTGGCTGGGGCTTCTGGCAAAACGACGACTCCTCGCTGTACATCACCTCGTACGTGCTCACCGGGCTTTTACAAGCCCAGGAGGCCGGCTATGTGGTGCGGGAGGACGTGCTCAGGCGGGGCGTAGAGTACCTGCTCAAAACCCTGAACCGGCCCGACGCCGAAACCTACGCCGCCGACGCGGTGGCCTACGCCGCCTATGCCTTCGCCCTGGCCGGGCCCCGCTATTTGCCCCAGGGCTGGCGACCTGGCGTACTACAAGCGGGTCGTCCCCTGCTGAGCCGCACCGCTTTCCAGTCCACCCAACCCTTGGATTTGGGCTACCTGCAAGACTACCTGACCCGGCGCGACCTCACCCCCTACGGCCATGCGCTAATCGTGCTGGCCTACCAGCAGAACGGCAACCGGGCCCAGGCCGAGCGGGCCCTGGATGGCCTGCTGACTAAACTGACCGAACGGGAGCGCAGCGCCTACTGGGAGGTGCGGGCCCCCCGCTTTGCCTGGAACGACGACCGCCTCGAGGCCACCGCCCGGGGTCTGGAAGCCCTGGCCAAACTGCGCCCGAACCACCCGGCCATCCCGAAAATCGTGAACTGGCTCCTCCTGGAGCGCAAAGGCGCCCGCTGGGTTTCCACCAAGGACACCGCCGCCGTGGTGGTGGCCGCGCTGGCCCTGGCCAGAGCCACCGGCGAGCAACCCCTCGAGCAAGAAGTCGAGGTCGCGGTCAACGGGCAGACCCAGACCCTGCGGGTGCCAGCCCAGGGCGCCGAACTGGCCCTGGAAGGCCTGCGGGTGGGTGCCAACGAGGTGCAGGTCACGAGCCAGAGCCGCATCTACCTAAGCGGCAGCGTGGCCTACTTCGAAGAACGCGAGTACCTGCGCCCCGAGGCCCGGGGCCTGCGGGTGGCCCGCACCTACGAGAAGCTCACCCCCCGCTACGACGCCAAGGCCGAACGCTACGTGTACGAGCGCAGCCCCCTGGGCGGCCCGGTGAAGGCGGGCGAGCTTCTGGTGGTCACCCTCACCCTGCGCCCCGAGCAGGGGGCGGTGCGGTATGTGGTGGTGGAAGAGCCCACCCCGGCGGGCTTTAGCGTGGTGGAAAACGACGACTCCTTCCGCATCGCCGGCGTGCGCTCCCGCTTCGGCGACGATTACTACGGCTGGAACTACTGGTTCGACGGGCGGGAGATCCGCGACCGGCAGGTGGAGTTCTTCTTCAGCTACCTCCAGGGCCCCGTCACCTTCACCTACGTCCTGCGGGCCGAGACCCCGGGCCTCTTCACCGCTCTGCCCACCCTGGCCTGGCTGATGTACGAGCCGGAGGTGCGGGGGGTGGGCACGGTGCGGCAGGTGCGGGTTACGGAGTGAGGAAGCAGCACCTCTTGCCGGAGAAGCCGGATGGCCTCCCCTCGGCTGCCCCTCCTGTTGCTGTGCGCGGTCTGGCTCATGGCCCTGCCTCCGGCCCTGGCCCAGCCCTGGCAAAAGGCCCTGGCCCCCGGCTTCGTGGTGCAGTACGCCCGGAGCCCCGACGCGCTACACCTCCCCGAGGTGTTCAGGGTCTTGCGGCAAGCCCGGCGGGACCTGCAACAAATGGGCTACTTGCTGCCCGCCGTGCGGGTGGTCATCCACCCCGACCTGAAGTCCTACACGGCCTCCACCCGGCTGCCCTGGTTTGTGCTGGCGGCGGCCCACCGAGGCCAGAACCGGATTGACACCCAGCGTCTGCCGGTTCTTTTGCGGGGAGGCCTCGAGCGCACCCTGCGCCACGAGCTGTTCCACCTGGCCCAGCCCGAGGGCTGGCCGCGCTGGAAGGCCGAGGGGATGGCCATGCGCTTTGCTGGGGAAAGGCCCACCGCACCGGCCTTTGCCTCCATCTCCGAGGCCGACCTCGAGCGCCTGCTCACCCACCCACCCGACCCAGCAACCCTCCGCCGGGCCATGGCCACCGCCTATCGCTGGACAGGCTGGGTACAGCGATAGTCAAGGTTGATGGTCTAGAGCGCTCTTCACATATTTAGAGCCATTCGACTATAAGAAAGCTTTGTCCTGGACAGAACAGTGGCCGCCTGGATAGGCAGTCACGTCTGTAAAGGGCGCGATAGGCTGCTGTCCATAGACCACCAACCCTCGGCCCTGCTCATCCTTCCCTTGCCACCTCGAGCATCCCCTCCACGCTGGTCACCTTGACCCGGGGGCGGCCCTGGGCCTGGCCCTGCGCGGTCTCGTGGGCGTCGAGCCGCAGCCAGTGCTCGAGGGTCACGTAGCGCACCCCCCGCTCGCGCAGGAGCCGTGGAATGGCCTCGGGGTCGGGGTCGGGGGCCAGTGGCAGGTGGGGGGCATCTTCCAGCAGCAGCTTTACGGTCTCGGTGGCGCAGGCTTTGTTGGTGCCAATCACCCCGCTGGGGCCGCGCTTAATCCAGCCTGCGGTGTACTCCCCCGGCGAGACCTGGCCCTCCCGCAGCACCCGCCCGGCCTGGTTGGGGATGATGCCCTTGCGGCCATCGAAGGGCACCTCGGGCAGGGGCACCCCCTTGTAGCCCACCGAGCGCAGCACCATCCCCACCTCGAGCTCCTCAAACTGACCCGTGCCCACCGCGTTCAGGTTTTGGTCCAGGCGGTTTTTCTCCAGGCGAATCCTTTGCACCTGGCCCTCGCCCAGAATGGCCACCGGCGAGACCAGAAAGCGAATATGCACCCGGCGGGGCTTGCCTTCCAGCGGCCTGGCCGCAAACTCGCGCAAAATTTCCAGGTTCTTCAGGAGGGCCGGTTCGCCCGCAATGGCAGCGGCGCTCCTTTCGTCGAGCTCGAGTTCCTCCGGCCTCACCACCACATCGGCCCCCGGCAGCTCGCCTAACTCGCGCAGCTCCTTGGTGGTGAACTTGGCCTGCGCGGGGCCCCGGCGGCCCAGCATGTAAATATCGGTCACCCGGCTTTCGGCCAGCACCGGCAGGGCGTGGTCGGCGATGTCGGTTGTGCGCAGTTCCTCCGCCGACTTGGCCAGGATGCGGGTCACATCCACTGCCACGTTGCCCATCCCCACCACCGCCACCCCAGGGCTGTCGAGCCGGAGGGGCAGGTGCCTGTAGTCGGGGTGGCCGTTGTACCAGGCCACGAACTCGGTGGCCGAGAGGCTACCCGGCAGGTCTTCGCCGGGGATGCCGAGGTGGCGGTCGCTCGAGGCCCCCACCGTATAGACCACCGCTTCGTAGTGGCGGCGCACATCGCCCAGGGTCAGGTCGCGGCCAAACTCCACATGGCCCCAGAAGCGCACCCGGGGGTCTTGCAGCACCTTCTGCATCACCTTGGTCACCGACTTGATGGTCTGGTGGTCGGGGGCCACCCCGTAGCGCACCAGCCCATAGGGGGTGGGCAGTCGGTCGAACACATCAACCAGCACAGGGGTTTCGCTTTGTTTGATGAGGGCTTCGGCTGCATAGATGCCCGAAGGCCCCGAACCGATGACGGCTACACGTAAGGGGCGGTTTGCGTCAAACTGGGCTGCCATTTTGTACATTCCTCCGGCCTGTTTGTGAAATAGGGTGGTGGGTCGGCTCCGTACCGACTCTGCAAATCATATCCCATCGGCAGGGGGTCTTCGCATGGCCTGAGCGGTAAGCCGCAAGGGAACGCCCCCTCTGATTGCAAACGCCATGGCTGGCCGGCTTCGCCCGGTGAACTGCCCTCACGGCAGCGCCCCCCAGGCACGAAATTGAACTCGGCCTTAAATCCTCATTTTCTCGAGGCGGCTAAACGAAATAATAGCAAGGGTGAAAGTGGTGGCGCTGGATGTGGGAGAGGCCCGGATTGGCCTGGCCGTCGGCGAGACGGGCTCGCCTTGGGCTTTTGGTCGGGGCTATCTGGTGCGCACCAGCCTGGAGGCCGACCTCAAAGCCCTGGCTGCCCTGGCCGAGCAGGAGCGGGCCGAGCGCTTTGTGGTGGGCCTGCCCCTGCGTACCGATGGCAGCCTGAGCGCCCAGGCCGAGCGGGTGCTGGCCCTGGTGGAGGCCATGCGGGGAAGAGGAATGCAGGTTGAGCTGATGGACGAGCGTTTCACCACCAAGCAAGGCCAGCAACGCCTGATGAGCGCCCCTAAGCGCATCCGGCAGGAGAAGGGTAAGCTGGACGAAGCAGCCGCCATTGCGCTGCTCGAGTCGTATTTGGCACGGGCCTGACCCCACATTACGGAGTATCCCGCATGGACGAAACCAACAAGCCCCCCCTGCCCGACCCGCCGCCCGCCAGCCCCGACGACCCCCAGGAGCGGGGCAAGTCGCCAAACCGCTGGATTCTGCGGGGGGTGCTGTTCATGTTTGCGCTGGTGGCGGGGATGCTGGGCTACGCCCTCTACCTGATGGGGCCCACCGGCACCACCGCCGAGATTCGCATTCCCAAGGGCAGCGGGGCCGCCGCCGTGGGGCGCTTGCTCGAGCAGGCCGGGCTGGTGCGCTCGGGCTACCTGTTTGCCCTGTACCTGCGCTTTTCCGGGCAGGACAAAGAGCTCAAACCCGGCTACTACAAGCTCGAGGGCAAGGGCCTGCGGGCTCTGGCCCTGGCCATTACCGACGAATCACGCCCCCTCACGGTGCGCATCACCTTCCCCGAAGGCTGGCGGGCGGTGGACATGGCCCAGCGCCTGAGCGAAAACAACCTGGACGGCCCCCGGTTCCTGGAGCTGGTCAACAGCCCGCCCGCCGAGCTGCGCCCCGCTGAGGCCCTTGGGCCAAGCCTCGAGGGCTACCTCTTCCCCGCGACCTACGAGTTCCCCCTCGACTACACCGCCGAGGACGTCATCCGGACTATGACCCGCCGCATGCAACAGGAGTTCACGCCCTCGGCCCAGAGCCGCCTGAAGCAGCTTGGACTGAGCATCCACGACTGGGTCACGCTGGCCTCCATCGTGCAGGCCGAGGCCGCCAACAGCAGCGAAAAGCCCGTTATAGCTGGCATATTCCTGAACCGCCTGGAACTCGGGATGCCCCTCCAGGCCGACCCTACCGTGGCCTACGGCCTGGGCAAGCGCCTGCCCGAACTCAACCGCAGCGCCGGCGACTTTGAGAAAGACACCCCCTACAACAGCTATACCCGGCGCGGCCTGCCCCCCGGGGCCATCGGCAACCCCGGTGCTGAAGCCCTGCGGGCCGTGCTCAACCCCACCCGCACCAACGATAAGGGCCAGAAATACCTGTACTTCCTGCACGCCCAGGGGCGTTTGTTCCTGAACGTGGACTTTCAGGGGCACCTGCGCGATACAGCAAAGTATTACCGCTAGTCTGCCCATGACCCAGGGCTCATAACTTGACAATCCGTGTTTAATGGCCTGCAGCACATAACCGGTTGGCACACACCTTTGGCCTCGCAGGCCCTCGAGGCTGCACTATGAACTAATTAGTGTTGCCGAAACCGCCTTAATCACGCCCCAACCGCACCTGGTACAGCACCACCCCCAAGGCCACTGCCGCGTTCAGGCTCTCGGCCCCTTCGGCCAGGGGAATCCGGGCCAGCTCGTCGCAGTGCTCGGTCACTAAGCGGCGCATACCCTCGCCTTCCGAGCCGATGACAACCGCCAGGGAGCGGCGGTAGTCCAGCTCCGCAATGGTCTTGTTGACTTTGCCGCTGGTGCCATACACCCAGACCCCCTGCTGTTTGATTTGCTCCAGATACCGCGCAATGTTCTTGACCTGTACCAGGGGAATCTTGCGGGCCGTGCCTGCCGAGGCTTTGAGCACCAGGGCCGACAAGGGCGCACTTCGGCGCTCTTCCGTGACCACCCCGTGCGCTCCAAGGGCAAAGGCGCTGCGAATGAGGGCCCCGTAGTTGCGCGGGTCGGTCACACCGTCCAGCACCACCAGCAAGAGCTGCTCGCCGCGTTTTTGGGCCAGCCGGAAGGGGGCCTCCGGGTCGGCATAGGTGGCCTCTTCAATCTCGGCCACCAGGCCCTGGTGCTGGGTGGTTCGCACCATCTGGTCGAGCTCGATGCGGGGCACCAGCTTGTAGGGGGCTCCCAGCTTCTCGAGTTCCTTCAAAAGCCAGTTCTCCACGCCCCTGGCCACCCAAACCTGCCCCACCTGGCCCTCGCGCAGGGCTTCCAAGACCGGGTTGCGCCCGTAGATCAGCATACGCTCAGTCTAGGGCACAAACGAAAGCCCTTCGCAGGATGGGCCAGCGAAAACCGGGGTGGTTACAGCCTCAAGCGTACGAGCCACTCTCGAGGATGCACAAGGTGAGAGTGGGGGGTCTGAGGTGGGTCGTTGGTCTCTCACCCCCAGACTCTGCACCCTGCCCTTCCGCTCCTACCGCCGCAAAGCATTCGAGCGCCCATGGTATTTGTACTGTGTCGCATAAAAGCCCGTACAACCACTCCCGCACAGTGAGTGAATCAAGTCAAACCTCGCCTGGCCTCGCTCTGTCCCTCCCCTACCTTGTGGGGAGGCCCGGTGGGGTGGCTGACCTGGCCCTTCACGCCACCAGCCG
>NZ_JANWVH010000027.1 GCF_025056915.1 Meiothermus sp. | reverse complement strand
GTCTCTTTGTCCCTTCTCGTTTTCGTGGGCGGCCACCTCTGTGAAGAGCGCGATAAACTGAAGGCATGAGCACCGCGATTTACGAAGGAATCAAGAAGGAGATCGTCGAGGCCATGAAGCGCGGCGACACCGCCAGCCGCGACTTTGCCCGGGTGGTTAAAGCTGAACTCGACCGCAAGGGCGACGGCAGGCCCCTGCCCGACGCCGACGCCGTGAAGATTCTCAAAGCCCTGCGGGTCACGGCAGAAGAGAATCAGAACGCATTTGAGATTGCCTTCCTGGACAGATACCTGCCGCAGGAGATGAGCGAGGCTGAAATAGAAGCCTGGATACGGGCCCATGTGGACTTTGCCTCGCTCAAATCGCCCATGGCAGCCATTGGCATCGTGACCAAGGCGCTCGGGCCGGTAGCGCCGGGCGACCGAGTGAAGAAGGTCGTCGAGAAAATCATCCATGAATGAGGTAGCCCCCTCACTGAGCGTCAGCCCATCTTCGCCGCTTTCAGGCCAAACACCCCCTGACGCATCCACCCCACTGAACGGGAGGTGGTCTAAGGGCGTTTCAAACCTCGCCGTCCTTAACAAGGTGGTCTGCCTGAGCTAAAATAAGGGGGTGGGAAGAGGGCGCAGCCGCTGGTGCTTCACCAGAGGAAAGTCCGGGCAGCACAGGGCAGGATGCCAGCTAACGGCTGGGCGGGGTAACCCGACGGAATAGTGCAACAGAAAGCAGACTGCCGGGGTAACCCGGTCAAGGTGAAACGGTGCGGTAAGAGCGCACCAGTGCCCCTGGCAACAGGGGCAGCTAGGCAAACCCCATCTGCTGCAAGTCCCGTAAGTCCGACAGGCAGAACTGACCCGGTTCGCTACGACCTGCGGCGGGGACGCTCGAGGTGAGCGGCGACGCTCATCCCAGAGAGATGGCTGCGGAAACAGAACCCGGCTTACGCCTCTTCCCACACCACCCAACCGGTGCCGGCCATGCAGTCAGGGCCGGCATTGGTATTTGCTGACAGTCCAGGCTTGTCCAATCGAGCGTATGTCTTGACGGCCTTGTATCCGTCACGCCAAAAATGGGTGATTCGCCAACCCCCGGCCCGGCACGGGATGGGCACGTGTGCCGATTTTCGACCTGCCAGGATTGGGCCTGGGGCCGCCTGACCGCCGACCCGGAGGGCGTGCATTACATCTCCCACCAGGTGGACAAAGGCGGCCCGCGCCTGGTGGTGAGCCCCGACATCGCCCCCTGGATTCAATACTCCACGATTGCCCCTGGGGATAAATACACGCGGCGCTGAGGCGCTACACTGGAGGCTATGGAACTACCGTTCTTTGCCATGCCCTTTTCGGCCACGTCGCTCAACTGCTACCTGGCCGGCCTGGCCGTGCCGGATGAGCCCCCGGCGTTCAACGACCCGGCCTACCTAGTGCCCCTGGCCCTGGACGGCTGGGTGGCGGTGTGGGGGCTGGTCTCCCGCACCCCCAGCGGGATGGAAACCGTCATCTACTGGATGGACGGCCAGGGCCGCCTGGGCCTGAGCAACCTGACGGCCCGGCTCCACTGGGAGGAAATCGTCTCCCGCAGCAGCCTGTTGCGCTCTATCCGGCCCGACCCCGGCCTGGCCCTGCCCGAGCACGCCATGCCCACCAACGCCGAGCGGGGCTGGCCCCAGGAGCGCCTGCTGGCCCTGGCGCGGGGCGAGTTGCAGGTGGAGAACCCCACCCTGGCCCTGCTCAAACCCTGAGCCCCCAAACGCACGTCCCCCCCTTGGGGCCGTAGCCCAGGGGGGGCTTTCTGTGCCGATTGTACCGCACTCCCTGCCTGTCTGAGGATATCGGCTGGGTATAGGTCCGTGGCTTGCATACCGCGTCCGCTTCTCGGCACTAAAGGAATTCCGGTGCAGCCACTGAAGGCATTGGGGAGCTGGGGGCTTATTCACATGCGCCGCTCAAATTTCGCACGGGGGTTCTATGCTGCTTTCGGCAGTCCCCCCTTTTGGGTGAATCGAATAGGCCATTTTTGCGTCCCTATCACGAATTCTCACACCCTTCCGTCCCCTATTCATAATCCCCGGAGCGCAAGTGGGAAATCCACCCACTCAGCCCCCCCAAGGTGGGAAAAAGTGGGGCTTAGGTGGGAGGTAGTGGTAAAAAGTGGGGAATGCGTGGTACATTACTGTTCAGAACAGCACCTCCGGTGGGAAACGCTCGTGGGGAGACGAGCCTGAAAACCGAATCTGCGCAGGAGAAAACAAAATGCCCTTCGGTGAACACCAGTATAGCCTCGACGACAAAGGAAGGGTTGTCATTCCGCAGCCCTTCCGTTCGTTTATTGAGGATGGGGTGGTGATTACGAGGGGCCTCGAGGGCTGTTTGTATATGTACCCCCTGCTGGCCTGGAGCAACATCGAGCGCCAGTTGCAAAACGTGCCCCTCATTGACCGGGCCGCTCAGGAGCTGGTGCGCTTCTTGTACTCTGGGGCCCACAAGACCCAGATGGACAACGCCTCCAGGGTGACCATCCCCCCACCCCTGCGCAAGTTTGCCGGCCTCGAGGACACCAACGATGCGGTGGTGGTGGGCGCGCCCACCCGACTGGAGCTGTGGAGCGAGAGCCGCTGGTGGGCCAACATGACCAAGTTTTTGGAGAACCCCACCACCCCCGAGGCCCTGCGCGGCCTGATTGGATGAGCCATGTATGCCGCCCCTAGACCGTTCTCACCCGTTCAGCCACCTTTGCGCCAGAGGAGGGGTGTGAGCCATACCTCGGTGCTTTACCACGAAGCCCTGGACTGGCTGGCGGTTCGACCCGGTGGGGTGTATGTGGATGCCACCCTGGGCGGGGCAGGCCACACCCGGGGCATTCTGGAGCGGGGCGGGCGGGTGATTGCCTTCGACCAGGACCCCGAGGCCATCGCCCGAGCCCAGGCCCTGAACCTGGCGGGTCTGACCCTGGTTCAGGCCAACTTCCGCGAGCTGGTGCCTGAGCTGAAGAAGCGGGGCTTTCCGCAGGTGGAGGGCATCCTGGCCGATCTGGGGGTCTCCAGCTTTCATTTCGACGACGCCCGGCGGGGCTTCAGCTACCAGCACGAAGGCCCCCTGGACATGCGGATGGGACAGGATGGGCTCACGGCAGGCGAGGTGGTTAATACCTACTCCGAAGATGAAATCGCCGAAATCCTCTACCGCTACGGCGAGGAGCCGCGTTCAAGGCGCATCGCCCGCTTCATTGTGCAAAACCGCCCCATCCAGACCACCACCCAGCTGGCCGAGGTGATCCGCCGGGCCACCGGCTACCGCGAGGCCGGCCACCCCGCCCGCAAGACCTTCCAGGCCCTGCGAATCTACGTCAACGACGAACTAGGGGCGCTGGAGGCGCTGCTCAGGGGGGCCGAGGCGGTGCTAAAGCCCGGCGGCAGGCTGGTCGTGATTAGTTTTCACTCCCTCGAGGACCGCCTGGTCAAACATTTCCTGCGCGAGTCCACCCTCCTTCGACCCCTTACCAAAAAGCCCATTATTCCTTCGGAGAGCGAACAGCGGGCCAACCCGAGGGCCCGCAGCGCCAAGCTGCGCGCCGCCGAGCGCATAGATGGAGGCATGGTATGAAGACCGTATTTCGCTGGGGCCTGGTGTATTTGCTGCTGCTGTCGGGCCTGACCGCCCTGGGGCACTACAACCAACAACTGAGCGCCCGCCTCACGGCGCTCCAGGCGGCTGAAGCCGACCGGAGACAAAAAGAGACCCGGCTGCTCCTGGAGCGCTACCGGTTGGTTTCTCCGCTGGCGCTGCAGGAGTGGGCCGAGGCCCACGGATACATCCCCATGAGCCTGGGCCGCTGGGCCCGCCCCGGCGTTGAGCCAGAAAGGAGCAGGCCTTGAACCCCCTGAGCGTGAGAGGACAGGCCGCCCTGAGCCGGGGCTGGGTGGTGGTGCTGGCTTTTTTCGCCTTTCTGCTGGGGCTGGGCTATGGTTTTTATGTCCTCTGGCACAACGCACCCAGCCTCCCCTTGCGACCTGCATCGGCCCTGGTGGAGGGGCCCCCGTTGCGCGGCAGCCTGGAAGCCGCCGATGGCACCCCGCTGGTGTTCAGCACCCCAGAGGAGACCCGACTGTATCCCCTGGGCCTTTCGGCCACCCAGCTCATTGGTTTTGGCGAGCGCAGCAGCGGCAAGGGGCTTTCGGGCCTCGAGCTCGACCTGGAAAAACTGCTCTCAGAGGGCCACAGCCTGCGCCTGACCATTGACCCCCAGACCCAGGCCATCGCCGAGCAAGCCCTGTGGAGGGGCCTCGAGGCCGCCCAGGCCGACTGGGGCACGGTGGTGGTGATGGAAAGCAAAACCGGGCGGCTCCTGGCGGTGGCCAACGGCCCGGCCTTCGACCCCACCGCCCCCCGCCGCAGCAGCCAGCAAGACCCCTCCTGGCGGAACCATGCCTTCGCCTATGCGCTGGAACCCGGCTCGACCATCAAGCCCCTCACCGCGGCGGTGCTGCTGGAGGAAAACATGGCCCGGCTGGACACCAGGGTTTATGCACCCATGAGCCGCCGCATCGCAGGCTGGACCATCAATGATGTGGTCAAGCACCCCGAGACCCTCACCCTGAGCGAGGTGCTCAAATTCTCGTCCAATGTGGGCATCACCACCCTGGCCGAGCGAATTCCACGCGAAACGCTGTACAGCTTTTTCAAGAAGATGCACTTCATGGATAAGGAGCTGCTGCCGCCCCTCTCCTACCAGCCCCGGATTGCCGTGCAGGTGGCCGCCCCCCAGGTTCGCCCGGTGCACCGCTGGGGGCCTGCCGAGTACGCCAACGCCACCTTCGGCCAGGGCTTCCTGATCACCCCCCTGCACCTCGCAGCGGCCTACAACATCCTGGCTGGCGACGGGGTCTACCGCCAACCCATTCTGTTTGAGGGCAATACCTCCCAGAGCGCGGCGGTGTTCCGGCCCCAGGTGGCCCGCGATATTCGCAAAGCCCTGACCGAGGGCATCGCCGAAAAGGCCAGGCTGCCCGGCTACGTTCTGGGCGGCAAAACCGGTACGGCGCAGGTGGTGGTGAATGGCCGCTACAGCCAGAGCGTCTATGCAGCGCTCTTCGCCGGCTTTATTCCGGCCAACGCCCCCCGTGTGACGGTGGTGGTGACCCTTTTTCACCCCAAGGGCGAGCGGATTCACGGCTCGCAGGTAGCCGCCCCCATCTACCGCGAGATCGCGGCGCGGCTCCTGGCCCTTTGGGGTGTTCCACCCCAGTTGGACAACTCATCTAGCAAGGGTAAACTGGTCAAGCGATGAGTGTTTTGTGCAACTTCATGACAATACTCATGTGAGGCTATGGTGCAGACGAAAGGGGCCAAAGAACTCCAACCCCACTGGGTGGCCAGCCTGACGGGCGGCAAGGTGCATGAAGGTGCCACCACGGCCCACGATTTGCACTGGGACTCGAGGAAAATAGCGCCGGGCATGGCCTTTTTTGCCCTTCCCGGGGCCCAGACCCACGGGCGGGCCTTTGGCCCCCAGGCCCTTCAGGCCGGGGCCGCCTTCGTGGTCACCGACCAGGCCCACCCCGGCGCGGTGCAGGTCGAGCGGCCTGAGCGAGCTTTGCTGGTGGTGGGAAGGGCCCTGCGCGACCGCTTCGGCGGCCTGGTGCTGGCGGTGGGGGGCAGCTCGGGTAAAACCACCACCAAGGAGTGCCTGGCCCAGGGCCTGGGCTGGCCCGCCCCCGAGGGCAACCTGAACAATGCTCCGGGCCTGACCCGCTTCTTCTTTCACCTGGAGGAAGGCCCCGGCTGCGTGGTGGAACTGGGCATTGACCGGCTTCTGGAGATGGCCGAGCTTACCTACCTGGCCCGGCCCGACCTGGCCGTGCTCACCAGCCTGGGGGTAGAGCACCTGGAGGGGCTTGGCAACCTGGAAAACGTGATTCGTGAGGAAAGCTGGCTCCTGCAGGTAAGCCCCCTGCGCCTGGCCAGCACCCAGGCCGCCGAGCTGGTACGGCTGCCGGGCCTGAAGACCTACGGCCTCGAGGCCGGCGACTTCCGGGCCGAAGACGTGGAGCTGGGCCTGGAGGCGACCCGGTTCCGCTTCGAGGGGCACTCCGTGACCCTTCCCTATCCGGGCCTGGGGCCGCTGCTGGGGGCGCTGGCTACCCTGGCCGCCTGCCGGATGCTGGGCCAACCCCTGGGCGAGACCGTCGAGCGCTTGGCCGGCCTCAAGCTGCCTCCGGGCCGGATGCAGCGGCTGCGGCTGGGGGGGGTGGACTTCATCCACGACGCCTACAACTCGAACCCCCTATCCTTCAGGGCCGGGATGGACTTCCTGCAAACCCAGCCGGGCCGCAAATGGCTGGTGCTGGGCCGCATGGCCGAGCTGGGCGAAGAGGCCTTAAAGCACCACCTCGAGGCCGCCGAGCGGGCCGCTCAAGTCAGCCCTCACCTGCTCTTTATCGGGCCGTTCGCCCCAACGCAGGCCGCGCGGGCAGGGGGTGTGGCGGTGGAGACCCTCGAGGAGGCCGCCGCCTACCTGGCCGGGCAGGTTCGGCCCGGCGACCTGGTGTACCTGAAGGCCTCGCGCAGCGTGGGGCTGGAGCGGCTCCTTGAGTTTTGGCCGAAGGAGGAAGCATGAGGCTCGGGCTTCTCGCCTGCCTCTGGCTGGCGGCCTGCGCCCCAGAGCCCACCGCCAGCCCCCCCAGCGAGCCGGTTCTGGTCGAGGGCGGCGTGGTGGAAGGTCGCTTTGTGCGGGCCGCCGGGCTGCAACTGGCCCTGCCAAGCCCCACCCCCCACGTGGCCCGCAACGGCGAGACCCTGCTGGCAGCCTACCCCTATCAACTGCTGGTTTACCGCAACGGCTTCATCCAGGATAGCCTGCCGCTGCCGGGCGTTCCCACCTTTGTGCGGGCCCGGCCCCTGCCCCTGGTGGGGCTGGACGACCGGCTTTTTGTGCCGGGGCAGGGCAGCCGCCTTTACAAAGCCAGGGATGCGCTCCACACCCCAGAGGGGGTCTACTGGCTGGACGAGCAGGGGGTAAGCCTCGAGCGCCGCCGGCTGGCCGAGGGACGCTACAGCTTTCTGGCGGCTGGTGAGCGCTACGTGTACGCCTTGGGCCCCGAGGCCCTGCGCCTGCCCGACCGGCTGCGCTTTCCCCTGCCCGCAGGGGTGAAGGCCGCAGTGGTGCTGGAAGACCTTTATGTCCTCACCCCACAGGGCCTCTTCCGGCTCAGTCCGGAGGGGCTGCGGCTGGGCTTCCGGGCCGGGGTTTTCAGCGGGCTTCAAAGCGACGGGGTGTACCTCTATACCCTCGAGGCGGGCCGCCTCCTCACCTTGCGGTTGAACCTCGACCCGGCCAGCCACACTCTCTTCCCAGCCTGGGCTTCGCATCCAGACCCCTCTGCCCTACATCTGGAGGTGCCGTGAACACCCTGGCCGCCACCGCCCTTCTGAGCTGGTTCCTGGTGGGCCTCTGGATTACCCTGATGCAGGCTTTGCGCCTGGGTAAGCAGGTGCGGGCCGAGGGGCCCCAGAGCCACCTGGCCAAGATGGGCACTCCCAGCATGGGTGGGGTGGCCTTTTTGCTGGCCGCGGCGCTGGTCTACGGGCTTTCGGGGGGCGACCGCTGGGCCGAGCTGTGGCTGCTGGTGCTGGGCATGGCCCTCCTGGGCCTGGCCGACGACCTGGCCGGTTCGTTGCGCCGGCCCCTCAAGGCCCGCGAGAAGCTGGTGGTGCAGGGGCTCATGAGCCTGATTTTTGCCATCTGGGCGGCCCGGCAGGTGCAGTACACGCCCTATCCCGTGCTGGACGTGCTGCTCTTCACCCTGGTCATCATTGCCGCCTGCAACGCCTTCAACTTTACCGACGGGGTGGATGGGCTACTGGCCAGCGTCTCGGCGGTAATTCTGCTGCCCTTTATGGGGCTGCCCACCGCGCAGGCCATGGTCGGGGCCCTGCTGGGCTTCCTGTGGCACAACGCACCCAGGGCCACGGTCTTCATGGGCGACACCGGCAGCATGGCCCTGGGGGCTTTGGTCGCAGGGCTTTTCATCCTGGAGGGCAAGCTCTGGTGGCTGCCCCTGGCGGCTTTGATTCCGGTGCTCGAGGTGCTCTCGGTGCTCATCCAGGTCAGCTACTTCCGCCGCACCGGCAAGCGCTTCTTCAAGATGAGCCCGCTGCACCACCACTTCGAGTTGTCGGGCTGGCCCGAAAGCAAGGTGGTGTTCCGCTTTGTGGTGGTCACGGCGCTTTGCACCGCCCTGGCCGCGCACCTGTGGGGAGGGCCGGCATGAGGCTGGTCTACGGACTCGGACGCAGCGGCCTGGGGGTGCTGGACTACCTGCACCGGCACGGCCTGCCAGCGCGCTTCTTCGACGACCAGCTCAAGCCCGAAGAAGCCGCCCAGGCCCGGGCGCTGGGGTTTGACCTCGAGCCCGACCCCCAGCCGGGGGCCTACCTCGAGGTCATCGCTGCGCCGGGCGTGCCCATCCAGCACCCCCGGCTCCAAGCCCTGCAAGCAGGCGGGGCCGAGGTGATTGGGGAGGCCGAGCTGGTCTACCGCCACTCCAGCACCCCCCTGATCGGCATCACCGGCACCGCCGGGAAAACCAGCTGCACCCTGTTCACCGGGCACTTTTTGCGGGCGCTGGGCTTCAAAGCCCTGGAGGGGGGCAACATTGACCCGCCCCTAGCCCGCGTGGTGGACGGGGCCGAGGTGGTGGCCGCCGAGCTGAGCAGTTTCCAGCTCGAGCGCGTCCGGCACTTCCGGCCCAGGGTGGCGGTGCTGCTCCTTTTGGGCGTGGACCACCTCGACCGGCACGGCAGTCTAGAGGCCTACCACGCCGCCAAGCTCAACCTGATTCGAAACCTCACCGCCCAGGATGCCCTGGTCTACAACGCAAAAGACCCGAAAATCCTGGCCGGCATCGAGGGCAGCCCGGCCCGGCGCTACCCCTTCGAACCCCAGCCCGACCCCCGCGAGACCAACCTGAACGCGGCCTTACAGGCTGCACTGGCCTATGCCGATATCGTCCGACGGGAGCAGCCCGGGCGGTTCTCGCAGGAGCCCACCCCCGCTGCCCTGGAAGCCTTCCGGGCCACCGCCCCCCACCCCGAGGCCCGCTACGAGGTCTTCGCCCGCATCGGGGGTGTTCAGTTCATAGACGATTCGATTGCCACCCGCCTCGATGCGGTACGCACCGCACTGGAAGCCGCCCCCGCCCCGGTGGCCTGGATTCTGGGCGGGGTGGACAAGGGCGCTCCGGTGGCAGAGCTGCGCGAGGTGGTGGGGCGGAAGGTGCGGCTCATTCTGGCCGTTGGCCAGGACGGGGGCCGCCTGGCCGCCGCCTTCCAGGACTTAGCCGAGGTGGTGGAAATCGGCGAGCCCGACGGGCGCAGGGCCCTGGAGCAGGCCGTGCGCGAGTCGCTGCGGCGGCTCTCCTCGGGCAGCGTGCTGCTGGCCCCGCTGGCGACCTCGTTCGATCAGTTCAAGGATTACAAGGAGCGCTCTAAGGTATTCCGCCAAGTGGTGCTGGGTATGGGAGGTATGGGTGGATAGCATTCTTCTCTTGGCACAGCTTTTGCTTTTTGCCCTTTCAGCTTTGGGGGTCGCTACCTCCGACTGGATGCGGGCCGCCCCGGAGCAGCACAGCCTGGAAAACCTGCGCAACATGGCCCTCTCGCTTTTGCTGATGCTGCTGGTCTCGCGTTTGCGCCCGACCTGGGCCATCTGGGCTGCGCGGCCCTTTTTCCTGCTTTCGCTCTTGCTGCTGGTGGCAAACCTGGTGGTGGGGTTCGGGCCGGGCAGCGAGCGCCGCTTCATTGACCTGCCCTTCACCTCCTTCAACTTGCAGGCTTCGGAGCTGGCCAAGCTGGCAGTGGTGCTTTACCTGGCGGCCTTTTTCCACAACAAACCCACCGACTACCCCATCATCGGCCCCATCCTCGCCATCAGCCTGGCAGCGGGCCTGATCATCGCCTCGCCCGACCTCGATACGGGCCTGTTTGTGCTGCTGCTGTCGGGCTTTTTGCTGGTGGTGATTGGGGTTCCCTGGCGGCGTCTGTTGGCCATTGGGGCCACCGCCTGGATTCTGGCCCTCTCGGTTTCGGGCCTCTACCTCGACCGCTTCGAGAAGGTGCGCGACCGCTTCGAGGGGTGGAGCACTTATGTAAGCGGGCGGGTCAGCGACCTCAGCCCGGAGGTAATCCGGGGGCCTTTGTACCAGATTACCCAGGCCCACAAGATTATCGTGAACGCAGGGCTTTTTGGGCAGGGGGTGGGGGCTCGGATGCCCAACCTGCCCGAGTCGCACAACGACTTCGTGCTGGCCTCGATTATCTGGTCGGGGGGGTGGCTGGCCGGTCTGATGGTCTTGCTGGCCCTGTGGCTCATTCTGGCCCGGGGGCTCCAGATTGCCGCCAACCTGGAAGGCTCCCTGAGCGTGCTGGCCCTGGGCCTGACCCTCTACCTGGTGTTGCAGGCCGCCCTCAACATCGCCGCCGTGATCGGCACCATCCCCATCGGTGGCTCGCCCTTGCCCATGGTCAGCATGGGCGGCAACTCGATGCTGATGGCCGGGCTGGCCATGGGGCTCTTGCAGGCGCTCTCGAGGGAGGCTTTTGCCCATAAGCAACCGGGTCAAGCAGCGGAGGCTCGAGGGTGAAACTGCATAGGGGCTTAGCCGAAAAAAAGGCCAGGGGACACCGCCCCCGCAGGCCGGCGCACTGGAACCCAGCAACTTTTGCGCCCGCACTCCCCTACCCATTCCCAGGCGTCTGCTGGCGACCCGCTCAAGGAGGCGCATGGTGATTGTGACCGGCGGCGGCACCGGCGGCCACCTTTACCCGGGTCTGGCAGCCGCGAGGGCCCTGCTGGAAGCCGGCGAGCCCGTGACCTATGTGGGGGCGCTGGGTGGGATTGAAGAGCGGGTGCTGCCGGGCAGCGGGCTGCCCTACCGGATGATTCCAGCCGGCAAGCTCTCGCGCGACGCCCTGCGGCCTGCCGAAGGCTTGAAGGTGCTCAGGGGCCTCTGGGCGGCGGGGCGGGTGGTCGAGGCGCTAAAACCCAGGGTGGTGCTCAGCATGGGGGGCTACGCGGGCTTCCCAGTGGCTTTTGTGGCGGCCCTGCGCGGTGTGCCCCTGGTGATCCACGAACAAAACGCCCAGCTCGGCCTGGCCAACCGCATGCTGGCCCGTTTGGCCCGAAGGGTCACCCTTGCCACCCCCATGAACCTGGCCCCAGGGCTGGCCGCCAAAACCCAGGTGGTGGGCTACCCGGTGCGGGAAGAAAAGCGCAGCCGGGCCGAAGCCAGGGCCGCTCTTGGCCTGGACCCCGAACGCCCGACCCTGCTGGTGCTGGGCGGCAGCCAGGGCAGCCTCGAACTCAACGAGCAGCTGCCCGAGCGGCTATATCCCCTGCTGGGCGAGTGGCAGGTGCTGCACCAGTGCGGGGTGCGCTGGGAGCGCGAGCTCAAGGCCAAAGAACGGCCCCACTACTTTGTGCGGGGCTACGTGGACAGCGTGCTGGCCTGGAGCGCGGCGGACTGTGCGATCACTCGTGGCGGGGCGGGCACCATGGCCGAAGCGGCCTACCACCAGGTGCCGGTGCTGGGGGTGCCGCTGCCCCGAAACCTGGACGGGGGCGCCCAGTGGGCCAACGTGGGCTTCTACGCCGAACGCGGCGCGGCCCTGCGGCTTGAGTCCTGGGCCCAATTCGAGGCCGAACTTAATACACTGCTGGCCCCTTCCACACGGGCCCAAATCCGCGATAGACTTGGGCAGTTATCGCCAGCCGGCGCAGCCAGGCGGCTGGCCCAGATTGTTTTGGAGGTGGCGTGAAGCATTATCACCTGATGGGCATTGGCGGTATCAGCATGAGTGGGCTGGCCCGCATTCTGCGCAAGGATGGACACAGGGTCAGCGGTTGCGATAGCCAGCTCTCCGACCTGACCAGGAGCCTCGAGCGCGAGGGCATCCAGGTATCCCAGGGCCACAGCCCGGCCCACCTCGAGGGGGTGGACGTGCTGGTAGCCTCCACCGCCATCAAGGACAGCGAGCCCGAACTGGCCGTGGCCCAGACCCTGGGCATACCGGTCTGGCGGCGGATTCAGGTGGTGGCCGAAATCCTCAAGGGTGGCTTCAGCCTGGGGGTGACCGGCTCCCACGGCAAGACCAGCACCACCTCCATGCTGGCCAGCATTTTCATTGCGGCCCAGAGCGACCCCACGGTGCTCTTGGGGGCCGAGCTGGGCCTGATTGGGGGCAGCGCCAAGGTGGGCTCGGGGCGCTACCGGATTGCCGAGGTGGACGAGTCCGACCCCCTGTTTCGCTTTTTGGAGCTGGACGTGGCGGTGATTACCAACCTCGAGGCCGACCACGTCTCGCCCGACGGGCAGGCCCGCCCCAATTACCACGCCTCCCTCGAGGCCCTCCAGGAGGCCATGCAATCTTTCGCCAGCCGAGCCCGCCACGTCATCTACAACGGCGAACCCCGCTGGCGGCTGCTGGAGGAGCTGACCCAGGGCTGCCCCCGCAGCAGCTTTGGCTTGTCGGGGGGTGACTGCCACGCTGCCCATATTCAGCTCGAGCCCTTCGGCAGCCGCTTTGAGCTGGTCTGGCAGGGCCAGTCCCTGGGCCCCGTGCGCTTGCAGGTGCCCGGCGAGCACAACATCAGCAACGCCCTGGCGGCCTCGGCTGCGGCCCTGGTGGCAGGGGTTCCCTTCCAGGCCATCCAGGAGGGGCTGTTCCGCTACACCGGGGCCAGCCGCCGCTTCGAGAAGGTGGGCGAGCTCAACGGGGCTCTGATTGTGGACGACTACGCCCACAACGCCACCAAGCTCCAAGCCCTGCTCAAGGCCGCCCGAAACACTGGGCTTAGGGTGCGGGCGGTCTTCCAGCCCCACCGCTTTGGCCGCAGCGAGCAGGAGTGGCCGCTCTATGCCGAGGCCCTCGAGCTCTCCGACGAGGCCCTGATCCTCGATGTCTACAGCGCCGAGGAAAGCCCCCTCACCCTCTCCAGCGCCCAGATTGCCGGGCGCATTGTGGAGCACCTGCAAACCAGGGGGCATCCGGCCCGCTACGATAGCTGGGAGCGCATTTTGCAACACCTGCGCCAGACGGCAACCCAGGGCGACCTGATTCTGACCATCGGGGCCGGAAGCGTCTCGAGGCTGGGACGCCAGCTCGCCGCAGAGCAGGAGGCGGTATGACCGGGGCCAAGGGCGCAGGCAACAGCCGCGAGGTGAAACCGTGAAAATAGCCCGTCTGCCGCTGGCCAGACTCACCACCCTCGGCGTGGGGGGCGAGGCCGAGGTCTGGACGGTGGAAAACCTGGCCGACCTGATAGAGGCCACCCAGGCTCCCTACCGGGTGCTGGGCAATGGCTCCAACCTGCTGGTCTCCGACCTGGGGGTGGCCGAGCGGGTCATCCGGCTCTCGGGTGAGTGGGCTTTGTGGAACCCCGACCTCTCGGGCTGGGTGGGGGCTGGGGCGCTGGTGCCCAGCCTGCTGCAGGCCACGGCAAGGCTGGGCCTGAGCGGCCTGGAGGGCCTGCACGGGGTGCCGGCTCAGGTGGGGGGAGCGGTCAAGATGAACGCCGGCACCCGCTTTGGAGAGATGGCCGAGGCCCTGGAGGAGGTGGAGCTTTTCCACGACGGGAAGCTGCACCGCTACCGGCCTTCGGAACTGGGCTTCCGTTACCGCCACTCTGAACTGCCCGAGGGCAGCATCGTCACCCGGGTCAGGCTCAAACTCACCCCAACTTCCGAAGAAGCGGTGCGGGCCAAAATAGCCCTGGTTGACGCCGCCCGCAAAGGCCAGCCCAAAAAGAAGAGCGCGGGCTGCGCCTTCAAAAACCCCCCGGGCGACTCCGCCGGGCGACTCATTGACCAGCAAGGCCTCAAGGGCACCACCGTGGGCCGGGCCATGATCAGCCACGAACACGGCAACTTCCTGGTGAATCTGGGGGGGGCCACCGCCGCCGAGATGTACGCGCTCATCCGCAAGGTGCAGGCGGTGCTACCGCTGGAGGTGGAGTGGGAAATCTGGGGCGAGATAGCCCCGCTGGGGCTGGAGGTGAGCCGGTGAAGCTGCGGTACAAGCTCGAGCCCCCCTTCCGGGCCTGCCGCCTCCCGACCGGGCCAGGCGCCAGGGCTCCAGGCCCTCTTGCGGCCCGGAAAGCGAGGGGGGAGCCATGATACGAGCGGTTCTGGTGGCCTTGTTGCTGGCTACCCTGGCGGTGGGCTCGTATGTGGTGCTGCCCATCGAGCAGGTCGAGGTGGTGGGCCACCAGCAGCTTTCCGAGGCCGAGGTGCAGCAGCTGACCGGCCTCGAGCCGGGGCGTCCCTGGCTGTGGGCCTGGCCCTCCAGCCTCGAGCCCCTCCAAAAGAACCCCTGGGTCAAGTCCGCTCTGCTCGAACGTCCCGCCCCAGGCCGGCTGCGCATTGTCCTGGAAGAGCGCACCCCCATCGCCACTCTGGTGAAGGGCCAGCAGCGCTATGGCCTGAGCGCCGATGGCCGGCTTCTGCCGGGGGCGCCCCCCAAAAAGCCGGTGGTGGAGGGTCGGGGCGAAATTCCCCTGGCCGATTTGCTGCTATTAATGCAAACTTTTCCCGATGCCGAGCGTATCCGTTTCAGCAGTACCGGCTTTCAGGTGCTCGCGCCCAATCTTAATGTATGGGGCCAGAACGTCCGAGTGTTGCAAGATTGGGCCAAAGCCCGCAGAATAGGCAAAAGTGACGCAAGCAACCCTCTTGCGCACCCCGGCCATTCGCCGGATAGCCGTGTATATGTGTATTCGTGGGGGGTGAGTGCGCGCCGATGATTCTCGTAGGCTTAGATGTTGGAACCACCAAAGTGACCGCGGTCATCGGTGAACTCTCTTCCGATGGCATCCTGGACATCATCGGAGAAGGCACGGTTCCTTCCCACGGCCTCCGCCGAGGGGTGGTGACCAACCTCGAGCGCACCACCGAGTCCATCCGTCAGGCCATCTTCCAGGCCGAGCGGGTGGCTGGGGTCAAAGCCGAGCGGGTCTGGGTCGGGGTGGCCGGAGCCCATGTCCGCAGCGTGACCAGCCACGGCCTCGCAGCCATCCGGCGGGGGCAGCAAATTACCGCCACCGATGTGGAGCGGGCCATCGAGCAGGCCAAGGCCTACCCCTTCGAGGGCGACTTCGAGCTCATACACGCCCTGCCCCTGGAATTCCGCGTGGACGGTCAGGAAGGCATCCGCGACCCCATCGGCATGGCCGGGGTGCGCCTGGAGGTGGACGTACACCTGGTGGCCGGCAGCAAGGGCCCCCTCACCAACCTGCGCAAAGCGGTCGAAGACGCCGGGCTCGAGCTTCAGGGCCTGGTCTTGCAAGCCTATGCCTCAGGGCTGGCGGTACTCTCGCCCGAGGAGCTCTCCATGACCGTAATGCTGGTGGACATCGGCGGAGGCACCACCGATGTGGCGGTTTTTCGCCAGGGACGCCTGGCCCACTCGGCAGTCATTCCGCTGGGCGGCGACCACGTTTCGCAAGACATCGCCAAGCTGCTGCAAATTCCGGTGGAGGAAGCCGAGCGGGTCGCCAAAAAGTACGGGGCGGCGCTGCCCGAGCTGGCCGACCCCGAGCTGGTTCTGGAGGTGAGCCAGGAAGGGGCCGCCCAGGTTTCTTACCAGGCCCCCGAGCTGGCCCGCATCATTCGCCCACGCTTGCGCGAAATCCTGCACCTGGCCCGCCAGAGCGTGGACGAGGCCCTGGGGCCGCTGGAAATCACGGTGGGCAAGGTCATTGTGACCGGCGGTGCCAGCATGGTGCGCGGCCTGGAAGAGCTGGCCCGCAAGCAGTTCAACCTGCCCGTACGGCTGGGCAAGCCCCTGGGGGTTCAGGGGCTGACCGATGTGGTCGCCTCGCCGACGCACTCCACGGCGGTGGGGCTGGTTCGTCATGCGGCCAACCTGGCCACCCAGGCTCCCCTGCCGCGTCGCCCCAGCCGCAGCAAAACCAGCCAGGCCGGCAAGCCCACCCTCAATGCCGAAAGCGCCGCCAGCGGGCTCTGGGAGCGCATCAAGGGGATGTTCAAGAACTTTTTTTAGCGGTATTTTCGGATTGGCAGAGAGCACCATCGCCATCAGTCGAGGACACCAGGAGAGATTATGGGTGACGTACAGATCAAGGTAATCGGACTCGGAGGCGCAGGCAACAACGCGGTCAATCGCATGATTGAATCGGGGCTCACCGGTGTGGAGTTCATTGCCGCCAACACCGATGCCCAGGTTCTGGCCACCAGCCTGGCCGATGTACGCATCCAGCTTGGCGATAAGCTAACCCGGGGACTGGGGGCCGGGGCCAACCCCGAAATCGGCGAGAAAGCCGCCCAGGAGGCCGAGGAACTGGTCGGTGAGTACCTCGAGGGCGCCGACATGGTCTTTATCACCGCCGGCATGGGAGGCGGCACCGGCACCGGCAGCGCCCCGGTGGTGGCGCAGATTGCCAAAAGCCTGGGTGCGCTCACAGTAGGGGTCGTCACCCGCCCCTTCACCTGGGAAGGCCCCCGCCGGTTGCGCGCTGCCGAAGAGGGCATCAAGCGCCTGCGCGAACAGGTGGATGCCATGGTGGTCATCTCCAACGACCGCCTGCTCAATGCTCTGGACAAAAAGGTCTCGGCCAAGGATGCCT
The DNA here is from genome assembly GCF_025056915.1 of Meiothermus sp. Lineage (GTDB taxonomy): Bacteria > Deinococcota > Deinococci > Deinococcales > Thermaceae > Meiothermus. Next base: position 16,647 of record NZ_JANWVH010000027.1, on the reverse strand, counting down.
TCATGATTGCCGACCGGGTGCTCTACCACGGGGTCAAGGGCATCACCGACGTAATTAACCTGCCCGGCCAGATCAACCTCGACTTTGCCGATGTGCGCACCCTGCTGACCGGGGCTGGCCAGGTTCTGATGGGCATCGGCGCAGGTCGGGGTGAGAACAAGGTGTCTGAAGCAGCCCAGTCGGCCATCCAGAGCCCCTTGCTGGATCGCTCGGTGGATGGGGCCCGCAAGCTCCTGGTCAACGTGGTTGGCGACGAGGACATCTCGCTGATGGAAGCCAGCAGCGTGGTGGAGCGCATCCGCGAAGCCACCGGCATGGAGGACGTGGACGTGCTGTATGGCCTCACCTACGACAACCGGGCCCAGGACGAGATGCGGGTGATCCTGATTGCCGCCGGCTTCAACGAGAGCGCAGTCGTGGCCAAACCCGGCAGCCGGCCCCTGATGGACTTTCCTGCCAGCAATGTGGATGTGGGCAACTTCGACATCCCCGCCTTTATCCGCTACGGGGATGGCGACTACCCGCCCAAAAGGGGCAACTGATCCCGGAACCGATAACCAGCAGCGCACTGGTGCGACCCCCAATGATCGTGTTGGGCATAGACCCCGGCATCACCAACCTGGGCCTGGGCGTGGTCGAGCAGGTCGGCAAGCAGGCCCGGATGCTCCACGGCGAAGTGGTCAGAACCACCCACGGGGAGCCGGCCCCGGCCCGGGTGGGCAAGCTATACCGGGCCCTGTACCAGGTTGCCGTCACCTACCAGCCCCAGGCCATCGCGGTTGAGGAGCAATTTTTCTACCGGCAAAACGAGCTGGCCTACAAGGTCGGCTGGGCCATGGGGGCGGTGTTTGTGGTCGCCGACCAGCTTGCCATTCCGGTTTACGGCTACGGGCCGCCCAAGGTCAAGCAGGCTCTGGTCGGGCAGGGCCAGGCCGACAAGGACCAGGTAGCCTACATGGTGCGGGCCATTCTGGGGCTCAAGACCCTTCCCAAACCCACCCACCTGGCCGACGCGCTGGCCATCGCCCTAACCCACTGCTTTCACCACCCGCTGGTGACAGGTAAACAGGTGGGCTAGGCGTTCGGCCCTAAAATGTAGGCGGTATGAAGCACCTGTTATGGGTTTTAGCGTTCGTTTTAGGGGGGCTCGGGCTGGCCCAAGGAGTGCGCAGCCTGGGCATGGCCGGTTTGGTTTTGCCAGGCCCGGGTGCGGCCTATCTCAACCCGGCTTACGCGGCTTTTCCGGGCGGCCTGTATGGTTCAGACCAGGGCTTTCAGCTACCCATCGGGCTTGCGGGCCTTTTTTTACGGCCAGAAAGCAATCCCCTGCCCGCCTTGAGGGGTCTTTCCAACCTGACCAGCGAGAATAGCCCTTTCGACGGGCTCACTTTCTACGACCAGCTCACCCGCCCTTACGAATTCCTGATTAACCCGGCTTCCTCCAGGGCCTTCATCAACCCCAATACGGGCTACCCCGAAATTCAGATCAACGTAGATGCCTCTGGTGTACAGATTACCGATTATCAGGGCAACCCCATCAACCTCGACTTAGGCCTCGGCGCCCCGACCGGGGTGGGCGCCAGCAAGGCCCTGACGCCTGCTCCCCTGCTGCGGATTCCGTTCTCCCTGGGGAGCAACCTGTACCTGGATTTTGGCCTCTTTGCGGGGGGCTTTGGCCTGGGCCTCTCACCCAACGACAACCTTCGCCAGGCACTGAAGAGCGGTCAGCTTCAACCCAGCACCGAGTATGCCCTCAACCTGGCGGGTAGCGCCCAGGCCGGCCTTAGCGTGGGGTTCGGCTATGCCACCCGGCTGCCCGATGTGCCCATCCCCGACCTTGGTGCAGCCAAACTGTATGTGGGCACCCGGGGCGAGGCTTTTTATGGGCTGGCCTACCTCGAGGCCAACCTGAGCGCGGGCGTTCAGACCAATGCCCAGGGCCAGTTCGACCCCAACCAGCCGCCGGTTTACCGGGGCAGCGTGTTTTACACCCTTCCGGGCAATGGCAATGGCTATGGGGCTCGAGCCGATGTGGGCGTGGTCATGGAGGCCCAGGGCACCACGGTGGGCCTTGGCATCCGCAATGCACTCGGCTTTGCCCGCTGGAGCGGTACCGAGCTGCGGTGGGATGGCAGCTCCAGCAACCCCATCAGCGGGCAGGGCGAGCGCAGCAGCTTTGGCTTTGTGCCCGCCTTCTTCCTGAATGCCGCCACCCGCATTCCCCTCGAGGTCGGCGAGTTGATGGTCGGCGGCGATTTGGGCTACGAGTCCAGCCTGTTTGGCCGGGTAGGCGGCGAGTACAGCCTGGGGCCTGCTCGGCTCCGGGCCGGATTAGGCTTCGACAACGGCTTTCGCCTGGGCCTGGGGGCCGGCTTCGTAGGGCCGGGGTTCACCCTGGACACCGCCCTGACCACCCACCGGGCGCCCGTTGTAGGCAACACCGTGTTCGGTATCGCCCTGAGCCTGGGTTTGGGATTTTGAGGTGAGCTATGCCAAGACTTGCCCTTCTGTTTATCTTGCTGCTGGCGGGATGCAGTGCCGCCACCCGTTACACCATCAATGTCAACGTCCTAAGCTTCATTCCGCAGAACCAGCGTACCCTGACCATCCCCTCGGGCTCGGGCTCACTCCTGTTTCCGGGGGCCAACCAGGAAGGGCTCCTGGTGCCCCTGCCCATTCAACTAGACATCCTCGAGCGCGGGCAGATTTTGGTCATTGCCAACCTGACCAATACCGGCGATTCAACGTTTAGCGGCAACTACGAGCTGCGCCTAGCACCTGAGAACGACTCCAACGTAAACGACAATTCTGGCGGCGATTTCGGAGTTGGCGCAGGCAACTTTAGTGTGCCGGTCGGCACGAGCCGTGAGATCACGATAAATCTGACCCTGAGCGATACGCAAAACAAGAACGCTCTGGATCTGATAAGGCGAGGTAGCTTTCGGGTGGCCATCCGAATAGGGGCCAGCAGCTCAGGGGGCACCCTGACCCTGAACCAGGGCCGCATTTCAGCCACCGGGCGGCCTTTTGCCGTGATCAAATGAAAAAGCTCACTGGGCTTCGCTCACCTGGCGTTGGGCCAGTACGATTTCCTTGGTCGGAATTCGGCTGTGGATGAACCAGAAACCCACCAATCCCAGCAGCAGCACCAATACCTTGACCCAAAAAACCGGGATTAGAAAGATGGCGCTGGTGAGCGCAAAAAAACTCAACATACACAGGGCGAAAATTTTGGCCTTGCGGGGCATCCCCAGCCCTGAGCGGTAGTCGCGCACCAGGGGCCCTACCTTGGGCAGATTCAGCACCCAGTTAAGAAAACGCTGGCTGCTACGGGAAAAAAAGTATGCCGCCAGGATAAAAAACACCGTGGAGGGCATCCCCGGAACCACAGTGCCAACAAATCCCAGGCCGGCGAAGAAAAACCCCAAGGATAGCCAGAGCGGACGCAGAGGACTGATGGGCGACTTCATAACTTCTCAACAGTATGCCAGAAAACCAGCCGGGATAAATGTACCCTGGGGCCTTTGAAAACAGCGCTCGCCCCTCTGGTCCCGCCTGGCTTGACCCGCAAAAAGCAGCCGATGGTTGACCATCGGCTGCTGTGGGAGGATTGCTCTGTTGCCGCTACAGCAAACCCGCCTCGCGCAGGAGCTTGAGCGCAGCGTCGAGGGGTAGCTTTTCGAAGTCTAGCTTGGGGCTTTTGGCCACCGCCTGGCCAATCGGCAGCAGGTTAGAAGAAAGCACGATGCCCCTGGCCACCGGGTATTCGATAATCTCGCTGGCGAAGAACTGCTGACCCTTGGCCGACAGCAGCCACAGCAGGAAACGATTGGCGGTCGAAAGGTTCTTGCTGGTCTTCAGGATTCCCGCGCCCGTGACCAGGGCCAGCCCACCCACGTCTCCATCAGCAAAGTAGTAGGTGCCGAGGTTCTGTCCTGCCCGCACAAAGCGCTGAATGTAGTAGTGGTTGGTCGAGCCAAGGTCAATCTCGCCCGAGCGGATGGCTTCCATCATGGCGGGGTTGGAAGCATAGGCTTTAGGCTCGAGGGCCTTCATCTCGCTCAGCCACTGCCGAGTGCGGGCCTCGCCGTGCAAAACAATCATCGCAGCCACCATGTCCTGAAAGCTGCTGTAGGTGGGCGTCCAGCCAATCCGACCCTTGTACTGCGTCAGCTTAGGCAAGTCCAGAATGCTCTTGGGAAGTTCCTCTGGTTTCACCTTGGCAGGGTTGTAAGCCAGAACCCGCAGGCGCATGGTTAGGGGAACCCACTGACGGCTGGCCGGAACAAAGTTGGTCGGAATCCGGGTAATCGAGTCGCCTAGGCGAAGGAACAGCCCCCGCTCGGAGGCCACCCCCAAAGCACCGGCGGTGTTGGCCCAGAAGAGATCGGCGGGACTGCGGCTCCCTTCCTCCTGCAAGGCAGCCAGGATTTCGGCGTCGCGCCCATACCGGACATTGACCTTGATGCCGGTCTCGGCCTCAAACTGCCGCACCAGCGGCTCTACCAGCCCCTGCCCACGGCCTGTGTAGACAGTCAGGCTCTGCTGCTGGGCCAGGCCCAAGCCCCAAATCGCCAGGAAAAGCAAGACCAGGACTTTATAATTGTTCACTTTGATCCTCCTGTAACTTTTTCAAGTCGGTCCCGACTCAGGGGGGAGTTTATTGGGGTAAGGATTGAAAGTCAAGTATTCCAGTCGGTTTTTCTAAGTATTGAGAATGCGAACCATTCGCACCTCAAAAACCAAGGTACACTTGGAGGTATGCGCACGCTTCTGACCCCTCAGGTGATCCGGGCTATTGGCCAGATCCTAGCCGTTTCTTATCCCTTGCTGGCGCTTTCGGCGGGGGCTCGAGCGGTGTATCAGCTTTTCTTCAAGCCCGGCGTAACCGACCACTTCCCCCCCACCCTTTCGGCGGTGGCGGCAGCCATTTACCTGGTAGCCACGGTCGCTTTCGTGAACCGCAAACCCTGGGCCTGGTGGGTTTCCGTAGGGGCCCTCTCGTTCGAAATGGTCGGGGTTTTGTTGGTGGGCACCCTGAGCCTGGTTCTGCCGGAAGTGATTGGGCGTACGGTCTGGCACGACTTTGGCATTGATTATGGTTTTCTGCCACTGGTGCAGCCCCTGCTGGGGCTGGTGTGGCTGTTCTGGCCCGAAAACCGCAAGCTTTTCTTCAAACCATCCGAATCAAATCACAGCCAGTTCTCTCATTCGTAGTCTAAAGACCCTGGTATTCGATGCATGCCCGATGCAACGAAACATGCAGGCAGGCTTTCCCCACAAAAGCCACCCTCGCTTCAACTAACGCGCTCTTCACAGACGTGGCCGTCCACGAAAACGAGAAGGGACAAAAAGACGTGCCTCACCTTGGTGAGGCAGGCTGGTCTGCGTTGCGTCTGGGCCGAGAGGCATGTTTTCGAGTTTCCAGGCCGCCACTCTTCTGTTCAGAACCAGGCTTTCTCGAACTCGAATGGCTCATAATACGTGAAGAGCGCTCTGGTCGTAGATTTGGCATCATTCCCGTCTTTATCCCGCCCACCCCAAGGTGAACCAACGCCAACAAAAAATGCCGCCACCAGGGCGGCATGGGTACAGCCACTGCTCGCTTTCAGCCTTTGGCCAAAGGCGTCCTTAGGCCTTGTCGGCCACCACCGAGACTTTGAGGGTCATGGGCACCTCGGGGTGGGGCTTGTAGGCCAGGGCGTACTCGCCCAGGTCTTTGATGGGCTTTTCCAGGGCCAGCTTTTTGGGGTCAATGCTGATCTGGTGCTGGGCCTCGAGGGCCGCGGCAATCTCGCGGCTGGTCACCGAGCCGTAAATTTTCTGGTCGCCGGCCCTGACCTTGAGGGTTAGGGTGATGGGCTCCAGAAGTTCCTTCAGCCGCTCGGCCTCCGCCTTGCGCTCGGCAGCTTTTTTGGCCTGCGCGCGGATTTTGGCCTCCAGGGTCTTGAGGTTGCTTTCGGTGGCCAAAGTGGCCAGGCCTCGAGGCAGCAGGTAGTTGCGGGCATAGCCCGGCTTCACATTGACCACCGCCCCCACGTCGCCCAGGTTTTCCATAGGTTCAAGCAGAATCACTTTCATCTTCCACTCTCCCTATTTGCGAACCAGCTTCTCGGTGAAAGGCAGCAGGCCCATCATGCGTGCCCGCTTGATGGTGCGGGCCAGCTTGCGCTGATCCTGAGCGTTGAGTCCGGTTCGGCGGCGGGGCAGAATCTTGCCGGTTTCGGACAGGAAACGCTTGAGGATATCCACATTCTTGAAATCGTTGAGGTCGAAAGCGCCCACAGCAGCGGCCACTTTGGGCTTGCGCCCACGGCGCACTGCGCGCTCGCTCCGCTCACGGTCCTGGCGGTCGCCCTTGGGGGCGCGGTTGGACATCTTCTTGGTGCTCAAAACGGTAAATCCTCCTCAGGTGGGAAATCGTCTTCCAAGCCTTCGTCAATATCTACCTTGCCCGTACGGCCTTTGGCTGCCACAGCAGCGCTCTGGGAACTGTTTCCACCTGTGCTTTGTCCAGTTCCACGGGCAAGTCGCTCGAGGCGGCTCAGCTCTACACGGGTGGTGTAGCGCCTGGTGCCATCTTGAGCGGTCCAGGAGTCGTTCACCAAGCGTCCGATTAGGAACGCTCCGTCTCCTTTTTTGAGTTCTGCCGCAAACTCGGCCAGCTCGCGCCAGGCCTGAGTTTCCACATAGTGCACCTTTTCCTGCTCGCCGCCCTGGCGGGTGGTGAACTTTTCGTTCACGGCCAGCGAAAGGCGGGTCACGGCGGTTCCCTGGGGGGTGTAGCGCAGTTCGGGGTCACGGGTCAGGTTGCCGACCAGCATCACCTGGTTGAGCGCGTCCTTGAGGCGCTCCTGCCCCCGGGCGTCGGTCACGGTCAGCTGGCCCCGCTTGCCTTCCAGGCTCACAATCTCCATGCGGTCGGCCCTTATTTCCAGGCTGCTCTTTTTCTGACCGTCCTGCTCCCAGGCGCGGTACTCGAGCTTGCCATCCACAAAAAGGGCCATGCCCGCTTTCAGGGTGTCGCCCCAGAACTCAGCGCTTTTGCCGAGCAGTTTGACCCGGTGGTACCAGGCCGGTTCGCGGGTCTGGCCCTGCTCGTCGATCACCACATCGTTGCCGGCCAGGTTGAGTTCCATCACGGCGAGTCCACCAGCGGTGTAGCGCAGTTCGGGGTCTTGGGTCAGGGTGCCTATGAGGGTCACGCGGTTGAGGCCTCGAGCCATATTCATCAGTCCTTTTTCGTTTCGGTCTATGCCAACAGTCTATATCGGGCATTTTGCAGCTTGCCTTTAGCTTTGGGCTTTAGGCTGCCTTTGAGTTCCGTTATGGTCTCTGGCCTCAGAACTCAGGGGTTCAACAGCTCATTTCTTCTTCTTGCTGTTTCGCCATTCGGGACGGTCGCGGATGATGGTTACACGACGCACGTGATCGCGCAGACGCAGCTCGTGCTGCAGCGCGGCGTTGCTGCCACCGGCCATTTCCACCGTGTAGAAAACCACGTTGCCTTCGGGGTCTTTTTGGATGGGATAGGCCAGGCGGCGGTTTCCCCAGTCGTCGATGTTTTTAATCTCGGCGCCGTGACGCTCGAGGGTGGCCTTGATGATGTCTTTCTCCTGGGCCGCCTGCGCTCCATCGAGGTTGGGGTTAAGAATCACGTTCACTTCGTATTGCGGCATATTCACCTCCTTTCCGGCTGGTTGCACCCGCGGGCCTGGCCTTGTTCAGGCCTGCCTGGGCACAACCCAAACTAGCGACCCTAATGGGTCACGCAAGGTAGGAGTATATCAGACGAAGGCCGCTAAGGCCAACTCAAGATTGGTAGCGCCTTAATCTTCCTCCCCTTCCCCCCTCGAAGAAGGTGGCGATACCCCAACAGGCAGGTTCGCCAAGCGGTGTTTGGGAGCAGGGCCGTTGCCACAAAGCATTGCCTGGCAAAGAAGGCTGCGAACCGGGTTTAGCGGCTTCTAACCGGAGCCACTTTTTCCGGGTTTTGGCGTACAAGCAACTTTCAAGAACACAGGGTGGGGGTGAGTGGTAGGAGGTAGGTCGTGGGCTCTAACGCCTGCCCCGCATCCCCCGAACCCCTGCTCCTTTTACTCAATCAGGTGTTGGTCCTACACCCTGAGTTCATTTGCAATGATTTGAAACAACAATCGAATCGCTCACCTTGCACCTGGCACGAAGGGGGTCTTATTTCCGCGTGTGAATTTCATTATCATGAATGGGGCCATTAACACCCCAATCTGGAGTATCCCAACACCTTATGCGCAAGAAAACTGCCTCCAGGCGTTCCAACTCCACGTCGCTCTCCAAAAAGGAGCTGGACCGTCGTCTCAAAGAAGCCACCATGCTCAAGCAAATCGTGGCCACATCGGGGGCGCCGCTCGATCCGTTGACTGTATTGAACGTTATTTGTAGCGAACTCACCGCCGTGGTCGGGGTGCAGCACGCGGGTTTTGCCCGCCTCTCCGACGATGGGCGCTACCTGACCATTGTGTCGGAGTTTGGCGCCGGTCAGGCCCGCAACACCAACGACCGCATCTCACTGGAAGGCAACGAAATTAGCCTCCAGGTCATGCGCGAGCGCAAGCCGGTTGCGGTTTCGGACGCACAGAACGACCCCCGTATGGGCCAGGGGCGCGAGGTGGCCAAACGCTTCGGGGTGGTTTCGATGCTGCTGGTGCCCATTCTGGCGGGCGACCGGGTACTGGGCACCCTGGGGCTCGACAGCTACGAACCCAGGGAGTTTGGCCAGGACGAGATTGAGATTGTGATGGCGGCCTCGAGGGCCGCTGCGCCCCTGCTGGAAAACGCCCAGCTTTTCGAACAACTGCGCAGCGAGCTGGCCGAGCGCAAGCGGGCCGAGTGGGAATTGCGCCAGTCGCGGGCCCTCTACCAGGAACTGGTCAACTCGCTGGGTGGAATCGTCTGGGAGGCCGAGTTCCAGAAGGATACCCTGGTTTTTACCTTCGTAAGCCGCCAGGTGGAGCGGGTGCTGGGCTACCCGGTCGAGCGCTTTCTGGGCCCGCGCGAGGAGAGCGTGTGGCCCCGGGTGCTCTACCCGATAGATTTTGAGATGGTCTCACAGCGCCTGCGCAACCTTTCGGTGGCCCTCGAGACCACCGAAATCGAGTACCGGGCCTTTGACAAAAACGGGCGCATGCACTGGTTCCAGGACCGCGTGAGCGCCATGCGCGAGCCCGGTGGCAGCGTGCGCCTGCGCGGACTGATTGTGGACGTGACCGAGCACAAGCGGGCGGTTCGCCTCGAGCGCGACCGCAACCTGGCCCTGGAGCTAATCGCCCGGGGGGCCGACCTCGAGGACATCCTCACCGCGACCATCGAGATGCTCAGCGCCCAGTTGCCCGAAGCCGCCTGCGCCATCCAGATTGCCAAAGGGGAAAACCTCAACACCGTGGCCAGCCACGGCCTGCCCGAGTTGGTGCGACAATTCCTCGAGACCAGCCCCCTTGGCCCTTTTGGGCAGAATGTCACGCTTGGTGAAATCTCCGAAGTAGAGAATCTCGACCTCAAGGACAACCTCCCAGCAGAGGTGCGCCGGGCCTTGCTGGTGGCCGGGTACCGGTTCGGCCTGACCCTGCCCATCCGCACCAAGGAAGGGGTGCTGGGGGCCTTGAGTGTGCTGGGGCCCACCCCGCTCGAGCCCGAGAGCCGGGCCATCCACGCCACCGCCGACCTGGCCGCCATTGCAGTGGACCGACAGGCCCTGATCGAGGAACTGGAATACCAGGCCACCCACGACGCCCTGACCCGGCTGCCCAACCGGATGCTCTACCAGGAACGCCTGCTTCAGGCCATGGCCCGGGCGCAGGAAAAAGACCGTCTGGTGGGGGTGGTCTACATTGACCTGGACAACTTCAAGCAGGTCAACGACACCTTCAGCCACGCCACCGGCGACGAGCTTTTGCGCAGCATCGCCCGCCAGCTCAGCCTCTCGGTGCGGGCCTCCGACTCGGTGGCCCGGCTGGGCGGCGACGAGTTTGGGGTCATCCTGGCCGACCTGCCCTCGGTCGAGATGGCCGAGCGCCTGGCCGAAAAAATCGCCCAGGAAGTGAATACCAGCGTGCGGATTGGCAACCGGGCCCTCGAGGTCACGGCCTCCATTGGCCTCGCCATCTATCCCCGCGACGGCAGCGACCCCGACACCCTCTACCGCCACGCGGATCGCGAGATGTACAGGGCCAAGGGCCTGAATGCTCAAAAAACCTCAGGCTAGCCAGACCGCACCCGGCATCCGGCCTCCGTGCAGAACCCAGGCCACCTCCCGCCCCAACAAAGCCCCCACCACATTCCCGGTACCGCTGTAGGCGCCGATGGCCCAGACACCGGGCCGCACCTCTTCGGCGATGGGCAGGCCGGTAGGGGTGTAGGCTACCGAGGCCGCCCAGCGGTGGGTGATGGGGGCCTCTATGCGCTGTTGCGAAAGCAGTTGCTCAAGGCATGCCTGCACGGCCTGGGTTGGCTCTGCCTCGGTGGTCCATTCGGCCTCGCCCCCCGCGTCGCGCATCCCGCCCAGGGCGATGCGCCCGTCGGGTAGCTGTTGCCAGTAGTCGTAGCCCCAGCGCCGGTAAACAGGCCGGGGGAAGCGCCTTTCCACAGGTGCCGTAGCCAGCATCTGCAAGCGGGCCGTGCGCACCCGGCTTTGCAACTCGGGCAAAAGCTGCTCGAGCCGGCCATCCACCGCCACCAGAACCTGCCGACAGCGAACCCGTCCCAGGGGCGTCTGAACCTCCTGGCCGCTGATGCACAGGGCCGGGCTGTGTTCAAAAAGCCGGGCCCCCCGCTCCAGAGCCTGCCGGGCCAGCATCCGACAGCGCAGGAGGGGGTTGAAGGCGGCGTCGGTTGGAATCAGGAGACCCCTGCCCTCCGGGCCCTCGTAGGGTTCTGCCGCAAAACCATCAGCCTGGAGGGCTTCCAGGTGGGCCTGGCAGTCGTCGAGTTCCTCAGCCGTAGCCGCAATGCGCAAGGAGCCCACCTGCCGGATGGCCTGGGGGGTCTCGCTCATCATCCGGGCAATCTGCTCCAAAGTGGCCTGGTAGAGTCGCCTGGCAAGGTCACGCCCCTGCTCCAAGACAGTCTGGTGGTAGAACTTGGCCAGGCCCGCCAGCAAGAACCCCCCGTTGCGGCCCGCCGCACCCCCGGCCACCCAGCCCGCATCCAGCCCGACCACCGTGTGGCCCAGCCGCAAAAGCTCCTGGATGGCCGAAAGCCCCGAACCGCCCAGCCCTATCACGCAAAATTCGGCCTCGAGATCCCCTTCCAATCGCGGCAGGCCCGACCAGCTTCCATCATCCCAAACGGGCACGTTCACCCTTCTAGCATAAGGTCACGTATTGCCCTTAGCTACCCGCTTTTTGCAAGCAGGCCTTTTTCGGCCTCCACTTTTCCATTCCAGGCAGGGATACCGGCTCTGTGGACGGCTGTTCAAAGGCTCGCTGGGGTCGGGGCCTGTGGTCCAAGCCTGGTTTGGCCGACCCCTGCCTGGCCAGTTCTGAACAACCCTGGGCCCAGGCGTTTGAGGTTCGCCCAAGCGGCAGAAGGGCCTGCGGGTGCCGTACTCAAAGCACTCGAAGCACACCCCAGACGTTTTTTTACGGCTCTTCTGGTGGAGGCGAAGGGATTTGAACCCCCGACCTTGTCCTTGCAAAGGACCTGCTCTCCCGCTGAGCTACGCCCCCAGGGGCCAGACAGCACCAAGGAGTATAGCAACCGACTACCCTTCCGTAAAGGGTATCTCTAGGATATACTTTTGGTTTGGGTGTGCCTTGCGCCGCTTGGGGTTAGGGAACGGTACCCAGGAGCCCGGCGCAAGCGGCACAAATCAACGCCCGCTCCAACCGTCCCACTAGGAGAAACCATGGCTGCAAACGTAAGCATCAAGGAACTGCTCGAGGCCGGCGTGCACTTCGGACACGAGACCAAGCGCTGGAACCCCAAGATGAAGCGCTACATCTATGCCGAGCGCAACGGCATCTTCATCATTGACCTGCAAAAGAGCATGGTCGAGCTCGAGCGCACCTTCAAGTACGTCCAGGACCTGGCTATGCGGGGGGCCACCATCCTCTATGTGGGCACCAAGAAGCAGGCCCAGGAAATCATCCAGCAGGAAGCCGACCGCGCCGGGATGCCCTACGTCAACCAGCGCTGGCTGGGCGGTATGCTTACCAACTTCCGCACCATCACCGCCCAGGTCAACCGCCTGGCGGAGCTCGAGGCCCTCTTCGCTTCGGAGGAAATCAAGGAACGGGTCAAAACCGAGCAGGTACGGCTCCAACACGAGCTCGAGCGCCTGCAAAAGAACCTGGGCGGCTTCCGCAAGCTGCGCCGTCTGCCCGATGCCATCTTTGTGGTTGACCCGACCAAGGAAGCCATTGCGGTCAAGGAGGCCCGCAAGCTCGGCATTCCGGTAATTGCACTGGCCGACACCGACTCCGACCCCGACGTGTGCGACTACATCGTGCCCGGCAACGACGACGCCATCCGCTCCATCCAGCTCATCGTGAGCCGCATGACCGACCTGATTGTGGAGGCCCGTGGCGGTGGGCGCGAAATTCCTCCCCCCAGCGCCGAAGGGGCCGCCGCCACCGAAGCAGCCGAAGCCTAACCATGTCCGGTACAGGGTACCCACCCAGGGGCCCGGTACCCTCCAGAGGTGAAACCAATGTCTCAAATCGAACAAATCAAGAAACTCCGCGAACAGACCGGTGCCGGCATGAGCGACGTCAAGAAGGCCCTGGAAGACGCAGGCTGGGACATGGAAAAAGCCACCACCCTGCTGCGCGAACGGGGCGCCCTCAAGGCCGCCAAAAAAGCCGACCGCGAGGCCCGCGAGGGCATCATTGGGGCGTACATCCACCACAACCAGCGGGTTGGGGTGATGGTCGAGCTTAATTCCGAGACCGACTTTGTGGCCCGCAACGAGGAGTTCCAGCGTCTGGCCAAAGACATCGCCATGCACATTGCCATGGCCAACCCCCGCTACATCAGCATCGAAGAGGTTTCGCCGGAGGACCTCGAGAAGGAAAAAGCCATCTACATTCAGCAACTCCTCAACGAAGGAAAACCGCAGAATATCGCCGAGAAGGCTGCCGAAGGCCGCATAAAGAAGTTCTACGAAGAGATGGTCTTGCTGGAGCAGCCTTTCGTCAAAGACGAGAAAATTAAGGTTGGGGAGCTTATCAAGGCCGCCATTGCCAAAATCGGCGAGAACATCCAGGTCAAGCGCTTCAGCCGCTTTGAAGTGGGGGCCTAGGCCATGACTGCCCGGGGTCGAGAGTCGCAAGGCTTTCGGCCCTTTTCTTTGGCTTCGGACAAGGCTTTTTCCGAGACAATCCGCCGCTTGGCCCAGAGCCGGGTCGAGGGCGACTTGCATTCAAAATCGTGGGGGGCGTGATGAAGTACAAACGGGTGCTGCTGAAACTTTCGGGTGAATTCATGAGCGGAAATGGTTTTGGCATCCAGCCCGAGGCCACCAAGGCCCTGGCCCAGGAGGTCGCCAAGGCCCACCAGCTAGGCGTACAGGTTGCCATTGTGGTGGGCGGAGGCAACTTCTGGCGGGGGGCCCGCCAGGGCGTGGGCATGGATCGGGCCAGCGCCGACTACATCGGGATGCTGGCCACCATCATGAATGCCCTGGCCCTGCAGGATGCGCTCGAGTTCATCGGTGTGCCCACCCGCGTCCAGACCGCCCTGACCATCCAGCAAGTCGCCGAGCCCTACATCCGCCGCCGGGCCATACGGCACCTGGAGAAAGGCCGGGTGGTGATATTTGGCGGCGGCACCGGGAACCCCTACGTAACCACCGATACCGCTGCCGCGCTCAGGGGCCTGGAGATGAACGTGGATGCCGTATTGATGGCCAAAAACAAGGTGGATGGGGTCTACAACGACGACCCTCGCAAGAACCCCGAGGCCCGCAAGTACGACGACCTGACCTACCACCAGGCGCTGGTCGAAGGCTTGCAGGTCATGGATGCGACCGCCATGGCCCTGTGCCAGGAGCAAAATATGCCCATCGTGGTTTTCGATATGTTCACAGCGGGCAATCTGGAGCGAATCATCAAAGGGGAGCGGGTGGGCACCCTGGTGCACAGCTAACACGGTAAGGCAATTCCCAAAAACCATAGGCTTCTAACCCTGCAACCCCGATGCCATTTAGGGGTAAGCTATCCAGGATTAAGGAGGCCATCATGCTCAAAGACCTCTACGCCGAAACCAAAAGCCACATGCAGAAATCGCTGGAAGCCCTCGAGCACCACCTCGCCACCCTGCGAACTGGCCGGGCCAATCCCGCCATTTTGAACAACATCAAGGTCGAATACTACGGCTCGGCCATGCCCCTCCACCAGGTGGGCACCGTCTCCTCGCCCGACCCGCGCACCCTGGTGGTGCAGTCGTGGGATCCGAGCATGCTGAAGGAAATCGAAAAGGCCATCCGCGACTCCGACCTTGGCCTCAATCCCACCAACAAGGGCGATGCGCTCTACATCAATATCCCGCCCCTGACCGAGGAGCGCCGCCGCGATCTGGTCAAGTCGGTCAAGCACTACGCCGAGGAAGCCAAAATTGCCGTGCGGAATGCCCGGCGCGAAGCGCTCGACAAAGCCAAAAAGCTGGAGAAGGAAAAGCACCTCTCCGAGGACGACATCAAGCGCGCCGAGGCGGAAATCCAAAAGATTACCGATGAGTTCGTGCACAAGATAGACGAAGTCCTGCATAAAAAGGAGCAGGAAATTCTGGGGGGCTAGCGTACCGTGCAACGAGCCCATCGCAGGGCCAGGGTTCTGAGGCACACCGTCGGGCCGGGCTGCAAGCCTGCCACCTGGCAATACCCCCCTGGTTTTTGGCCCCCAACCACATTTTGTGCGCCCACCTTGGGGGCGGGTTTCGTTTACCCTGCCCCTCCGAAACAATAAGAACCGCCCCCCAACAGATTCCAGTGGTGCCGCCCGAACCCCGACCCGACGCCTCCTTGCCCACCCGTGTGATCTCGTCCCTGGTGGGCGTGGTGGTGCTTTTCCTGGTGCTGTGGGAGGGACGTATTCTCATGTTCCTGGCCCTGGTCTTTATCCTGGTGCTGGGTTCGCTCGAGCTGCGCTACATGCTCCGCAACAGGGGCATCGAGCTCAACATGGCCTTCCTGATTGGCGGGGGGCTGGTCATGCTCCTCTTCAGCCTGCCCCAGCTCCACGACATCTACCCAGGGGTGCCCTGGCGGGAAATTGCCCTGGGGCTGGTGCTTATCGGCGCCTTTAGCTCCGAACTCATTGTGGGCGCCAACATCCAGCGGTTCGCCTACAGCCTGATGGCCTTCTTGTACCTGCCCTGGACGCTGGGGTTCTTTCTGCTGCTGCGCCATTCCCCGGACGGCACGGTGGGCCTCTGGATTCTGGCCCTGCCCCTCATCAGCAGTTTCGCCAACGACATCGGCGGCTACTTTGTGGGCCGCTATCTAGGTCGTCGCAAGCTGGCCCCCACCATCAGCCCCGGCAAAACCGTGGAGGGCTCCATCGGTGGGATTGCCACGAGCTTTTTGCTGCTGTTTTTGTTCACTACCATTGTGCGCTCGGCCTACCCCGAAAGCCCCTTCGCGCTTTTTCGGCCTGTAGAACTGTTTGTGGTCAACCTGGTGCTCTCGTTTGCGGCCCAGCTCGGCGACCTGACCGAGTCCATGCTCAAGCGCTTCTGCGGCGTCAAGGACTCTGGCTACTTCCTCCCCGGGCACGGGGGCCTGCTGGATCGGCTGGATTCGCATCTCTTTACGGTGCCGCTCACCTACTATCTGCTCACCATCTTTATGTGAAGGCATCCTGCAGGACGGGTTACAGACCTCCCGCTTCGAGGCGTTACACTAACAAGAACATGAGCGATACCCCCAAACGCATTGTGGTGCTGGGCTCGACCGGCTCCATTGGCACCCAGACCCTGGACGTCTGCCGCTGGCGGGGCTACCGGGTGGTGGGGCTGGTGGCGGGAACCAACCTGGAGCGTCTGGCCCAGCAGATTGCTGAGTTCAGGCCGGAGGTGGTGGCTGCCGACCAGGCCCTGTGGCCTGAGCTGCGCGCCCGCTTTCCGGGCTTGCGCCTGGCCGATGCCCTCGAGGTGGCGGCCTGGCCCGCCGACGTGGTGGTGGGGGCCATTCCGGGGCTGGCCGGCCTGCCAGGGGTGCGCGCGGCGGTGCAGCAGGGCCGCCGACTGGCCCTGGCCAACAAGGAGAGCATGGTGGCCGCGGGGCCTTTGCTCTGGCAGGAAGCCGAGCAAAGCGGGGCCGAGATTATCCCGGTGGACTCCGAGCACTCCGCGCTTTTCCAGAGCCTGGTGGGCGAGCCCTTCGGGGATGTGGCCGAACTCATCCTGACCGCTTCCGGGGGGCCCTTTTTGCACGAGCCTGCCGACCTCTCCAAAGTCACCCCCCAGATGGCCCTCAACCACCCCCGCTGGAAGATGGGGCCCAAGGTGACCATTGACTCCTCGACCCTATTCAACAAGGGCCTGGAGGTGCTCGAGGCGGTGCAGCTTTTCAAGGTTCCCATTGAGAAAGTCAGGGTGCAGATTCACCCCCAGTCCTATGTGCACTCGATGGTGCGTTTCCAGGATGGCAACATCAAGGCCCAGCTGGGCCCC
>NZ_JANWVH010000026.1 GCF_025056915.1 Meiothermus sp. | reverse complement strand
AGGGCCTACAGCGCCGACCTGAGCAGCGAAACCGGGGGCGACGCAGCTCGGCACGTCCGATCCCAGCGCGGCTGGGACGACTGGCCCGAGCCATGATCAGCCTGGATACCAACGTCGTTCTGTCCGCGCTCGACAACAGCGACATGCAGCAGGCCAGGGCTCAGCGGGCCATCCTGCAGGCCGCCGGGCGAGGCTTGCTGCTGATCAGCCCCCCGGTGTATGCCGAGCTACGGGCCTCGGAATTCTGGGAAGGCCAGATCAAACCCTTTCTGAGATCCACGGGCATACGGGTGGCCTGGGAGATGCCCGAGGCCCTTTGGGAGCGGGCCGGGGAAGCCCTGGGCCGCTACGCCCGCCTGCGAAGGGCGGGGCAACTGCCGCGCCGCATCCTGGCCGACTTCCTTATTGCAGCCCATGCCGAGCACCACCATCTGGCCGTGCTGACCTTCGACGCCACTGTGTACAGGGCAGTGTTTCCTCAGGTGGAACTGCTCGAGCCCTGAGTCGCGCTGCCTTCACGCTGGGCCTTTGCCAGCACGGTGCTGGAGAGAACACCCTGGGAAGCGCAAACGGATATCGGGTTGTGTGCATGCTCTGCTGCAGGGCTTGTGCAATGAACCTAAATTAGTCGTAAACGCTCCCCAAGATACCCTGCAGGCCAGGTTAGATCGCTCTTCCCATATTATGCGCCATTCGAGTTGGAGAGAGCCTGGTTCTGAACAGAACAGTGGCTGCCTGGAAACTCGAAAACATGCGTCTCGGCCCAGACGCATTCTCGTTTTCGTGGGCGGCCACGTCTGTGAAGAGCGAGATAGGCGGCCCAGCCACAACCCACCCTCCCCAGCCCCTTCAGCCGGATGGATCAGCGCTTCGGTACAAGTCACCAGGATGGGATTAACCGGTGGTTACAGCGCTTAGGGGTGGTGGAGGAGGTAGTACCAGGTTTCGCCCCACACAGGCCAGCGCCCGCTTTCAGACCAGGCGGGTCAACCCCTTCGGAGCTAAGTGAAGGGGTTTGATGGACGAGGGGTAGGGTTCCCTGACCTGAGTTCGCCGCTTCGGCGAAGAGGGGCTCTGACGGCAGCCGTGCTCATGGCGCGGGCCGTGTGGGTCTCTCAGGCAAGGCTCGACGCTCTTCTCGGGCAACTCTGGGAGAGCGAAACGGTGATATCTGTCCTCAAACGCAAGCTCGGTGAGGAGGTTCGTTGGCGCAAACCCCGCCTGCGGATTGGCGCGTGCCGGGTCAAGGCGCTGGTTTGCAACGCCTACCGTTGGTTGGCCTGCCACATCAAGGGAACTTTGCAACAGAGCATGGATGCCTCGTTTTGGCCGACAGACCCGTAACT
The DNA here is from genome assembly GCF_025056915.1 of Meiothermus sp. GTDB lineage: Bacteria > Deinococcota > Deinococci > Deinococcales > Thermaceae > Meiothermus. The sequence goes on along the minus strand of NZ_JANWVH010000026.1, from coordinate 32,454 downwards.
ACGGGCGTTCAGCTGAAACCCTTAGGGGTTTCTCGGGCTGGTCTTCTCGGTTCTGTATTTACCGAAAGTCCTTGATGGCTTGGGTTCGGCTTCCTAGCAGGCTCTATGGATATCATCCGGGCTGCTACGGCCCACCCTCCGGTGACCGGCACCCTCATCCGGGGGCTTGGGGACACTGGGGACTTCGGATTGCTCGCCCGACCGGCTTCATTCTCGGCGCAGGGTCTTGTCTCTTTATTGATAATGCGTTATCAATATCTGTATGGAGGTTCTGCGAATGTTTCCATGGACGGCAATGGTTGCAGCACTGGCGGTCTTGGCCCCCACGGCCTCAGGTGGTGAGGGAAGCCATCCGGGCCGCCTGGTGGTGGCCGATGGACGAACTGGACTCTTGCAGGTGCTCGACCTGGAAAAGGGCGAGTTGGTGGGGCGGTTCACCGTGCCGGGCCCGGCCAGCGTCTACACCGCCCCGGGCGGCCAGTACGCCTTTGCCGTTCACCGCGAGCAAAACCAGGTCAGCATCGTTTACGGCGGCCTGGGGCTGGAGGAACATGGGGATCACCAAGACCTGGTGGTGAAAAACCCCTACATCTGGGCCACCGTCCACACCGGCCCCAAGCCCACCCACCTCAAGGGCTTTGGCGACCTGGTGGCCATCTACAACGATGGGAACGGCAGCATTGCGCTGTTTGACGCCCGCAGGCTGGGCCTGTCGCCCGACTTCAAGCAGATTGCCACCGGTTCACCCGACCACGGAGCCCCGGTGGCCCTGCCTGGGGTGGTGCTGGCCGGGAGCCTGAACCGGGGCGTGGTGGAGCTCTACACCCATGGTGGGCGCAAGGTCACCGAGTTCGCCGGCTGCCCCAGGCTCCACGGCCAGGCGGTGCGGGGTGGCAGCGTGGCCTATGGATGCGCTGACGGGGTGCTCTTGCTGGAACAGCAGGGCAGGGGCTTTACCGCCCGAAAGCTGGCCAACCCCCCCGGTACCCCGGAGCGCGTGCGGGTAGGCACCCTGGTCGCTTACCCGAAGCATCCCTTTTTCATCGGCAACTTTGGCCAGGGACTGGCCCGGGTGGATACCGCCATCCGACCCATTCCGCTGCCCGCCAGCCCGGTGCGCTTCGACTTTGACCGCGAGGGGCTGCTGCTGGTGCTGACCAGCGACGGCCATCTACACACCCTCGAGGCCCCCACGGGCAAGGTGCTGGCCAGCCTGAAAGTCTCTGAAGCCATCGCCCCCGGCGGCGAGGGTGCAGTGCGGCCCGGGTTGGCGTTGGGAGAGGGGCTGGCCTTCGTGAGCCTCTCTAATAGCGGCGAGGTGCTCGAGGTGGCCCTGAAGCCTCTACAGGTCAAGCGGCGCTTTCAGGTAGGAGGCACCCCGGCCAGCCTGGCCTGGCTCTGGGTAGCGGGAGCACGCCACTAAAACCCCTCACCTGCAAGCGCTCATCTTCCAGCCTGGATGAACATGACAACCGGGTGCAGCCGCTCTAAAGGGGTCTAAAGAGGTGCAGTGGGAAACTTTGGCCTGCAGGATCCGAGCGGGTGTTGCCCCCGCCTCCTTCCCATCCCGAGCCCTGGAGGTGGTTTTTGAGTGAGAAGGTGGACATCCTAATCGTTGGGGCCGGGGCCGCCGGGGTCGGCGTGGCCCTGGCCCTGCACCGGCTGGGGCTGAAGTTTCTAATCGTAGAGCGCTACGGCATCGGGGCCTCCTTCCGCCACTGGCCCAGGGAGACCCGCTTCATTACCCCGAGCTTTACCGCCAATGCCTTTGGCCTCCCCGACCTCAACGCGCTCAACCCCGAGACCTCCCCAGCCTTCACCCTGGGCAAAGAGCACCCCAGCGGTCTAGACTACGCCCGCTACCTCGAGGCACTGGTGGAGCACTACAAACTCCGGGTGGAGAACGGGACGGAGGTCACCCACGTGGAAGCCCGACCCGAAGGTTTCCGGGTGGAGACCCGCCGTGGCCTGCTCGAGGCCCGCTTCGTAGTCTGGGCGACCGGGGAGTTCCAGTTCCCCCAGGCCCTTTTTCCTGGATCCGAGCTGGGCCTCCACTACGGGCAGATTCGACGCTGGACTGCGCTGGAAGGAGAGGAGTTTGTGGTCATAGGTGGTTACGAGTCGGGCCTGGACGCCGCTTATCATCTGACCCGGCTGGGCAAGCGGGTGGTGGTGCTCGACCCGGCAGCCCCCTGGGAAAAGCAGACCGGGGAACCCAGCCAGGATGTCTCTCCTTACACGCGCGAACGTCTCTGGCAGGCGCAGGCGACCGGGCGGCTCGAGCTGCGAAGGGCCAGGGTTCGGCAGCTTCGGGCCCAGAACGGCCATTACCGGCTTGTCCTACCGCGGGGGCACCTCCTCGCCCCCACCATCCCCATACTGGCCACCGGGTTTGGGGGTGGCTTCGAGCCGGTGCAGCACCTGTTTGAGTGGAATGGGGCCAGTCCCATCCTGCGCGAGGAATCCGACGAGTCCACGCTGGCCCCTGGGCTTTTCCTGGTGGGGCCAAAGGTCAACCACCGATCCACGGCTTTCTGTTTCGTCTACAAGTTCCGCAGCCGCTTCCCGGTTGTGGCCAGCGCCATCGCCAAGCGGCTGGGGGTGGACTCAAGTCCCCTGGAGCCTTATCGGGAACAGGGCATGTGGGCCGAGAATCTGGCTCGCTGCTGCACCTCGGGATGTGTCTGCTAGAGCGCTCTTCCCATATGATGCGCCATTCGAGGAGGGGAAAGCCGGGTTCTGAACAGAACAGTGGCCGCGCATCAGGCGGCTTTTTTGGCGTAGACCACGGTCAGCAGGTGCAGCAGTTCCTCCTTGATCTCCACGTAGGCGCGGCTCTCGAGCATCTGCCGCCGGTCGCGGGGGCGTGGCAGCGGCACCTCCACCACCTTGCCGATGCTGGCGGCGGGGCCGTTGCTCATCACGGCGATGCGGTCACAGAGGTAGATGGCCTCCTCGATGTCGTGCGTGACCAGGAGGATGGTCTTTCGCTCGCCGCCCCAGATGGCCCTAAGGAAGCTGTCCTCGAGCGTCGAGTCCCACACCCGCAACAACTCGTCCTGCAAGTTGGCGCGGGTCAGGGCGTCGAGCGCGCCGAAGGGCTCGTCAAGCAGCAGGAGCTTGGGGTTGGTCGCAAGCGCGCGGGCCAGCGCGGTACGCTGCTTCATGCCGCCGGAGATCTCACCCGGCTTTTTGTGTCGGTGCGCCCACAGCCCCACGATCTGGAGAAACTTCTCGGTGATGCGGGCCTTCTCGTCGTCGGTTCGCTCCCGGTGCACCGAGGCCACCGCCACCTTGACGTTTTGGTAGACCGAAAGCCAGGGCAAGAGCGAGTAGTTCTGAAACACCACCCCCCGTTCGGGGCCGGGGCCTTTCAGGGGTCGGCCCTCGAGCAGGATTTCCCCCTGGGTGGGCTGGCTAAGCCCGGCGATCATGGACAGCAGGGTGGACTTTCCACAGCCCGAATGGCCGATGAGGGCGATCACCTCGCCTTGCTGAACACTCAGGTTGACGTTTTCCAGCGCGGCATAACTGCCAAAACGCTTGTGGACGCTCGAGATCTGCAAGAATGCCATAAGTGCTCCTGCCGAGTGTAAGGCCTTAGCCGTGACTGAAGCGCCTGACCAACCACCCCAGCGCGCTGTCCAGCGCCCAGCCCACCAGCCCGATGAAGAGGATGCTCGCCATGACGTACTCGAGCTGGCCTGAGTTGTAGCTGTCCCACACGAAGAAGCCCACGCCGGTGCCACCGGCGAGCATCTCAGCAGCCACGATCACCATCCAGGCGATGCCCATGCCCAGCCGGAAGCCGGTGAGGACGTAGAGCAGGCTGTGGGGCAGCACCACGCAGGTGAGGTAGGTCCAGGGCGAGAAGGCGTAGACCCTGGCCACGTTGCGGTAGTCCTGCGGGATCGAGCCCACGCCCAGCGCGGTGTTAATCAGGGTGGGCCACAGCGAGCAGATGGCGATGACGAAGATGGCCGCTTGCTCCGAGGCTTGAAAGGCGGCCAGGCCCACCGGGAACCAGGCCAGCGGTGACACCGGGCGCAGCATCTGGATCACCGGGTTGAGCATCGCCCGCAACCCCTCCGAGGCTCCGATCAAGATGCCAAGCGGCACGGCGATCAAAGCCCCCAAGCCAAAGCCCACGAAGACGCGCTCGAGCGAGAGCCACAACTGCAAGCCGATGCCCTTGTCGTTGGGCCCGTTGTCGTAGAAGGGGTTGATGAACATCTGCCAGAAGATGCCAAGGGTCTTGGAGGGTTCAGGTACTTTGGGAGCCACGGTGTGAGAGAGAACATGCCACGCCAGCAGCAAGACGAAAAAGCCCGTCAGGGCGTTGAGCCCCGTGAGCAGGGGCTTGGGGACGGCAAGCCCCCGAGAGGCGGGTTTCCTAACAATACGCTCCACGAACAAACCTCCTTCCTTCCTGGCTCCACAGCGAGCTTGTCGAGAAGTTTCGCGGTTTTCACAGCTCCCGCACCTTGTACCTCTTGATTGAGCCCTCGGGGTCTTTGGGGTCAAAGGTGATCCCGTCGATGAAGCCGCTCAGGGGCTGCATGTCGTCCTTGGGGAGGGGGATCTTGAGCTCCTTGGCTACGGAAGCGTAGAAATCCTGGGCCAGGATGGTCTCGGCGACCTTCTCGTAGTCAGGTTTTTCCTTGAGCATGCCCCAGCGGCGGTACTGGGCTAAAAACCATATGGCATGGGACTTGCGGGGGAAGTTGGTCTGGCCGCCGCGGTGAAAGAGCATGTAGTCGTCGGTGTAGTTGCGCCGGCCCAGGCCGCCGCCGAGTTCGTAGACCCCTTGCAGGCGGGCGTCGATCACGTCGGGATCGGCGTTGACGTACTGCCGCTGCCCGATCACCCGGGCGGCGGTGCGGCGGTTGGCCACGTTGTCCAGCCACCTGCAGGCCTCGAGGATGGCTTTGGTGAGGGCTTTTGACTCCTCGGGGTTGGCCCGGAAGAACTCGTTGTTGAAAACCAGGGCCTTTTCGGGGTGGTGCTTCCAGATGTCCTGGGTGGCGACGGTGGTGAAGCCGATGCCCTGCTTGACCGCCACGCCGTTCCAGGGCTCGCCCACGCAGTAACCGTCCATGTTGCCCACGCTCATGTTGGCGACCATCTGAGGCGGGGGGATGACGATGACCCGCACGTCGCTCGCCGGGTTCACGCCGCAGGCTCCCAGCCAGTAGCGCAGCCACAGGTCGTGGGTGCCGCCGGGGAAGGTCATGGCGAAGGTGAGGGGTTTGCCCTCCTTCTTCTTGGCCAGAATGGCCTTCCCGGCGCCCTCGAGGTCCTTGAAGCCCACCTTGCCGCCGAAGTCCTGGCTGGAGAGGGTGATGGCCTGACCGTTGTTGTTGAAGACCATGGCGATGGGTAAAACCCGCCCCGCTGGCCCGCCAATACCGGTATAGACCGAAAAAGGCAGGCCGAAGAGGCAGTGGGCAGCGGTGATCTCGCCGCTGAGCAGGTGGTCGCGGGTGGTAGCCCAGCTCGCCTCCTTGACAACTTCGACCTCCAGGCCGTACTGCTTGAACAGCCCCAGCTCCTGCGCCATCACCGCAGGGGCGCAGTCGGTGAGGGCGATGAAGCCGACCCTGAGCTTTTTGGGCTGGGCCCGCCCGCGCATAAGCCCGGTGGTGGCCATACCCAGTGCAAGACCTTTCTTGAGTACTTCTCTGCGATCGATCTTTTTCATAGTTCTCCTAGCTCCACGCCGCTGCTTGGTTCTGCAGGGCGGCGAACTCCGTCACCAGGGCCCCGATGCGCTCGGTCTGGGGGTGCCACACCCGCATTCCTGCGTCTTGCAGAGGCTTGGCGGTCACCCGCCCGATGGCCAGGGCCCAGACTTCTTCGAAGGCCTCCTTGAGAACTTCCAACCTTTCCCGCTTGCGGGCGTGCTCGAGCAGGTACTCCACCTGGGGCACGCTGGTGAAGACCACCGCGTCGAGCTGCCGGGAGAGGATTTCCTCCAGCAGCCGTGTGAGATCGGCTTCGGGGGCGCAGACGTGACGGTAGGGCAGGAGTTCCTCGAGCTCTGCCCCCTGCTCGCGGAGGAAGCGCACGAGCCGGGGCGCGGGTTGGCCGTAGAGCTGGAGGAAGACCCGCTGGCCCGCGAAGGAATGAGCCTGAAGGGCTTCGATCAGCCCCTCCACGGTGCCGTCTTCGTCCTCCACAAGGGCCTCGAGGCCATGCCGTTTGAGGGCCCGCTCGGCCTTGTAGCCGCGCAGGGCGATCTTGCAGCGCTTTAGCTGGGCATACACCCCTTCCCACAGCCCCAGGGCTTCGGCCTGCTTGAGCAGCTCCTCCAACCCCACCCCGGTGGTGAAGATCGCCCAGTCCGCGCCCTGCTGGGCGAACTTGCGGAGCTGGGCCTCGAGCACGTGGGGCTCGACCCGCACGGTCTGCACGGTGGGACGAAAGAGGGGAACCGCCCCCTGCTTTTGCAGGATCAGGGCCAGATCCTCGGCCCGTCGGGGGCCGCACAGAGCAATGCGCATCCCGAGGAGCTTCACGTACCCACCTTTTCCCCGACAGGAACGCCCACCCAGACCTCCCCCGCCTCCAGCTTCACCGCGTATACCGGCAGGCGAATGCTGGGGTCGTCGAGACATTCGCCGCTCTCGAGGTCGAAGCGGTGCTTCAAGAGTGGCGAGGCCACGTACAGGCGCTCCCCCTTGCTGCCCACCAGGCCCCGGCTGAGCACGTTGGCGCGGGTGAAGGGGTCGAAGTTGGCGAGGGCGAACAGCCGTTCGCCCACACGGAAGACGGCCACCTGCTTTCCCTCGACCAACGCGCAGACCCCGCTGCCCGGCAGGATGTCCTCCAGTCGGCAAACCCGCACCCAGCTCACGGCTCCACCCCCATGGCCAGCGGCAGCGGCAGGGTGTTGCGCTCGAAGTCGTAGGCTGGGCGGTGCTGGCCGCGCTGCTCGACCATCACGATGTTGTCGTCGGGGGCGTCGGAATTGACGAAGTGGCGGAAGTGCTTGAGCTTGTCGGGGTTCTCCAGCGTGGCCTTCCACTCGCAGCGGTAGGTCTGGATGTGGTGGGCCATCTGGGCCTCGAGCTCCGCCCCGAGGCCCAGCTTGTCCTCCACGATCACCTCGCGCAGGTACTCGAGGCCGCCCTCCAGCTTCTCCAGCCACACGCTCGTACGCTGGAGCCGGTCGGCGGTGCGGATGTAGAACATGAGGAAGCGGTCGATATAGCGCACCAGGGTCTCCTCGTCGAGGTCGGCGGCCAGCAGGTCGGCGTGGCGGGGCTTCATGCCGCCGTTGCCGCAAACGTAGAGGTTCCAGCCCCGCTCGGTGGCGATCACCCCCACGTCCTTGCCCTGGGCTTCGGCGCACTCGCGGGTGCAGCCCGAGACCGCCATCTTGATCTTGTGGGGGGCCCTGAGGCCCTTGTAGCGGTTCTCCAGGCGGATGGCCAGCCCCACCGAGTCCTGCACCCCGTAGCGGCACCAGGTGTCGCCCACGCAGCTCTTGACGGTGCGCAGGGCCTTGCCGTAGGCGTGGCCCGACTCGAAACCAGCGGCGATGAGGTCGGCCCAGATGTGCGGGAGCTGCTCCAGCCGTGCGCCGAAAAGGTCAATCCGCTGCCCGCCGGTGATCTTGGTGTAAAGCCCGTACTTCTTCGCCACCTGGCCAATGGCGATGAGCTTCTCCGGGGTGATCTCCCCGCCGGGGATGCGGGGCACCACCGAGTAGGTGCCGTCGCGCTGCATGTTGGCCAGGAAGCGGTCGTTGGTGTCCTGCAAGGGCGCGTGGGCGTCCTCGAGCACGTACTCGTTGTAGAGCGAAGCCAGGATCGAGGCCACCGCCGGCTTGCAGACCTCGCAGCCATACCCTCGGCCATAGTCCCGCAAAAGCGCGTCGAAGGTCTTGTAGCCCCTGACCCGCACGATGTCGAAGAGTTCGCGGCGGCTGTAGGGGAAGTGCTCGCAGAGGTGCTCGCTGACCTTTTCGCCCAGCCGCAGCAGCTCCTCCTTGAGGACGTCGCCCATCATGGCCACGCAGCCGCCGCAGCCGGTGCCGGCACGGGTGGCCTTCTTCAGCGAGGCAATATCGCGGCAGCCCGAGCGGATCGCCTGGCAGAGGGCCCCTTTGGTCACGTTCTCGCACGAACACACCCGCGCCGTCAGGGGCAGGCCGGCCCTGGCCGGGCCCCCCTGGGCAGGGGGAATGAGCAGGTGCTCGGGGTTGTCCAGCTCCACCGCGTTTGTGGCCAGGCCGTGCAGGTTGGCGTAGTCGGCGGTGTCGCCCACCAGGATGCCGCCCAGAAGCCGCCTGCCGTCCTCGCTGAGCACCAGCTTCTTGTAGACGCCCTTGCCGAAGTCGCTGTAGAGCATCTCCCGTGCGCCCGGGGTCTGGGCGAAGGCATCGCCGAAGCTGCCCACCTCCACGCCCAGCAGCTTGAGCTTGGTGGACAGGTCCGCGCCGCTGAAGGCCCGCTCGCCGCCCGTGAGGTGCTCAGCCAGGACGCGGGCCATCTCGTAGCCGGGGGCCACCAGCCCGTAGATGCGGCCCCGGTAGAGCGCGCACTCCCCAATCGCGTAGATGTGGGGGTCGGAGGTGCGGCAGTGCTCGTCGATGACGATGCCGCCACGCTCGCCCACCTCCAGGCCGCTTTGGCGCGCCAGCTCGTCGCGGGGGCGAATCCCCGCCGAGAAGACCACCAGGTCGGCCTCGAGGCTGCTCCCGTCGGTGAAGTGCAGCGCCGCGACGCGCCCGCCCCTGGCCTCAATCCGCTGGGTGGACTTGGAGACGTGCACCCCGATCCCCATGGCCTCGAGCTTCTGCTTCAGCAGCCTGCCCCCCAGCTCGTCGAGCTGCACGGGCATCAGGCGGGGGGCGAACTCCACCACGTGGGTCTCCAAGCCCAGCTTCAAGAGCGCCCCGGCAGCCTCCAAGCCCAGCAGGCCGCCCCCGATCACCACGCCCTTCCGGCTGTGCTGGGCCCAGGCCTCGATGCGGGTGAGATCCTCGAGGGTGCGGTAGGTGAAGCAGCCCTCGAGGTCGCGCCCCTCGATGGGCGGCACGAAGGGGTAGGAACCCGTGGCCAGCACCAGCGTGTCGTAGGGGATCTCCTGGTGGGCAGTCCGAACGATCCTTTGCTCGCGGTCAATCGCGCTGGCCCTGGCGTTGACGATGCGAACGCCCCACCCGGCGTACTGCTCGTACGTCCCCAGCGAGAGGTTGGGGCGAGGTTCGTTGAAGAACTCGCTCAGACGCACCCGGTCGTAAGCCAGGCGGGGCTCCTCGGCGATCACCGTGAGGTCGTAATCCTGGGTTCGAGCCCTCAGGGCCTCCAGGAACTTGTGCCCTACCATGCCGTTGCCCACCACTACGATTCGCTTTGCCATATTCCCTACCTCGCTAGCGCACCGTTTCGGCGATGCTCAGGGTTTTGAGCTGGGCCTCCTGGAGAACGCTTGCTGGATGGAGCCGCTCCCTCAGCCGCACGACCTGCCCGATGATCCACACCGCGGGGGATTGCACCTCGAGCTCACCTGCGGCCACCTGCCCCAGCGTGGCCACCACCACCCGCTCCTGGGGGGTGGAGCCCTTCTCGATGAAGGCGATGGGCTCCTGGGGAGAGCGTCCGAGCCGCAGCAGTTCCCGTGCGATGCGCACGCGCTCCTTCACCCCCATGAGGATCACCAGGGTGTCGCTGCGGGCGTAAGGGGCAAGCTCGGGCAAGCTTCCCCCCTGGGCATGCCCCGAGAGCACCGAAAAGCCGCCCGCCACCCCGCGCAAGGTCAGGGGAATGCCGGCCAGGCCGGGCAGGGCCAGGGCCGAGCTGACGCCGGGCACCACCTCCACCTCGACCCCCTCGCCAGCCAGGAAGGCCCACTCCTCTCCCCCGCGGCCATAGACCATGGGGTCGCCCCCCTTCAGCCGCACCACCTTGCGCCCGGCCCTGGCATGAAAGAGCAGTTGCCGGAAGATCTCGCTCTGCACGCACTCTTGCTGGCCCAGTTCCTTGCCCGCATAGACCCTCTGTGCCAGCGGGTTGGCCAGCTCCAACACTGCCGGAGCAACCAGCCGGTCGTAGAGCACCACCTCGGCCTCCTGCAACACCCGCATGGCCCTGAGCGTGAGCAGTTCGGGGTCGCCGGGCCCCGCCCCTACCAGGTAGACCTTGCCCCTCACCAAACCACCTCCTTCGCCTGTGGAGCACCGATTTCGTGACCCCGCAGGGCTTGCCATAGGGTCTCGCGCGCCGCCTCCAGCTCGCCGGTGCGCAGCAGCTCGAGCGCAGCCGAATCCACCATGCGGTACCAGGCGGCCTTGCGGGCCTCGAAATCCTCAGGGAACGTCGCCGCGACAATGGAGCGGAACGAGCGCAGCAGCCGCAGATATTCGGCGTACTCGGGGCCGTACTCCCCGGCCAGCTTCTGCTTGATGCGCACCCCCAAGGCGGGGGCCGCCCCGCCGGTGGAGACGGCAATGGTCAGATCCCCCTGGCGGTGCACCGCGGGCAGGATGAAGTCGCAGTGGGCGGGGTCATCAACCGCGTTGAGCCAGAGGCCGCGCTCGCGGGCTTCTCGGGCCACTTCGGCGTTGAGCGATTTGTCCGTGGGGTGCGAGATCACCAGGGAGAAGCCCGCCAGGTCGCCCCGCTGATACCCCCGCCGCAGCCAGCAAAGCCGACCCTCTTGGACGAGGGGCTCGAGGCCAGGGTGCTCGTAGGGGGAGATCAGCGTCACCCTGGCCCCCACCGCCAGCAGCCCCCGCACCTTGGCCTCCGTCTCCCAGCCCCCGCCCACAAACAGCACGGGGCGGTCTCGGAGGTTCAGCATCACGGGGTAGTACATGTCTGGGCACCTCCTAATCGGCTGTTACCGCTATGGTTTCGGCCTGGGTGACTGGGGTTAGACTCACGGCGGTCACCTTGAACTCGGGCATCCGGCAGATGGGGTCGAGCGCCGGGTTCACCAGCCGGTTGATGGCCTGCTGCCCGTCCCAGTGGAAGGGCACGAAGAGGGTGTCGGGGCGAATCTTGGGGCTGTGCTTGACCCGGAAGCGTGCGCTGGCGCGCCGGCTACTGACCTCGGCCCAATCGCCTTCGGCGAGCCCCAGACGCTGGGCGGTTTCGGGGTGAACCTCCAGCAGCGGCTCGGGGTACTTCTTGAGAAGGCGCCCCAGGCGGCGGGTATGGTTGCCGGTCAGGTAGTGATAGAGCACCCGTCCGGTGGTGAGGTAGAGCGGGTAACCAGCGGTGGGCTCCTCGGCGCTGGGCCGGAAGGGGGTGGGGCTGAAGCGGGCGCGCCCGTCGGGGTGGGCGAAGCGCTCGGTGAAGGGCCGGGGTGTGCCGGGATGGTCTTCGGACGGGCAGGGCCAGAACAGCTCCTCTCCGGCTTCCAGGCGCTCCCAGGTAATGCCGTTGTAATCGGCCCTGGCCCCCTGCGTGGCCCGGCGCAGCTCGTTGTAGACCTCTTTGGGGCTGCCGTAGCTGAAGTGCTGCTTCGCCCCCAACCCGGCGGCTAGGGCACAGAGGATCTCCTGGTCGCCCCTGGCTCCGGTGGGGGGAAGGCGCACCGCCCGGCGCAGCACCACCCGGCCCTCGAGGTTGGTCGTGGTGCCGTCCTCCTCGCTCCACAGCGCACCGGGCAGCACCACCCTGGCGTGGCGGGCGGTCTCGGAGAGGAAGGAGTCGATCACCACCAGGTGTTCCATGTGCGCCAGGGCCTCGCGCACCCAGTCCGAGTGTGGGGAAGAGGGGATGGGATTCGAGCCCATCACCAGCAGCCCCCGGATTTCCCCTCGAGCGACGGCTTGCAGCATCTCGAAGGCCGAGTACCCCTTGCCAGGAAGCTGCTCGGGCTCAACCCCCCACACCCGGGCGATGGCCTGGCGGTCGGCGGGGTCTTCGATATTCCGGTAGCCCGGCAACTGGTCGGCTTTCTGGCCCATCTCGCGTCCCCCCTGGCCGTTGGCCTGGCCGGTGAGGGTGCCAAACTCAGCCCCCAGCGCCAGCGCCAGGTTGATGAAAGCCAGGCTGGTGGCGACACCACGGGAGTTCTGGTCGGCTCCGCGCCCAGTGAGGACAAGGGCTTTGCGGGCGCTGGCAAGGAGAAGGGCAGTCTGTTCGACCTCGTAAGGCATGAGCCCGCAGACCTCCGCGGCCCAGGCCGCTGTACACCCCTGCACAGCGCTCAGGGCTTCCTCCAGCCCTCGGGTGCGCTCGGCGATGAAGCTGTGGTTGAGCCGCTGCTCCTTGGCCAGCAAGTAGAGCAGGCTGTTGGCGAGCGCGAGGTCGGTGCCTGGGCGCACGGCCAGGTGCAGGGCGGCCAGGCTGGCAGTGATGGTGCGCCGGGGGTCTACCACGATGAAACGGGTTCCGCCCTCCCTGGCCCGCTGGAGATGGGGCATCAGCATGGGCAGGCACTCGGCGGCGTTGGAGCCCACCAGCAGGATCACGTCGTACTGGGGAAGGTCGGCGAGGGGACGGTTGAGCCCCCGGTCCAGCCCCAGCGCACGGTTCTGGGCTGCTGCCGCCGCCGACATGCAGTAGCGCCCGTTGTAGTCCACGTGCGGCGTTCCCAGGGCCAGCCGGGCGAACTTGCCAAGCAGGTAGGCTTTTTCGTTGCTCAGGCTGGCCCCGCCGTATACCGCGTTGGCGCTTCTGCCGTGCTCGGTGGCGACGCGCTGGAAACCCCGCACGGCTACCTCCAGCGCCTCTTCCCAACTCGTGGACTCGAGCCGCCCACCCTTGCGCACCAGAGGGGTTCTCAGGCGATCCGTGTGCCCCAGCAACTCGCCCGAGGTCAGGCCCAGCACGCAAAGCTTGCCCTCGTTGATGGGATGAGGCAGAGGTTTGACCGTGCCGTCGGCGTGCAACTGCATCGCACACTGCATGGCACAGAAACAGCAGTGGGTAGGGGTGCTGAGGAGCGTTTCCATAAGGTTGTGCCCCAGGAGTTGGGAAGCCTTGCCTCCCACGCCGGGAAGTATAGAGGCCGATTTGCCAACTGTCAATCAATTTTGGGTTATATGGTCGTTTTATTAATAACATTTGGCATCAAAATGGCATTTTACAGCATATTGTTATTTTTGAATGCGACTGCTGTACATCCGGTGGATTACACTAGCCAAACACCCATCCTGGCCCCTTGCGGAAAAACCGCGCTTCTGGTTAGCTTTGGGTACCCCCATATGGGGTCACAGCTCGAGCCGCTCTCGGTGGCTGGGCGTGTAGTCCAGCCTTAATGTGGGGAAGTCCGGTGCAAGTCCGGCGCTGTTGCGCAGCGGTGAGGCGCTCGGGAAGCCTGAGCCCAAGCCCGAATACCTGCCGAGAAGCCCTCCTGAGCCGCAAGGGAGGGCTCCCGCGCCAAACGGGAGAGTACGGGGTTCCCGTTCTCTTGGGCCTGTAGCCCAGCGAATCCACGCTCGAGCTGAGGGAGCCAAAGATGAAACGAGTTCTTGCCTTCCTGCTGACGTTCGTTCTGAGCCTGTCCCTTGCCCAGTTCCCCCGCAGCTTCACCGACGACCAAGGGCGCACCATCACATTGCAAAAGCCGCCCCAGCGCATCGTGACGATGCTGCCCTCGGCCACCGAGACCATCTGCAGCCTCTCCGAGGAGGCCTGCAAGCGCATCGTGGCCACCGACCAGTTCTCCAACTGGCCCGAGCGGGTGAAAAGCCTGCCCAAGGCCGGGGGGCTCATCAACCCCAACCCCGAGCTGATCGTCTCCCTCAAGCCCGACCTGGTGATTGTGAACTCGCCCCGCATCGTGGAGACCCTCGAGCGGGCCGGCATCCCGGTCTACATCACCCGCCCCCAGACCTTCGCCGACATCGCCCGCACGGCCCGGGCCTACGGCGAGCTGCTGGGCCTGAGGGCCGAGGCCGAGCGGCTCATCGCCCGCATCCAGGCCGAGGTCTTTGCCCTGGAAAGCCGCGCCGCCAAGGCCAAGGAGCGCCCCTCGGTCTACTACGAGATTGACCCCACCCCCTACACCGCCGGGCCGGGCTCCTTCATCGGCACCCTCATCGAGAAGGCCCGGGGCAGAAACATCATCCCCGCCGAGCTGGGCAACTTCCCCAAGATCAGCCCCGAGCTGGTGGTGCAGCAGAAGCCCCAGGTGATCGTGGCCACCCACCCCGAGGTGGCAGCCATCCGCAACCGGCCTGGCTGGAGCGCCCTCCCGGCGGTGCAGCAGAACCGCATCTGCGCCTTTAGCGGCGAGGCCACCGACCTGCTCTCGCGCCCCGGCCCCCGCGTGGCCCAGGGCCTCAGGCTCCTCATCGGCTGCTTCCACCCGGAGCTCAGGTAGGCCATGCAGGGGCGGCTCGAGCCCGCCACCCGACGGCCCAACCCCGGCCTCCTGGCCCGCCGGGCCCTCACCTTTGCCGGGCTGCTGGCCCTGCTGGCCCTGGCGCTGGTGCTGGGGGTGGGCCAGGGCGCGATCCACATACCCCCGGGCGAGGTGCTCCAGGCCCTCCTGGGCCAGCGTGAAAACCCCATCGTCACCGAGCTGCGCCTGCCCCGGGTGCTGGGGGCCATGCTGGTGGGGGCCGCGCTGGGCCTCTCGGGGGCTGCGTACCAGGGCCTCTTCCGCAACCCCCTGGCCGACCCCTACCTGATGGGGGTGGCCGCTGGGGCCTCCTTCGGCTTCACCCTCACCCTGAGCCTGAGCGGGGTGCTCGCGGGGTTCGGGGCCGGCCTCTTCTTCGCCAGCCTGCCCACCACTGCGGCCCTGGGGGCTTTTGTGGGGGCCCTGCTGGCGGTGGTGCTCACCCTGACCCTGGCCGGGGGGGTGAGCAGCAGCCAGCACCTGATCCTGGCCGGGGTGGTGGGCAGCGTGATGGCCGGGCTTTCCACCCTGATCCTGCTCCTCGACACCGACCGCATCCGCGAGGTTTTCAGCTACACCCTGGGCAGCCTGAGCTTCATGGGCTGGCGGGGGGTGGGGATGCTGGCAGCAGGGCTGGCGCTGGCCCTGCCGCTTTTGTGGGGCCTGGCGCGAACCCTGAACGCGCTCTCGCTGGGCGAGGAAACCGCCCGCAGCCTGGGCCTGCCCCTGGGTGTGTTGCGTCTGGTGCTGGTCGCGCTCTCCACCCTGCTCACCGCCTTGTCGGTGGTGCAGGCCGGCATCATCGGCTTTGTGGGTTTTGTAGCCCCTCATGCGCTGCGGCAGCTGGTGGGGGGCGACTACCGCTACTTGCTTCCCGCTTCAGCCCTGGGCGGGGCCTTGCTGCTGGCCCTGGCCGACTGGGCTGCGCGGGTGGTGGTGCGGCCCGCCGAGCTGCCGGTGGGAGTGATCACCACCCTGCTGGGCGGGCCCTTTTTCCTCTATTTGCTTTGGCGGGCCCGGCGGGGCCTCCAGTGGGGGTAGCCATGGAAGAACCCAAGCGCGAGAAACCCTATCAGAAGCCCTCCGGCCCCCGGCGGGGGCTGGTGCTGGTCTACACCGGGGAGGGCAAGGGCAAGACCACCGCGGCCTTGGGCCTGGTGCTCAGGGCAGTGGGGCGCGGCTACAAGGCGCGCATCTTCCAGTTCATGAAGCACGAGCAGGCCGCCTTCGGCGAGCACCGCGCCCTGGGGCAGCTGGGGGTGGAGATTGAGGGCCTGGGCGACGGGTTTAGCTGGAAGTCCAAGGATCTGGAAAAGTCAGCAGCGCTGGCCTACCAGGGCTGGCAGAAAGCCCGTGCGGCGCTTTTCTCGGACTACTTCCTGGTTGTCTGGGACGAGATCAGCTACCCCCTGCGCTACGGCTGGGTGCCCCTGGCCGAGGTGCTCGAGGCCCTGCGGCAGAAGCCCCCAGGGGTGCACGTGGTGCTCACCGGGCGGGGCATGCCACAGGAGATCCTCGAGCAAGCCGACACCGTGAGCGAGGTGCGCAAGCTCAAGCACGCCTTCGATGCGGGCATACCGGCCCAGCGGGGGATTGAGCACTAGCAGGTGAAAACATGCGGCAGCCCTACAAGCATCCGGCCCTCAGCCAGATCATCTTTTGCACGGGTGGGGTTTGTGGCGGGAAGGAACAGGCCCCGGTGCCCAAACAAGCCCTTCTGGAGCGCTGGAAGCGGGACTACCTGTGGCGGGTTTGCCACATTAGCTTCAGCGACTGCATGGGCCCCTGCGAGCTGGCCAACAACGCCTGTCTGCTGAGCCCGGCGGGTGCCCGCTGGCTGGGGGGGCTGGAGAGCCAGGACTACCTGGCCCTGGCCGACTGGGCCGCGGCCTGCAAGCAGGCTGGGCAGTTGCTGCCCCTACCCGAGCCGCTTTTGAGCAAGGAAATATGCCGGTTTGCCAAGGAAGGCAGCATTCGGCTGGAAAGGAGCAAGTCATGAACAAACTCTTGGTTGCATGGCTGGTCGGGCTGGCTTCGCTGGCCCTGGCCCAGAGCCCCGTCACCCTCAGGAACTGCGGCCTCGAGCTTAAGCTGAGCGCCCCGCCGAAGCGGGCGGTGACCATGAACCAGGCCGCCACCGAGGTCATGCTGGCCCTGGGTCTGCAAGACCGCATGGTGGGCACGGCCTACCTCGACGACGCCATCCTGCCCGAGTACGCCGCCGCCTACGCCAAGGTGCCGGTGCTGGCCAAGCAATACCCCTCCAAGGAGGTGCTTCTGGGGGCGCAGCCCGATTTCGTCTACGGCTCATACGCCAGCGCCTTCGGCAAGGATGCCGCCGGGTCGCGGGCTGAGCTACTTAAGCTGGGCATCACCCCTTACGTAAGTCCCATGGCCTGTGAGGACCGCAACCTGCGCCCGCGACAGGTCTCCTTCGAGGATGTGTATGGGGAAATTCTGGACATCGGGCGCATCTTTGGGGTGGAGGCCCGGGCCAGGGCCCTGGTGGCCCAGATGCGCAGCCAGGGCCTCAGGGCCCGGGTGGCCGCTGCCGGGCAGACCCCCTTGCGGGTTTTCTGGTACGACAGCGGCATAGATAAGCCCTACGTGGGTGCTTGCTGCGGGGCCCCGGGGATGATCATGCGCCAGCTCGGGGTGCGCAACGTTTTTGCCGACGCGCCGGGCTCCTGGGCCGAGGTGAGCTGGGAGGGCGTGGTGGCTCGCGAGATTGACGTGATTGTGGTGATTGATGCCGACTGGTCGAGGGCCGAGGAGAAGATCCGCCACCTCACCACCAACCCCACCTTTGCCAACCTAAAGGCGGTGCGCGAGCGGCGCTTCATCACCATTCCCTTTAGCTACACCACCCCAGGGGTGCGCAACGCCCTGGCGGTCAAGCTGCTCTCGGAGAAACTGTACCCGTCCCGATGAGACCGCGTTTCGCCCTGTGGCTTCTGGTGCTGGGCCTGGCCCTCTTGGGCTCGCTTACCCTGGCGGTGATGCTGGGGCCGGTGCCGATTGCCGCGGGTGAGGTCTGGCGCATCGCCTGGGCCAGGCTGGGGGGGAACCTCGAGCCCACCTGGAGCGCGGCCCAGGAGAACATCGTCTGGTTCCTGCGCTTCCCCCGGGTGCTGCTGGGGGCGGTGGTGGGGGCCTCGCTGGCGGTGGCGGGGGTGGTGATGCAGGCCCTGGTGCGCAACCCCCTGGCCGACCCCTACCTGCTGGGGGTGAGCAGCGGGGCCTCCACCGGGGCGGTGCTGGCCCTGGCCTCGGGCTGGCTGGGTTTTGCCGGGCTGTACGGGGTTTCGCTGGGGGCCTTCCTGGGGGCCCTCCTGAGCTTGGGGGTGGTGCTGGCCCTGGCCCGGCTGGGCGGGCAGACGACCCCAACCCGGCTGATCCTGGCCGGGGTGGCGGTGGCCTACCTCTTCTCCGGCCTGACCAGCCTGATTACCCTCACAGGGGAGCGCGAGCTGGCCCGGGCCGCGCTCTCCTGGCTTCTGGGTAGCCTCTCCGGCAGCCAGTGGAACGAACTGGGCCTGCCCAGCCTGGTGCTGCTTTTGTGTACCCTGGCGCTGCTCTTCTCCAGCCGGGCCCTGAATGCCATCGCGGTGGGCGACGAGACGGCCACCACGCTGGGCCTCGAGGTGCCGCGCCTGCGGCGCCGCCTGATGCTGCTGGCCTCGCTGCTCACCGCCGTGGCGGTGGCGGTGGCCGGTGCAGTGGGCTTCATCGGGCTCATGCTGCCGCATATGGCGCGCTTCCTGGCCGGGGCCGACCACCGCCGGCTGCTCCCGCTGGCTGCTCTGCTGGGGGCAATCTTTACCATCTGGGTGGACGTGGGGGCGCGGATGCTCTTTGCCCCCCAGGAAGTACCCCTGGGCGTTATCACAGCGCTTCTGGGCACCCCTTTCTTCCTGTGGCTGATGCTCACCCGGCGGGAGGTGCAGCGGTGATGCAGGCCCATCAGGTATCGCTTCGGCTAGGGTCGCGCTGGGCGGTGCAGGGGGTTTCGCTAAAGCTGCAAGGCCCCGAGCTGGTGGGGCTGCTGGGGCCCAACGGAGCAGGCAAGTCCAGCTTCCTCCGCCTGCTCTACCGGATGCTGAGGCCCCATGCCGGCTGGGTGGCCCTGGAGGGCCGCGACCTCTGGCAGCAGCGCAGCGCAGAGGTTGCCCGGCGGCTCGCTGTGGTGGGCCAGGAGGCGGTGCAGGAGCCTGGATTCAGCCTGCTGGAGATGGTGCTGATGGGACGCACCCCGCACAAAGGCTGGCTCGAGGCCGACAGCGCCCTGGACCTCCGCATCGCCCGGGAGGCCCTGGCCCGGGTGGGACTTTCCGGCTACGAGGAACGCCCCTTCCAGAGCCTCTCGGGCGGCGAGAAGCAGCGGGCGCTGATCGCCCGGGCGCTGGCCCAGCAGGCCCACATCCTGCTACTGGACGAGCCTACCAACCACCTGGACGTGCGCTACCAGCTCGAGGTGCTGCAACTGGTGCGAGGGCTCAGGATACCCGTGGTGGCGGCCCTGCACGACCTCAACCTAGCCGCCCTCTTCTGCGACCGGCTGCTGCTGCTTTCGGAGGGCCGGGTGGTGGCCGAGGGCCGGCCTGAGCAGGTGCTGACCGCCGAGCGCCTGAGGGTTGTTTACGGGGTGGAGGCCCTGGTCGAGCCCCACCCCAGAACCGGGCGGCCCCAGGTGGTGCTGCTGCCCCCGGAGGAAGCGTGATCTACCGTCAAAAAATCCTGCGCCCCGATGGCCGCGCGGTGCACCTGGTGCAGAAGCGGGGCCACCTGAGCTACTGCTACACCGGCTGCTGCTGCGGCCACACCGAGCGGGGCTATGCCCCGGTGCCCGCCGAGGTCTACAAGGAGGAGTGGCTGCGGCGCAAACTGCGCAACGTGGTCCATCTGACCAAGGGGGGCTGCCTGGGCCCCTGTACCCTGGCCAACGTGGCGGCGCTGGTCTTCGACGGGCGCTCGGTCTGGTTCCACTCGGTGAACACCCCCTGGCAGGTGCGGCTCATCTTCGACTACATCGAGAGCATGCTCCAGGCCGACCGCTTCCTGCCCCCCCCGCCCGAGCTGGCCGAGTACGCCTTCAACTTCTACGACTGGGAGGCCCGGGGGGCCTTGCCAGAGGCCCCTGCAGCGGCGGTGGAGGCCGGCGGGGCCCTTTCCGGCCTGGCCCTTTTGAGCCACGCCGACACCGACCTGCTGGCCCTGGAACAGGCCCGGGGGCTTTTGCCGGTGGGGTTTCCCCCGGTGCTCGGCCTGAGCCTGAATCGCCTCAAGGCCCCGGAGCAGATGCAGCTTTGGCTTCAGGGGCCCTTGGGGCAGGCCCAGGTGGTGGTGCTGCGGCTGCACGGGGCGCCGGAGGGGGTGCCGGGGCTGGCGGCTTTGGAGGCCTGGGCCAAGGAGCGGGGCCAGCGGCTTTTGTTCCTGAGCGGACTGGGCGAGCTTTCGCCCGAGCTGGCCCGGCGTTCGGATGTCGGGCCCCTGGTGCTCAAGGAGACCACCGCTTACCTGATGGCGGGCGGGGTGGACAACCTGCTCGAGCTCATGAAGTACCTGGCTGATACCCTGCTCGAGACCCGCTTCGGCCACGCCCCTCCCGCGCCCCAGCCCGAGCACGGCCTCTACCATCCCCGGCTGCCCCAGGGGGCCACCCTGGAGGACTGGGCGCAGCTTTGCGACCCCGCCCGGCCCACGGTGGGGGTGCTCTTCTACCGGGCGCACTACCTCTCGGGCAACCTGGCCTTTGTGGACGGGCTGGTGGAGGCCCTGGAGGCCCGCGGGCTGAACGCGCTGCCGGTGTACACGGCCTCGCTCAAGAGCCAGGAGGCCGGCTTCCCGGTGGCCCTGGGCTTTCTGGAAGGCCGGGTGGAGGTGGTGGTCTCCACGCTGGCCTTCGCCCTGGGCGAGAGCGAGGCCTTCCGCCGGCTGGGGGTGCCGGTGGTGCAGGCCATCGCCGCGGGGATGCCCAAGGGGGCCTGGGAGGTGAGCAGCCGGGGGCTCAGCCCCCTCGAGACCGCCATGCAGGTCGCCCTGCCGGAGTTCGACGGGCGGCTGATTGGGGTGCCCATCAGCTTCAAGGAGCCTGGGGGCGATAGCCTCTACCAGCCCGAGCCCGACCGCCTGGAGCGCACCGCCGGCCTGGCCGCCCGCCTGGCCGCTCTGAGGCGCAAGCCCAACCGCCAGAAGCGCATCGCCATCGTGCTCACCAACTCGGGGGCCAAGGCCAAGAGCATCGGGGGCGCGGTGGGCCTGGACACCCCGGCCTCGCTTTGGCGCCTGCTCGGGGCGCTGCGGGCCCGGGGCTACTCCCTGCCCGAGCTGCCCGAGGGCCCCGAGGCCCTGATGCAGGCGCTGCTGCGGCGGGGCAGCTACGACCCGCGCCACCCCCTGAACCCCCGGCTGGCCTTCCGCATTCCCCGCTCGCGCTACCTGGCCTGGTTCCGCCGCTTCCCAGAGGCCCTGCGCTTCCGCATGGAGGACTTCTGGGGCAGCCCCCGCGAGCGGGGCTACACCCTGCGCGAGGGCCGGCTCAAGACCGACAAGAAGACCCTGAGCAAGGGGCTCAAGGGCTTCGCCAGCCTGGCCTTGCAGGAGGAGCCCCATAGCGACGAGGAGAGCTACTGGGTGGCGGGCCTCGAGCTCGGCCAGGTGCTCATCGCCCTGCAGCCGCCTAGGGGCTACGGCCTCGACCCCGACGCCATCTACCACACCCCCGACCTGCCCCCCACCCACCACTACGCGGCCTTCTACCGCTGGCTTGAAGAGGATTGGGGGGCCGACGCCATCGTGCACCTGGGCAAGCACGGCACCCTGGAGTGGCTCCCCGGCAAGGGGGTGGGCCTTTCGGCGGCCTGCGCCCCCGACACCCTGCTGGGCGACCTGCCCCTCCTCTACCCCTTCATCCTCAACGACCCCGGCGAGGGCACCCAGGCCAAGCGGCGGGCCCACGCGGTGGTGGTGGATCACCTGCCCCCGCCCCTCACCCTGGCCGAGACCTACGGTCCCCTGGCCCGCCTCACCGAGTTGGTGAACGAGTACTACGCACTGGAGAAGCTCGACCCCAGCAAGCTCCCGCTGGTGCAGCAGGAGATCTGGCAGCTTTTAGAGGAGACCCAGCTCAAAGCCGACCTGGAGCTAAAGCGCTTCCTCGAGGCCGACCACGGCGACCACAAGCACGAGTGGGACGAGACCCTGACCCCCGAGGGCGTCCCTACCAGCTTAGCTGAAATGGAGGGCCGCCAGGTGGCTCACCTGTTGGAAGACCTGGAGGGCTACCTCTGCGAACTGGGCCTGGCCCAGATTCGGGACGGGCTTCACGTCCTGGGCAGGCTGCCACCCTTCCCCGAGATGCTCCGCGCCCTCACCCGCCTGCCCAACGGCGAGGTTGCGGGCTGGCTCGAGAGCCTGGCCCGAGCCTACGGCTTCGTCCTGGAGGCCCTCCTGGAGCACCAGGGCCGCCGCCTCACGCCCCCCCACCCCCTGGGGCAGAGCCACGGCCAGGTGCTGGAGAGCCTCGAGCGCCTGGCCTTGCGGCTTTACGAAGCTTTGGAGGAGGAAGGCTTCGACCCCAGCAAAGTCCCCGGTATTCTGGCCCAGACGCTGCCCGATGGGTACGACGCTGGGGCGCTGACCGAGCTGGAGGAAACCCTCCACTTCGCCTGCACCCGGCTGGTGCCGGCTTTAGAGCGCACCGACGACGAGATTGAGCACCTGCTGCTGGCCCTGGAAGGGGGCTACGTGCCCCCCGGCCCCTCGGGGGCCCCGAGCCGCGGCCAGGCCCACGTGCTCCCCAGCGGGCGCAACTTTTACGCGGTAGACCCCAGGGCCCTGCCCTCCCCGGCGGCCTGGCGGGTGGGGGAGCGGCTCGCACAGGAGACCCTGGAGCGCTACCTGCGGGAGACCGGGCGCTACCCCGAGATGGTGGCCCTCTCGGCCTGGGGCACCGCCCAGATGCGCACCCAGGGCGACGATGTGGCTGAGGTGCTGGCCTTTTTGGGTGTGCGCCCCCGCTGGCACCCGGTGAGCCGGCGCATCGAGGGCCTCGAGGCCATTCCCCTGGCCGAGCTGGGCCGCCCCCGCATCGACGTGACCCTGCGCATCTCGGGCTTCTTCCGCGATGCCTTTCCCCACCTGATAGAACTCCTGGACGAAGCCTTTGAAATGGTCATGCAACTGCCCGAAGACCCCGCGCAGAACTACCCCCGCAAGCACTACCTGGAGGCCCTAGAGCAGTGTGGCCCGGAGGCGTGTGGCCTGGCCGAGGCCCAGGCCCGCTGGCGCATCTTCGGCTCCAAGCCGGGCAGCTACGGGGCGGGGATGCTGCCCTTGCTGGAGGCCGGCAACTGGACGGGCCTGGAAGATCTGGCCCAGGTCTACCTGGAGTGGGGCGGCTACGCTTATGGGCGGGAGGTGGAGGGGGTGGAGGCCAAGGCGGTCTTCGCCGAGCGGCTCAGGCAGGTGGAGGTGGCCCTGCACAACCAGGACAACCGCGAGCACGACATCCTGGACTCCGACGACTACTTCCAGTACCACGGGGGGCTGGTGGCGGCGGTGCGGGCCTTGCGGGGGGAGGCCCCCAGGGCCTACTTCGGCGACAGCGCCGACCCCGGTCGCCCCCGCACCCGCAGCCTCAGCGAGGAGATCCTGCGGGTCTATCGCAGCCGGGTGGTGAACCCCAAGTGGCTCGCGGCCATCCGCCGCCACGGCTACAAGGGCGGCCTGGAGATGAGCGCCACGGTGGACTACATCTTCGGCTACAGCGCCACCGCCGCCGCAGTGCCGGAGTTCATCTTCGAAGGGGTGGCCCAGCACTACCTCGAGGCCGAGAACCGGGCCTTCCTGAGCGAGCACAACCCCTGGGCACTGGAGGCCATCGCCCATCGGCTGCTCGAGGCCGCCCAGCGGGGGCTTTGGAAAGCTCCGGAGGCCGCCTTAGAGGCCCTGCAGCAGGCCCTGCTGGAGGCCGAGGCGGCCCAGGAAGCGCGGGAGGAAGCATGAACTACCCCTTCGCCGCCCTAGTCGGCCAGCCGCAGATGCGCCAGGCCCTGCTGCTCGCGGCCTGCGACCCCTCGCTCTCGGTGCTTCTGGAGGGGGAGAAGGGCAGCGCCAAGACCACCGCCGCGCGGGCCCTGGCCGAGCTGCTCCCCGAGGGGGCCCCCTTCGTGAACCTGCCCATCGGCACCAGCGAGGAGCGGCTTTTGGGGGGGCTCGACCTGGACAAAGCCCTCGCGGGCCAGCCTGCCTTGAAGCCGGGCCTCTTGAGCCAGGCTCACGGGGGGGTGCTCTACTGCGACGAGGTCAACCTGCTGCCCCCTCACCTGACCGATGCCCTGCTGGACGTGGTGGTGAGCGGGGTGGGGCGGCTCGAGCGGGAGGGGTTCAGCCTCGAGTACCCGGCCCGTTTCGTGCTCCTGGCCAGCATGAACCCCGAGGAGGGGCGGCTTCGGCCCCAGCTCTACGACCGCTTCGCCCTCAAGGTGGCGGTGCGGGGCCTGGCCGACCCGGCGGAGCGGGCCCTGGCCCTGGCGCGCCGGCTGGCCTTCGAGGCCGACCCCGCAGGCTTCCGTGCCGAGTGGGCCGAGGCCCAGGCAGCCTTGAAGCAAAGCCTGGCGGAAGCCCGGGGTCGGCTGGCCAGGCTGGCCCTGGGGGAAGAGCTGCTGCTGGAGATCAGCCAGAGGGTGGCGGCCTTGGGCGTGCCGAGCCTGCGGGCCGACCTGGCGCTGGCCAAGGCGGCCCGGGCGCTCGCGGCCTGGGAGGGGCGGGAAGGGGTGGACTGGGCGCTGGTGGAGGCGGTCTGGCCGCTGGTGCTGCCCGAGCAGCCAAGCCCCCCGCCGCCGGAGGCCCCGCCCCCGCCGCCGCCGGAGGCCCGGGAGGCCCTCGAGCAGGTGCTCCCCCCCAAGAAGCCCCCCCACCCCCTTCGGCTCGAGGGGGGCAGCCTGCGCCAGGGGAGCCAGAACCACCCCCATGGCGAGGCGGTGCGGGCGGTGCCGGAGCCCCACCCCGAGCGGCTGGAGCTCAGGGCCTCGCTCCTTCATGCGGGCCTGCGGGGGGCCGAGCGGCTGGAGCGCCAGGATCTTCACGCCCGGCTGGAGGTAGGCCGCCGCGGCCAGCGGCTTTTGCTGGTGGTGGACGCCAGCGGCTCGCTGGCCGCCGAGGCCCGCATGGCCTGGGCCAAAGGGGCGTTGCTCTCCTTGCTGGAGGGGGGCTCCGAGGAGGTGGGCCTCATCACCTTCCGGGGGCTCGAGGCCCGGCTCACCCTTCCCTTCACCCGCGATCAGGAGGCGGCCCGGCGGGCCTTGGAGCACCTGCCCACCGGCGGGCGCACCCCCCTGGCCGCCGCGCTGGCCCTGGCCAGGGCACACCTGGACGGGCGCACCCGGCTGGTGCTGGTCACGGATGGGCGGGCCAACGTGCCACACCAGGGGGGCGACCCCTGGGCCGAGGCCCTGGCCCTGGCCCAGAGCCTGCAGGCCCCGGCGGTGGTGCTGGACGTGGAGGAAGGCCCGGCGCTGGGCCGGGCCCGCGCGCTGGCCCAGGCCATGGGAGCCCGCTACGCCCGGCTCTCCGACCTTTCCGACCACGCCCTGCTGTTGCGGTTCCCCGAGGAAGGGTCTGCGTGAGCATCCTGCTGGCCCTGCTGATGGACTGGCGTCTGGGCGAGCCTCCGGCCCCGTGGCACCCGGTGGTCTGGATGGGCCGCTACCTGAGCTGGGCGGGGCGCGGCCTGACCGCGCTCGCTCCTCGGAAGGCTTTCTGGGCCGGGGCCTTGGCCTGGATGCTGGGGGCGCTGCTCTGGGTGGGGGCCTACGCCCTGCTGGCCTGGCTGCTGGATGGTCTGCCAGCCTGGCTCGAGCTTCCCCTCACGGCACTCCTGCTCAAGCCGCTCCTGGCCTTTCGCCTGCTCCTCAGCGAGGCCCGGGCGGTGGAGGAGGCCCTCGGGGAGGGCCTCGAGGCCGGACGCGCACGCTTATCCCACCTGGTCAGCCGCAACACATCGCAGCTTTCGGAAAGCGAGGTGCGTGAGAGCCTGCTGGAGTCGGCCTCGGAAAACCTCTCCGACTCGGTGATTGCACCGCTGTTCTGGTTCGTGCTGCTGGGCCTGCCGGGGGCTGCCCTCTACCGCTTCGCCAACACCGCCGACGCCATGTGGGGCTACCGGGGCCGCTGGGAGTGGGCCGGCAAGTGGGCGGCCCGCGCCGACGACCTGCTGAACCTGCTCCCGGCCCGGCTCACCGCCCTGCTTTTGTGGGCAGTGGCCCCCCGCTTCCGGGGGTGGAGGCTCCTGCACGAGGCCCGCAAGACCCCCTCGCCCAATTCGGGCTGGCCCATGGCCGCCCTGGCCCTGGGACTGGGCCTTCGCCTGGGCAAGCCGGGGGTTTACACCCTCAATCCGTCGGGTCGCGCCCCTAATTCGAGCGATGTGCAGGCCGGGCTGATTCTGGTCAGCCGGGCCGGCTGGCTGGGCGTTTTACTCCTGGCCACCATCGAAGCAGGGCTATACTTCCTGCAGTCGCTACAATGAGAAGATGATTCCATGATAGACGATGTGCTCAAACCCATCCACGGCGGCACCGACAGCGGCCCCCCGCCCCGCTTCGACTTCTCCACCAACGCCAACGGCCTGGGGCCCGATCCTTATGCCCTGGCCGCCATTCAACGGGCCGACCCCAGCCGCTACCCCGACCCTCTTTACACCGAGGCCCACCTTGCGCTGGCCAAGTTTTATGGTGTGTCCCCGGATCAGGTGGCGGTGGGCGGCGGCACCAGCGAGCTGATCCACCGGCTGACCCGGTTGCGCCACCTTCGCGGCCCCATGCTCATCCTGCCCCCCACCTTTTCCGAGTACGCGCGGGCAGCCCAGCCAGCCGAACTCCCCTTGCTCAAGGCCGAAAGCGGGGAACAGTTCCTGCGGCTGTTGCCCCAGGCCTCCCTGGCTTTCTTATGCGTGCCCAACAACCCCACCGGGGAGGTCTACGATTTTCTGCACGAGGCCGCAGAGGTCGCCCACCGCCGCCTGGTGACGCTGGTGCTGGATCTGGCCTACCATCCCCTAACCAAGAATCCACCCCCTCTGCCCCCCACCGCCTGGCGGCTTTACAGCCCCAACAAGGCCCACGGTCTCACCGGCGTTCGGGCGGGGTTTCTGCTGGCTCCCCTCGACCTCACCCCCTTTCGCGACATTGCCCCTTCCTGGGTGCTCGGAGTTCATGGCGAGGCCTTCCTGAGGGCCACCCTCGAGCCCCCCTCCCAGGCCTGGCTCGCGCAAAGCCGCGCCCGGCTCTGGCAGCTTCGAGGCGAGCTGGCCCAGGGCCTCAGGGCGCTGGGGCTGGAGGTGCAGGAAAGCCCGGCCAACTTCCTTCTGGTGCGGGTGGGCCAGGCCAGTCGGGTTGCGCTCCGGCTGCGGGAGCAGGGGCTTCGGGTACGCGACTGCACCAGCTTTGGCCTGCCGGAGTGGTTGCGCCTTTCGGCCCAGCCCCCAGAAGCCCAGCAGGCCCTGCTGGAAGCCCTGGAAGGCTCCCTGGTCAAACATGGCTAGAGCCATCATGGTGCAGGGCACCAGCAGCGGGGCGGGCAAGAGCTTCCTGGCCACCGCGCTTTGCCGCTACTACGCCCGGCAAGGCCTGCGGGTAGCCCCCTTCAAGGCCCAGAACATGTCCAACAACGCGCGGGTGGTGGCCGGGGGCGAGATCGGCAGCGCCCAGTACTTCCAGGCCCTGGCGGCGGGGGTCGAGCCTGAGGTTCGGATGAACCCCGTCCTGCTCAAGCCCGAGGGCGAGCAGAGAAGCCAGGTAATTCTCTTGGGGCGGCCCAGCCCCGAACTCTCCCGCCTGCCCTGGCGCGAGCGCAAGGACAGGCTCTGGCCGGTGGTTCGACAGGCCCTGCACGAGTTGATGCAGGCCTTCGACCTGCTGGTGATCGAGGGCGCGGGCAGCCCGGCGGAGATCAACCTGAAGTCCACCGATATCGTGAACATGCGGGTAGCCCTGGAAGCGAAGGCCCGGGTGCTGATCGTGAGCGACATTGACCGGGGCGGGGCCTTGGCCCACCTGTACGGAACCTACGCCCTGCTCGAGGCCCCGGAGCAGGCCCTGGTTAAAGGGTTTGTACTGAACAAGTTCCGGGGCGATGCCCGGCTGCTCTCCCCTGGCCCTGAAGCGCTCGAGGCCCTCACCGGCGTGCCCACGGTGGCCGTGCTGCCCCTTTGGCCCGGCCACGGATTGCCCGAGGAGGATGGGGTCTTCGACCCGCGTTCGGTGGGACAGGGCCTCCGGGTGGCGGTGGTGGTCTACCCCCGCAGCTCCAACCTCGACGAGTTTGAGCCGCTCAAGCATCTGCCCGGGGTCGAGCTGGTCTGGGCACAAGCACCGGGCGCCCTCCAAGGAGCCGAGCTGATTGTCCTGCCGGGCTCCAAGCACACCGTAAGCGACCTGGAGTGGCTCCGGGCCCAGGGGCTTGAGGATTCCATCCGCGCCCATGCCCGCGCCGGAAAGCCCCTGCTCGGCATCTGCGGTGGCTTGCAGATGTTGGGGGAAACCATTCAAGACCCGCAGGGGATCGAGACCCCAGGGAGTTTCCGGGGCCTGGGGCTGCTGCCGCTGCAAACGGTCTTTGGCCCCGACAAGGTGCAGCGGCTGAGCCAGGCCTGCCTGGAAGGGCTGGGCGGGTACTGGAAGGCCCTGGAGGGCCTGGCCATCCAGGGCTACGAGATTCGTCACGGGGAGAGCGGCCAAGTGTACATGCAGCAGGGAAGCGTGCTGGGGCTTTACCTCCACGGGCTCTTTGAGAACCCGGAGGTGCTGAAGCGCCTCTTTGGGCAGCCGCCGCGTTCAGAAGACGTGTTTGAACAGATGGCCGATTTCGTGGGGGCCCACTTTAGGGCAGGCTTCCTGGACTGGCTGGCAGACCACCGTCAAACGCCTTAGAGCGCTCTTCACATATTTTGAGCCATTTGAGCTCGAGAAAGCTTGGTTTTATACAGTTCAGTGGCCGCCTGGAAACTCGAAAAGATGCGTCTCATCCTAGGCGCATTCTCGTTTTCGTGGGCGGCCACGTCTGTGAAGAGCGCGATAACAGTCACCCCTTGCTGGCGCTCAGGGCCTATTGCTGTTTGGGGCCAAGGGGAGTCCGGCCTGGGCGTCAAACCCACTAATGTACCTGGCCCGTACGTCGGGCCAGGTAGACGAAAAAGGGCGCCCCCAGGGCCACCACCAGAATGCCCACCGGGGTCTCGAGGGGCCGGTCAACCAACCTAGCAGCCACATCAGCCAGCGAGAGCAGGCTGGCCCCCAGAAGGGCCGAGAGGGGTAGCACCCGCCGGTAGTCAGGGCCCACCCATCCCCGGGCCAGGTGCGGCACCATCAGGCCCAAAAAACCGACGGGCCCGGCCACGCTCACCGCAGCCCCAGCCAAGAGCACCGCCAGCCCGGCTACCAGCAGGCGCACCCCGCCCACCCGGGCTCCCAGGCTTCGGGCGGTCTCCTCACCCAGGGAGAGCAGGTTGACCTGCTGCGCCAGCAGCACCGCCAGCAGCAGCGCCGGTAAGGCCCAGGGCAGGATCAGCCAGAAGTGCTCCCAGGTACGCCCGGCCAGGCTTCCCGACAGGTTGATGAAAGCTCCCCGAGTGCGCTCCTCGAACATGATGAGGAGAAAACTGGCCGCCGCCCCCAGCATGGCTCCCACGGCGATCCCCGCCAGGGCCAGCCGCACCGGGGTCAGGCCCACCACCGCGGTGAGGCTGTAGACCAGCGCCGCCGCCAACACCCCGCCCAGAGCCGCCAGCAGCACCATGCCCCAACCCGGCAGGCCGGGGAAGAAAACCACCCCCAACAGCAGGCCCAGTGCAGCCCCGGCATTCACCCCCAGCAAGCCAGGCTCAGCCAGGGGATTTCGGGTAAGGCCCTGCATCAAGGCCCCGGCCACCCCCAGGCTGGCCCCCACCAGCAAGGCCACCAAGGCTCGCGGCAGGCGCAGGGTGTGGACAATGAGGCTCTCATTGGAGGCGTCAGGCCGGAAGATGAGGCGCCAGACCTGATCCAAGGGGATGTCCACTGCCCCCACCGAAACCGCGAGCAGCAGGGAGAAAACCAGAAGCCCTGCGGCCAGCAGCACCGCCAGCGGCCAATCTAGGGTCAGGCGGCGCGGGGTCATGGGGCTTTGAAAGCAAAGCTGCCACCAGCGGGCTTGTCGGCCAGGAGACCGCTGTTTATCAACTCAGCCAGGATGAAGCGGGTGGCCAGGGGGCCCCGGCCCCGGGTCCAGTTGTCGCGGTCGAACTCGAACACCCGGCCCCGCCGTACCGCCTCGAGCCTCGTCCACAGGGGGTTTCTGGCCCAGCTCCGCACAATGGGGGTTTCGTCCGGTGCGGTGAAGACCACCAGGGTAGCCGGATTCAGGGCCACCAGGCCTTCCAGGCTCAACTCGTACTGGGTCTGGTTGTTTTGCGGCCTGGCCAGGTTCTTGCGGCCCAGCCGCTCCAAAAGGGAGCCGATGAAGCTCTCGTTGGAGTGCACGGTAAAGCTGTTGGGGGTGGATACGGCGGTCATCAGCGGAGGGGCTTTGGGGTTGGCAAAGGCCCGGGCTTTCTGCAGAAGGCGTTCCTGGTCTTCCAGAAGCTGCCGGGCCTGGGCCTCCTTACCCACCATGCGCCCGATATCCAACACCTGCTGGCTCAGGTCGTCGAAGCTGCCCCGCCGAGACTGGAAGGCCACCACCGGGGCGATGCGCTGTAGCTGGGGAATCAGGTCGCGGTGCACGAAGGCATCGGCGATGATGACCTCGGGCCGCACCGAGAGGATGGCCTCCAGGGAGGGCTGGGCCCTCGAGCCAATCGAAGTCACGCCCTCGGCCCGCGCCCGCAGGTAGGGCGGTAACCCCCGGTCGCCGCCCTGGGTGCCGGTGGCCGCACCCACTGGGGTCACCCCCAGGGCCAGCAGGGTATCCAGGAAGCTGTATTCCAGCACCACCACCCGCTTCGCCGGAGCGTTCAGGCTCAGGGTGCCCAGTTCGTGCTTGACCTGAATCTGGGCCAGGCCCAGTCCCAGAACGGGCAAAACGCTCAAAAGGATTTTTCTCACAGGGTCTCCTCCAGAATTTCTTCTCTACGGGCTAGCGCAAAAGGGATCAGGTGGGGGGTGCCGGTCTCGGGGTCGCGCAAAAAGTGGGCTTTCAAACCGAAAACCTGGCGCAGAATGCGCTCGCTGAGCACAGCCTCCGGAGCCCCCTCGGCCACCACCCTTCCCTCGTACACAGCCACCAAGTGGTGGGCATAGCGCGCCGCCTGGTTGAGTTCGTGCAGCACCATCACGATGGTCTTGCCCTGCTCGCGGTTGAGCCTTTGCAAAAGCTGCAAGACCTCGAGCTGGTGGCTCAGGTCGAGGTAGGTGGTGGGCTCGTCCAGCAACAGGATGGGGGTCTCCTGGGCCAGGGCCATGGCAATCCAGGCCCGCTGGCGCTGGCCGCCGGAAAGGGTCTCGAGGGGCCGCCGGGCAAAGATGCGCATTCCGGTCTGGTCGAGGGCCCAGTCCACCAGCGCACGGTCGTGGGCGGTGCGGTTCCCCAGGGCGCTCTGGTAGGGATAGCGACCGAACCAGACCAGCTCCTCCACGCTGAGCCCCTCGGGGGCCTGGGGCATCTGGGGCAACAGGGCCAGCTCGCGGGCCACGGCCTTGGTAGGCAGGGTATGGATGGCCTTGCCATCCAGCAGCACCGCACCCTCTCTGGGCTTCAACAGCCGGGCCAGGGCCCGCAGCAAGGTGGACTTGCCGCAGCCATTGGGACCAATCAGGGCGGTAATTCTTCCCTTAGGCAAGGCAAGGTTCAGGCCCTCGATAACACGCCGTTCGTCGTAGCCCAGGGTGAGTTCTTTGGTGCTGAGGCTCATCGTACCCGTCCTGTCTTTCGCATGAGGTAGAGGAAGTACGGGGCACCCACCAGGGTGGTGAGCAGCCCCGCCGGAATCTCGATTGGAGGAATCAGCCCGCGCCCCAGGGCATCGGCGGCCACGACCAGCAGGGCACCCAGCAGCATCGAGGCCGGCAGGAGCAGGCCGAAGCGAGGCCCCACCAGAAGCCGCGCGGCGTGGGGCGCAATCAGGCCCACAAAGCCCAGAATCCCCACGCCCATTACGGCCACCGCAGCCAGACCGGCGGCCAGGGCCAAAGCCACCAGGCGGGCAGGCTCGAGGCGCATCCCCAGGCTTTTGGCGGTCTCGTCTCCAAACGAGAGCACATCGAGCCTGCGGTGAAGCAGAAGGGTGATGGGAATCAGCACCGCCGCGAAGGGCAGCACCCGAAAAAGCCGCTCCCAGTCGGCGCCGTAGACTGTACCGCTCAGGAAGATCAGGGCCTGGGCAATGGAGTCGTCGGCCCGAACCAGAATGAGCCGGCGCAGTCCGTCCAGCGAGGCCTCCACCGCCACCCCAATCAGGGCCAGCCGGATGGGCAGCACCTCCCCCGATTGGCGCGCAAGCACGTACACCAGGCCAAAGGCCGCCAGCGCCCCAGCAGAAGCCCCCACTGGCAGCAACCAGGCGGGCGTGTTTGGCAACAGCATCAGGTTTACCACGGCGGCCAGCCCTGCACCTGCCGCCACCCCTACGATGTCTGGCGAGGCCAAAGGGTTGCGCACCACCCCTTGCAAGATGGCCCCCGAGGCCGCAAACAAGGCACCACAGAGCGCCCCCACCAGAATCCGGGGCAGTCTAAGTTCGTAGAGAATGCGGGCCTGGGTCTCGTCGTGCGGCCCCAGAAGAGCCTGCACCACCTCTGCTGGGCTCATCCGCACCGCTCCGGTGCCCAGGGCTAAAATCCCCAGGCCGCACAGCAGTAGGGCCAACAAGGGAATCGAGCTGTGTTTGGGGCGGTGGGTGGCTTTTATCATAATAATCCAATCAACTTACTCGGGTTTGTAGTCTATTTCGATGGTCTCTGGTGCGTCAAGCGCTATTCAAACGGGCCGCCAGATAAGACTCTGGGTTCCAGGGAATGCGCTCGCGCTTGACCGTGGGGTCGGGGATGGGGATGGCCGAGAGCAGGGCTTTGGTGTAGGCGTCCTGGGGTTCGCGGTAGATTTTGTGGCTGCTCGAGACCTCCACCAGCCTTCCCTTGTACATCACCGCCACCCGATCGGAGATGTCCTCCA
>NZ_JANWVH010000025.1 GCF_025056915.1 Meiothermus sp. | reverse complement strand
CCGCGCCTGCCCCCCCCAAATCACTTCGCTTCTCTAACTGGGGGCCGCGCCCCCCCCCCTCCACAACCCCCGGCGCCCCTCACCCCCCGGCCCCCCCCCCCCCGGCGCCCACGGTTCTGTTTCTGTTCAGAGCTTTCTCGGGCTTTAGAGAGAGCGTGCTCTACTTCGGCTCGTCGGCCACCTGACCCACCACGCCCGGGGCCACCCACTGCATCTCATTGAGTTCCTTGACGGTCATCCTGCGCCCAGCCGGTACGCGCAGCACCCCGTTGCGGTCGCGGATGGGGCCGGTGAAGGGGTCCCACTTGGGGTTGGCGCTCTGGATGTCCTTGTAAAGCTCCATCACCCGGTCGTAGACGCTCACCCGCTTGCCGTTCACGGTCATGGTGGCCCGCTTGAGGGCAGCCTCGAACTTGGGGTTGATGGGCATGCCCACCTGCGCCCCCAGCATCACCGCTTTTTCGCGGGCCAGCCACCAGTAGTCCACGTTCTGGAGGTTTTTGGGGGTGTAGGTGCCGTTCTGAACCTTCTTCAGAATGTCAATGTAGATCACGCTCCAGTCCACCAGCTGGCCCGAGACCACGTAGTCCGGCGCGTACTTGTACATCGAGTTGTAGTGGCTGAAGCTCGGCACCTTGCGCCGGGCCGCGGTCTGAATAACGCTGGCGGTGTCCTCGGTGAAGGCCAGGATATCGTTGCCCTCGGCCATCAGGGCTTCGGCAGCTTCGCGGGCCTTGACCGGATCGAACCAGGCATTGATCCACTTCACGTTCACGGTCGCCCTCGGGTTCACCGCCCGCACCCCTAGGGCGAAGGCCGAGATGTGGCGCTTCAGCTCGGGGATGGGGAAGGCCGCCACGTAGCCGACCTTGCCGCTTTTGGTCAGAGCGCCCGCCATCAGGCCGTTCAGGTAGTAAATCTGGTAGAAGTCGGCCATGTAGGTGAGCATGTTGGGGGCCCGCTTAAAGCCCGAGGCATGGGCAAAGATGACCTCAGGGTACTTCTGGGCGGCCTCGAGGGTCTGGTCCATGAAGTCGAAGGAAGTGGTGAAAATCACGTTGCAGCCGCCCGAAACCAACCGATCAACGGTGGCTAGGGTATCGGCAGGCTTGACCGACTCCACGTACTGCGTGCTGA
This sequence comes from Meiothermus sp., assembly GCF_025056915.1. Classification (GTDB taxonomy): domain Bacteria; phylum Deinococcota; class Deinococci; order Deinococcales; family Thermaceae; genus Meiothermus. Next base: position 33,462 of record NZ_JANWVH010000025.1, on the reverse strand, counting down.
GGCCGGGAATGGCCTTCTCAGCCGCCCGGCGGGCCTCGTCGTGGGCAAAGGTCCAGCCGACGTCGCCAATCGGGCCCACATAGATAAAACAGGCCTTCAGGTTGGCCTGTTGAGCCTGACCGAAGCCAAGCGCCAGCACCATCAGGATACCCAGCAACCAAGTCTTTCTCATCTAAACCTCCTGTTGCCCCTTCCCCACCTGCCCTCGTAGGAACCAGGGCCTATTCCAAGGCTTTAGCGTTCACCTCGCCGATAGGGTTTTCCCAGCGCTTCAGGGGCATTGCCCTGCTGCCCACGCAGCCCAGACAAAGCCAGCACAAGTATAACCAGAAGGTAGGGCAGGCTCGCAAACACCTCCGAAGGAATCGCGCTCTGCCCCTGGAGCCTGAACTGTAAGTAGTACAACAGGCCAAAAAAAACGGCCCCAAAAATGGCCCTGAGCGGGCTCCAGCCCACAAAAATCACCAGCGCCACCGCAATCCAGCCGAGCCCGGCGGTCATGCCGTCGGTCCAGGAGGGCCGGTAGACCAGGGAGAGGTAAGCCCCCGCCAGCCCCGCCAGCGCCCCTCCAGCGGCCACCGCCGCGTACCGCACCCCCACCACGTCCAGGCCCAGCAGGTCGGCGGCAGCGGGGTTTTCGCCCACCGAGCGCAAGGTCAGGCCCAGCCGGGTGCCGTACAGGATGAACCCCAGCAACAAAGCCAGCGCAATCGCCCCCAGCGTGAAGGGCCACTCGGGGGGTTGGTTGAACAGAGGTTGGCCCTCAAAGCGCTTGCCCAGCAAGCCCGCTGCGCCCAGGCCCAGCATGGTCAGGGACAGCCCGGCGACAAACTGGTTGGCCTGCAAGGTAATGGTCACAAACGCATGCACCAAGGCCGCCAGCGCCCCCACCAGCATCGCGGCCAGCACCGCCAGCCATAGGCTGCCATCCCCTACCCCACTGCCGAAGGCCACTGCAAACCCGGCCAAAGCCCCCAGGGCCATCATCCCCTCAACCCCCAGGTTGACCACCCCGGCCCGCTCGTTCAGGAGGGCCCCCAAGCAGGCCATGAGCAGGGGCGTTCCGAAGGAGAGGGCTCGAGCCAAAGCGTTCAGGACTTCTTCCATAACCCCCCTAGCGCCCCCAGCGGATGCGGTTTTGCACCAGAATCTCCGAACCAATCAGGCACAAAAGCATCACCCCGCTGAACACATCCACGATGCGAAAGGGCATGTTGAGGCTCACCTTGAGCAGATCACCCCCGGCCAGAATCAGGCCCATCAAAGGCGCGGTCAGGAGCACCAGCGCAGGGTGGCCCCGGGCCAGCCAGGCCACGATGATGGCGGTGAAACCATAGCCCGAGGAAAGCTGGCCCGGCTCAATCAGGCGGTGGTGGATGCCGGCAATCTCGCCGACCCCGGCCAGCCCGGCCAGCCCGCCCGTGATGAGCGCAATCCAGAAACCCACCCGCACCCCCGAGATGCCCAGATAGCGGGCCGCGCCGGGGTTCTCGCCCACCACCCGCATCCGAAAGCCCAGGGTGGTGCGGCTGAGCACCCACTGCAAAACCAGAGCCAGAAGCACCCCCAGCAGCAGGGTGGGCCAGTGGACGTTGGTGCCGGGCAGCACCGCGAGCTGCTGGTATTCAGCGAAGCGGTCGGAGTAGATGTAGCCTCGAGCATCCCGGCCCTTCCAGGGGCCATTGATCAGAAAAATGACCAGCGACTGCGCCACATAGTTGAGCATCAGGGTGGTCAGGATTTCGTTGACGTTCAGGCGCCCCCTGAGCCAGGCCGCCACCAAGCACCACAGCGCCCCGCCGAGCGCCCCCGCCAGCAGCATGGCCGGCAGGCTCAGCGCAGGCGGCAGGGGCAGGAAGAGCGCCACCCCAGCCGCCCAGACCGCACCCAGCAAGAGCTGCCCCTCGGCCCCAATGTTGAAAAACTGAGTGCGAAAAGCCAGGGTCAGGCCCGCCCCAATCAGGAGCAAAGGAATGCTGCGACGCAGGACTTCCTGCCAGCCCTTCGCGTCCAGCAGGGTGCCCTGGAGCATGGCGCGGTAGGCCTCGAGGGGGTTCAGGCCATAGGCGGCAAAAAGCCCCCCCACCAGCACAAAGGCCACCCCCAGCGCCCCCAGCGTGACCCACAGCACGCGAAAACGAGGGGGGTTCACAAGGGGCTCGAGCCTCATGCCAGGCCTCCGGTCATGAGAAGCCCCAGCCGCTCGCGGGAAACCGCCTCCACCGGGTAAGGGCCTAATAGACGACCCTGGTAGAGCACCCCAATCCGGTCGGAAAGCGAGAGGAGCTCTTCCAGGTCCTCCGAGACCAGCAGCACCGCCGCGCCCTGGTCGGTTTTCTCGAGCAAGACCCGGTGAACCTGCTCGGTGGCCCCGATGTCCAGGCCATAGGTGGGGTGAACCGCCAGAATCAGGCGGGGCCGCCCGGCCAGCTCACGGGCCAAAATGACCTTCTGGATGTTGCCGCCCGAAAGCAGCCGGGTCGGGGTGTGCAGGCTGGGCGTGGCCACCGCATACGCTTGCACCTGGGCCTGGGCCTGGGCCAGCCAGGCTGCGGGCCGGAGCACGAAGCCGCGCGACAGGGGGGGGCGGTCGAAGCTCCTCAGGGCCAGGTTCTCGGCCACGCTCATGCTGGGCACCGTGCCCATGCGAATCCGGTCTTCGGGGATGTGGGCCACCCCTCTGGCAAACACCCGAGCCGGGTCGGAAGGCAGCGGCGCCCCCGCCAGTTGAACCGTGCCCTGCTCGATGGTTCGCAAGCCCGAAAGCACCTCCACCAGCTCGCTCTGGCCGTTGCCCGCCACCCCAGCGATGCCCAGCACCTCGCCGGAGCGCAGCTCGAAGCTCACCCCTTTCAAAGCCAACAGGTCGCGGCTCGAGCGTGCGCTCAAATCCCGCACCTGCAAAAGCACCTCGCCGATTCGCGGTGCGCCACGCTTGCGGGCAAAACTGACGCTCCGGCCCACCATCAGTTCGGCCAGCCGGGCCTGGCTGGCCTCCGCCCTGGGCAGATGGCCCACCACCTGCCCCCGGCGCAGCACCACGCAGCGGTCGGCGATGGCGAGCACCTCCTCGAGCTTGTGGGAGATGAAGATCAGCGACTTGCCGGCGGCCCGCAGCTCCCGCATGACCCTGAACAAGGCCTCCGCCTCCTGGGGGGTGAGCACGCTGGTCGGCTCGTCGAGGATCAGCACCCGGGCCCCCCGCAGCAAAGCCCGCACAATCTCCACCCGCTGTTTCTCGCCGGGCGAGAGGGTATAAACGGGCGCCTTGGGGTCTATTTGCAGCCCGAACCCCTGCGCCACCCGCTCGATGAGGGGCGCGATTCGCTGGGCCGGCAGCAGAGGGGTTCCGATGCCCAAGGCCAGGTTCTCGGCCACCGTGTGGCGGCTTACGAGCGTCGGATGCTGCGGCACCAGACCGATGCCCGCCTTGAGCGCGTCTCCCGGCGAGGCAATCCGCACCGGCTGGCCCTCGAGGAGAATTTCGCCCTCGTCCGGGCGGTACAGGCCGTAGAGGATGGAAACCAGGGTGGATTTGCCGGCCCCGTTCTCGCCCAAAAGGGCCAGCACCTCGCCGGGGAAGACCTCGAGGCTCACCCGGTCGTTGGCCAGCACCCCCGGAAAACGCTTGGTTATGTGTTTCAACTGCAAAAGGGGCATCCCCATTGCGCAAAATCATATCGCAAACCCAAATCTCCACAGGACAGCCAGGGAGCTTTTCGGTTAGGGCGAAGCCAGGCGAAAGCAACTTTCGTAGCTGCACCAGGCGGCGGGAGGTCGAGGGCAGGTCTTTGGGGCCTGGGCCTTATCCCTGAACCCCTGCTCTGTGCTTCCGCGTTGGCACCGTTTGCCAGGGGTTCAAGCGCAGAAGGCATGAAAAGTATTTGCAAGCCCGGCAGAGGTTTTGTTTCCCTGCGCCCGTAGGAAATTCCGACTCTGCCCGCTGGTGATAGCGGGCGAAGCGTGGTCGGCATTGCCCCTCTCCTTCCTGGGGCGGCTGGCCCATGAGCCTTGGTTGGGCGGCCAGGGCAGAGGGTGCAGTAACCCCTACACCCACGCCCGTGCCATGTTTGCTTGAAACTTGCTTGGGGGCCAACAGTTGGTTTGAAGGCGGCTGGATTCTTGCGGGTGAGGGGGCTATCTGACCGCAAATGAACCAATCTTTTGCTGTATTTCGGCTAGACTGAGTGCAGTCAACGGCAAGGGTCTTCCCCACCCCTCAGGAAAGCACCGCATCATGCTGCAAGTTGAGCTACTGGGTTCTCCAAGGCTGCTTTGCAGCGGTCGAGAGGTTGGCCTGCCCCGCAAGGCGGTTGCGCTGATTGCCATTCTGGCCCTCGAGGGCCGCCAGCCCCGCAGCCGTTTGGTCGAGATGCTCTGGGGGAGCGGCCCGGAGCCCAGGGGGCAGCACAACCTGCGGCAAACGCTGTATCGCATTGGTGCTGGCCCGGTGGGGGCGCACCTGGCCGCCCGACGCGAACAGCTCGAGCTCTTACATTTCGACTCGGATGTAGGGCACTTTTTGGCACAGTGTGCGGCCCAGAACTGGCCCGAGGCCCTGAAAGTGTACAAAGGCGAGTTTTTGCAAGGCCTGGACATCGAAGAGGAAACCTTCCGCGAGTGGCTCCAACACTGGCGCGAGCGGCTAAACCGACACTGGATTGCCGCGCGGGAGACCGAGGCCCACAGGCTCGAGGCCGAAGGGAAAATCCGGCCTGCGCTGGAGGTTTACCTCGAGCTGATTGAACACGACGGGTTGCAGGAACACTTCCACCGAGAGGCCATGCGGCTTTACGCATTGCTTGGGCAGTTTGAGGGAGCGCTCCACCAGTACAGGGTGCTTGAGCAGGGGTTAAGGCGCGAGCTGGGCCTGGGGCCCCTTCCCGAAACAGAGGCCCTGGCCGAGCAAATCCGCCAACGCACTACGGTTCGTCGGGTGCCAGCATCGGCCTCCGGCAGCCCCAATTTCAACCCGCCGCTGGTGGGGCGGACGGCGGCCCTGGCACAGCTCGAACTGGGCTGGCCGAACCAGAAGATTCTGCTCATCGCGGGCCCGGCTGGGGTGGGCAAGAGCCGTCTGGCCCGAGAATGGCTGTCCGACAAGGAACCGTTTGTTACCCTCGCGGGGCAACCCGGCGACGGCCCTACCCCCTATGCCTCCATGACCCGCTGGGTGCGCCAGGCTGTGAACGCCAGACCCGACCTGCGCTTGAAAAGCTGGATCCGCCTCGAGGCTTCCCGGCTGGTGCCCGAGTTGTGGAACCATTCCCCACCGCCCCTCGACGAGAGTACCCAGGTGCGCTTCTTCACCGCCTTGGTGGAGTTGCTGATAGCGGCCCACCGCAGCACCACCTTCCTGAGCGAGGACGAGCACTTTAGCGACCCCTGGAGCCTTCGGGCGCTGGTGGTAGGGCTGGAACAACAGGGGCTATCCCGGCTGGTCATCACAGTTCGGCCCGAAGAGGTGGCACCCGAGGTGGCCCGTCGCTACCAGGACTGGCGCAGCCGCCAGAGGGCCGTCTGGCTCGAGCTAGAACCGCTGAATGCGCTCGAGGTGGCCGAGCTCATCGCCCACCTCTCGGGGCGGCCCGCGCGGCTGTTTCCAGAGCGGCTCTACCGGGCCACCGCCGGCAACCCGCTGTTCATCCTTCAAACCCTGCAAAGCCTGTTCGAGTCCGGCAAGCTGCGCCTGGGAGAAGGGGGCGTGTGGGAAACCCCCTACGACGAGTCCACCCACGACTACGCCGAGTTGGGCGTCGCGGCCAGTGTGCGCCAGACCATTCTGGAACGCCTCGAGCGGCAGCCCCGGCCCATCCGCCGCTGCCTCGAGGTGGCCGCCCTCTTGGAGGGGGAGTTTTTCGCTTCGGGCCTCATTTCCGAGGCCAGCGCGCTCGCCGAGTGGGAGGTCTCTGAGGCGCTGGAGCAGGCCAGCCAGCACCGGCTGCTCGAGCACACCCCCAAAGGCTACCGCTTCACCCACGACCTGCTGGCGCGGGTTATCGCCGACTCGCTCAAGCCCGACCGCCGCCGCCTGATTGCGGGCCGCCTGGCCCGGCTTTACGCCCGGCAGGCGGTGCATCCCGCCCGGGTGGCCGCATATTTCGAGATGGCCGGTGCGCCCGAAGAGGCGGCCCCCTGGTGGCTCCAGGCAGCCCGTCAGGCACACGCCCTGCGGGCCTACCCGGAGGCCGACCGGCTGTACCAAAAAGCCTTAGCCCATCTGCCATCCCAGCACCCGGAGCGCTTCGCAGCCCTGACCCAGCACTTCTACCTGAGCCGCCAGATAGGCCAGGCCAGCCCCCAGGCGCAGCTTGCACAGCTCGCCCAGATGGAGCAAAGCGCCCGAACGCCCCTCGAGCAGGCCCAGCTCTGGTTCTTCCGCAGCATGGTGCTGGACGACCAGTCCGACCTGCTGGGGGCTTTGGAAGCCAGCCGCCGGGCCTATGCGCTGGCCCTCGAGGCCGCCCCTGCCGAGGCTTTTTATCCGCTGATTTTCGCAACGCACTACCAGCGCGACCTCGGGCTTTTGAGCCAGGCCCGGCAGGACGGGCTGGCCGCGCTCGAGCTGGCCCAGGGCCTAACCCCCTACCACCAGATTGAGGCCCAGATTGGCCACAGCCTGACCCTGATGCTGGAGGAAGCACCGCAGGAAGCGCTGGCCTGGGTGGATCAGGCCGAGCGCCTGATGCAGCAGAACACCCCGGCCCCCTCGAGCTTCTGGCTCTTGCAGGAGCGGATCGGGATGGCCCGGGCCTGGGTGCTTTTGAGCCTGGGCCGCTGGGCCGAGGCCCTCGAGCACACCCAAGACCTGCTTCAAAAAGCCCACCAGAGCGGGGTGCAACGCCAGTTGCTGAGTGCTTTATTGCTGCGGGCCGAGGCCCGGCTGCGGCTGGGTGAGACCACGTTGGCCACCGCCGAGTTAGAACAGGCCCTCGCGCTGGCCGAGGCCCTGAACCATAGGTTGAGCGAGGTACAGCAGCTTTACGCCGAACTCGAGCTGGCCCAGCACAACCCCAAAGCCGCACTCCGACTAAGCCAAAAGGCCCTGCACCTGGCCCAAAGCCCCGTGCAGCAAATCAATGCGCTTTACAGCCGGGCCGGGGCCTGGCTGGGGCTGGGGCAGTCTGCGGAAGCCAGGGCCGACCTCGAGCAAGCCCTGGCCTTGCACGGGGGCCTCGCGCGGTTTCGCTGCGTCAGCCAGCAAGCCTTGCGGGCACGGCTGGCAGTGACGCTGAAGTGACGCACCCCTTGCTACCCTCGGCTCGGAGATGGAGCCGAACTTCAAAAAACCGCTCGACCTGGTGCTGCACCTCGAGCCCTCCGGGCCTCAGCAACCCTGGCGGGCGGTCTTGCTCGACCCCAACACCCAGGAGGAGCGGGTTTTCGACAGCCCGCTACTGCTCTTGCAGTACCTGGAGCAGCTCTGCCGGGAATCGGGCGGGCGGGTCTTTGGGATTCGCTAACCATCATCCTAAGGGAGCAAGCCATGAAACACACCCTTGGACGGCTCGCCCTTCTGGCCCTCCTGCTCGCGACCCTGGTGGCTTGCGGAGGCGGGGGCAGCGGCAACGCAGGCATCTGGGACAACAGCCGGTGGGACCAGGCCCACTGGCAGTAGGAGGGCGTATACAGGGAAAAAGCTTTTCGATTGTGTTGGGCGGGTCACATGCTGACGTCGCTGCCAGTCACAAGCGCATCTTTTAGGCCAATGGCAGCCTGAGGCCCGCAGAGACCGGGTTCAGCCTGACGAATATCTAGCGCTGTGTGTGGAGGAAGGACATGAAAAACACTTGGATACTCGGGTTTTTGCTGCTATTTTCGTGGGCCTGGGCTCAGCAGTTTAGCGTGGGGGGCGGGCTCAGCTTCAACGCCGGGAGCGGAGGCTCCTCGGCCCAGGGCAATGTTCAGTTCACGGTTCGCAATCTGGTGCAAGCGGCCCCGCTTTCCGTGCATCTGCGAGCGGTAGCCGATGCCGCCCTGAGCAGCAGCTTTGCCGCTACCCTCAGCGCAGGGCCGCTGGCAAGCCTGAACCTTGACCCGCTGCAAATCTATGCAGGCCCCAGCGTGGGCCTGGGGTTCTCCGGGGGCGCCGCAACCGGCCCCATTTTCGCCCTGGCGGCAGGCCTCGAGCTGCCCACCGGCAACGTCTACACCTTCCTGGAGGCGGTTTTCACCTTCAACGGGCCGGGGGCTGGATTTGGCTTGCGAGGCGGGGTCAACTTGCGTCTGTGAGGCACTGATATGAGCAAAAACATCTTCTTTCTGGCCCTTGGAGCCGGTCTGTCCACCCTTGGCCTGTGGGCCCTGGCCGGCGTTAGTCTGCCACACACCTTCAGTGCAGGGGGTCTCATCCGTGCTTCCGAGGTCAATGCCAACTTTGCCGCGCTGAACAACGCCCTGCCAGGCGTCGCCCAGACCGCCGCCTCCGATACCGTCGCCATCACCGACACCACCCCTGCCGTAGCCAGTGTGACCATCAATGTGCCGGGGCCGGGGTACGTGAAGGTGAGCGCCACAGCCCAGCTAAACGTGGAGTACACCGGCACCTCGAGCGCTCTATTCACCTTTGCCGTATCCAACACCGCCGATACCATCCGCCCCGACCAGGACAAGCGCATCTCGCTTCCCGCAGGGCTGCCCGCCTGGACGTATAGCTATATCGTCAGTAGCGAGCGGGTATTTCCGGTAGACAGTGCGGGTTCCAAAACTTTCTACCTGATTGCCGAGGAAAATAGCGGCGTGCAGGGCAGCGTCTCCAAGCGCACCCTGACCGCAACCTTCCTGACCGCCATGGGGACAGTGCAAAGTCCGTAGGCGGGTGGTGATAGTCAATAGTCGATAGTCGATAGTCAATAACCAATGGTTAAGAGCCATCGACGATGGACCATAGACCATAGACCCTTGATCATAGACCTCGAAGCGCAAGGAGCAACTATGAACAACCGCAGAATTTTGGTCTGGCTGGTGGTGGGTGGGCTGGGGCTGGTGCTGGCCCAGGCCGTGCAGCGGCAGCTCAACCTGGTGGTGAATGGGCAGGCTCAGAGCAGCAAGGCCATTGTGGTAGGCGGGCAGACCTACGTACCGGTGAGCGCCCTGCGGGCTTTGGGGGTGACGGCCTCGGTCTCGGGCAACACCGTGAACCTGAGCGCACAGGCTGCGGGCGGGGCCGACCAGCGGGCCAGCCTCGAGGGCTGCCTGAACGAGTGGCTTAGCAACGGCATCTGGCGGGCCCGGGCCACCAGGGTTGAGCCTTTTGACGAGAACGGGCTCAAGGGCTGGGCCATAGACTTTGAGGTACGCAACGCCACCAACCGAACCCTCGAGGCCTGGAACGCTGGCTTCAAAGACCCCAGCAGCCTCACCCTGGCCTTTGCCAGCGGCGCCACCGAGCGCATGGAGGGGGGTGCACTGGCCCGCGAATCCTACGAGGCCAAAATCTACAACGCGGCCATCCCCCAGGGCGCCGCCGTGACCACAAAGCTCAAGTTCCGCAGCGACCGCACCGACCCCCCCACCAAGCTCCTGATCGAGATGGACACCAGCAACATCAAGCAGAAGTACAACCTGGCCTTCAGCACCCCCAACCCGAGCCTCCGCTTCAAGCTGGATTGCTCGAGGTGATCCCAGGCGTACCAGCAGCTTTCAAGAACAAGGGGGTGGGTCTCCAACGCCTGCCCCTGAGTCTTGGAGTGCACTTCGCTTCCAAGCCATTCGCGTTCGGGAAGGCTTTACAGTGACCGCCTAAACTCTGCGTGGAGCCGGACTAGACAGCAGCCTCGATGGTTCGCTGGCTACCGGCGCTGCTCACGCTCCGGGCGCTGGGTCTTTGGGCCGACCAGCAAAGGCAGTAGCTGGGCCGCAGTGGCGATGGCGATGGCCTCGGGCGCCTTGCTCTGGGTGAGGGGCAGGCCAATGGGGCAGGTGACGCGGGCCAGGTCGGCCTGCGAAAAGCCTTGCTGCAACAGTTTTTGCTGAAAGTTGCGCCACTTGACCGCCGAGCCAATCAGCCCGATGAAGCCCAGGTCGCCCCGGCGCAAAGCGGCCTCGAGCACGAACAAATCCTCGGCGTGGTCATGGGTCATGACGACGAGATGGCCTCCCGACGGCAGGTCGCCCACCACACCGTCCAGGATGGGCGCCTGGAACACCCGTATTCGGGCCTGGTTTTGGTAGAGGGGCTTCATACGCTCTTCGGCGACCATTTCCGCCCTCGAGTCCACCAGCCACAGCTCGATGGGCAGGATGGAAAGCACCTTGGCCAGGGCCCAGCCCACGTGCCCCACCCCAAAGAGGGCCACGGTGGGGCGCAGAGGGTTCACCACCTCAAGCAGCACCTCCACCTCGCCACCGCAGCACTGCACCCCGTGCTCGGCGGGGGCCTTCTCGGTGAGGCGCAGGGTGTGAAGCTCCAGCGAGCCTCCCTCCGCCAGCATCCGGCGGGCCAGGGCGGTGGCGGTGGCCTCGAGGTTGCCCCCGCCAATGGTTCCGTAGCTCGCTTCCGCCGTGACCAGCATCTTGGCCCCGGCCTCGCGGGGGGCGTGGCCCCGCACCGAAAGCAGCGTGACCAGCACCAGCGGCACTTTTTGCTCGGTCAGGCGGGAAAGGTGCTCAAACCACTGCATTCCAAATCCCCTAAAGTTGCAACGCAAACCAGAGAAAAAAACCCGCCAGCGCGAGCAAGAATACGCCCATAAAAAGGCGCTCGAGCGCCCGCAGCCAAAGGGGTGACCGAGGCTCCTCCATCCCGAAGCGCCGGTTGAGCCAGGGCACGCCCTGTCGCCAGAACCCCCCCTGGAGCAAAAACGACAACCCCAGCAGGAGAGCGCCCAGGGCCAAAAGCAAAGCAAGGGTCTTCATCGTCTTACCCTGTGCCCTAGTCCCCCGAAACCAGGGCCTTTTCCCGCACCCGCTCGATGGCCCAGTAGACCGCCTCGGGCGTAGCCGGCGAGGCCAGTTCCACCATGCTCCCTCTTCCAAAAGCCGCCACCGCATCGCGCAGAGCCTCCCGCACCGAGATGGCCAGCATCAGGGGGGGCTCCCCCACCGCCTTGGAACCATAAACCACCCCTGGCTCGGTAGACCTGGGCAGAAGCCGAACGTTGAACACCTCGGGCAGCTCAGAGAAGCTGGGCAGCTTGTAGGTGCTGGCCGAGCGGGTCGCCACCTGGCCCCTGGCGTCCCAGCGCAGGTCTTCTAGGGTGAGCCAGCCCAGGCCCTGGATAAAGCCCCCTTCCACCTGGCCCAGGTCCACCAGCGGCGAGAGCGAGTCGCCCACATCGTGCAGGATGTCCACCCGGCGCAGGCTGTACTGCCCGGTGAAGCCGTCCACCTCCACCTCGCTCACCGCCGCCCCAAAGGCGAAGTAATGGAAGGGCTTGCCCCACATGCGGGTTTTGTCCCAGTGAAGCCCCGGCGTGCGGTAGAAGCCGTCGGCGAAAAGCTGCACCCGCTGGGCGTAAGCCGCCTTCACCACCTCGGCGAAGCGCAGGCGCTCCTCGGGCTTCCAGAGGCTCCACACCCAGCCCTCCTCAAAGACCACATCGGCGGGATGAACCAAAAGCTTTTGCGCCGCCACCGCGGCCAGCCGGGCTTTTATCTTCTCGCAGGCATCCCGCACCGCCCCGCCGTTCAGGTCGGCCCCGGTGGAGGCGGCGGTGGCCGAGGTGTTGGGCACCTTGTCGGTGCGCGTGGGCATGACCCTAATGGCCTCGAGGGGCACCCCCAAAGCCTCGGCGGCAATCTGCTGGATTTTGGTGTGTAGGCCCTGGCCCATCTCGGTGCCGCCGTGGTTGACCTGCACCGAGCCGTCCTGGTAGACCAGCACCAGCGCCCCGGCCTGGTTGTAGGGGGTGAAGTTGAAGGAGATGCCGAACTTGACCGGGGTGATGGCTAAGCCGCGCTTGCGGTGGGGGTTTTGCGCGTTGAAGCGGCGTATCTCTTCGCGGCGCGGCTCGAGGTCGGCGCTGGCCTTAAGCTCGTCCCAGATGAGCTTGATGCGCTCCGCGTCCTTCACCTCCTGGCCGTAGTGGGTGGTGGGGGACTCGGGCCGCACGCCGTAGAAGTTGCGCTCCCGCACCACCTCCGGCGGCAGGCCAAGGCTGCGGGCCACCCGGTCCATCACCTCCTCGATAAAAACCATGCCCTGCGGCCCCCCAAAGCCCCGGAAGGCAGTCTGGGAGGTCTTGTGGGTCTTGCAGACCCGGCCCTTCACGTCCATGTGCGGGATGTAATAGGCATTGTCGGCGTGGCAGACCGCCCGGGCCAGCACCGGCTCGGAGAGGTCTTGCGACCAGCCGCCGTCGGAGTAAAGCTCCATCTGAAGGGCATTCACCAGGCCGTCTTGGGAAAAACCCACCTTGAAGCGGGCATAAAAGGGGTGGCGCTTGCCGGTCAGGGTGATGTCTTGCAACCGGTTGAGCCGCACCCGCACCGGGCGGCGGGTCAGGTAGGCCCCCAGGGCCGCCACCGCTGCGTAGGGGTTGGCCTGGACTTCCTTGCCGCCAAAGCCCCCGCCCATGCGGATGCACTGCACCGTGACCTGGCTGCGCGGCAGGCCCAGCACCTGGGCCACAATCTCCTGGGTTTCCGAGGGGTGCTGGGTGGAGGAATGCACCAGCAGGTGACCGGCCTCATCGAGCAGGGCCAGCGAGGCCTGGGTCTCCAAGTAGAAGTGCTCCTGCCCGCCGAGCTCGAGTTCGCCCTCGAGCACCCGCGCCGATTCCTGCAAGGCCCGCTCCACATCGCCGCGCCTGGCATGGAGCATCGCGCCCTGGAAGCTTTCCTGCCGGATGGCCTCCTGAATGCTCAGAATGGCCGGCAGCGGCTCATACTCCACCGCTACCTGAGCCGCCCCCAGCCGGGCCGCCTCCTCGGTCTCGGCCAGCACCCAGGAGACCGCCTGACCGAAGTACATCACCTCGGCGGGGAACAAGGGCTCGTCCCCCTTGAGGCCGGAATCGTTGAGGCCCGGCACATCCGAGGCGGTGAGCACCCGCACCACCCCCGGCACCCGGTAAGCAGGCCCAACCTCCAGCCGCAGGATGCGGGCGTGGGCGTGGGGGGCCTGCACCGGCCAGGCGTGGAGCACGCCCGGATAGCGCGGCCACAGGTCGTCGGTGTAGAGGGCCCGCCCGGTTACGTGCTCGCGGGCCGACTCGTGCGGAATGGCCCGGCCCACCACCTTCATGCCATCACCCCCTGGGTCTCGCTGTAGAACTTCCAGAGCAGGCTGCCCAGCATGGCCGTCCGGTAGGCGGCGCTGCCCCGGTGGTCGTCTATGGGTTGGAACTCTGCCTTAATGACCTGCACGGCCTTGCGGAGGCTGGACTCGTCCCAGGGCTTGCCGAGCAGGAAGGCCTCGGTCTGGTAGGCCCGCACAGGGGTGGCGGCCACGCCCCCCAGGCCAATCCGGATGGCCTCCACCAGGCCCGCCCTCGAGCGCGAAAGCGCCACCCCCATGGCCACCGTGGAGATGTCGTCCATGGGCCGCTTGCTGACCTTGTAAAAGCGCGACTCGGGTAGAAGCGGCAGGGGAATCCGCACCGCCTTGATGAGTTCGCCAGGCTGCAACAGGGTTTGCCGGTAGCCGGTGAAGAAGTGTTCGAGCGCCACCACCCGCTCGCCTTTGGCGCTTACCAGCACCAGCGAGGCCCCCAAAGCCAGCAGCACCGGCGGCGAGTCGCCGATGGGCGAGGCCGTAGCCAGGTTGCCCCCCAGGGTGGCGCGGTTGCGGATGAGCCTCGAGGCAAAGAGCGGAAACCACCCGGCCAGAAGCGGTATGCGCCCCTCCAGCCAGCGCTCGGCCTCGGACAGGGTCACCCCCGCCCCAATCTCCACGTAGGCATCGGTCCAGGCCAGGGTTTGCAGCTCGGGAATCTGGCTGAGGTCTACCTGCACCCCGGCCCGGGCCGCCCGCTGGTTGACCTCCACCACCCAGTCGGTGCCGCCGGCCACCAGCTTGGCGGTGGGGTGCTGGGCCAGGGTCTGGAACAGCTCCTTTAGCGATACCGGACGGTAGAAGCGCCAGGGTTCGGAGGCCGGTGCAGCGCCAACTGGAGGGCTATACTCCAGCGATTCCGGCGCTTGCGCGGGCAGAGCCAGTCGCTGGGCCAGGGGGTCGGTCTGGGAGGGGCGCCCCAGCGCAAAGGCCGCATCCCGGATGGGACGGTAGCCCGTGCAGCGGCAGAGGTTGCCGGAGAGGGCCTCGAGGTCAAACCCTTCCCGGTTTTTGCGGTAATACTCCGCGGCCATGCTCACCACAAACCCCGGCGTGCAGTAGCCGCACTGCGACCCCCCCTGGAGCATGGCCTCCTGAACCGGGTGCAAAGCGCGGCCCTGGGCCAGCCCCTCCACCGTCCAGACCTCCTGACCGGCCAGGCTCGGCAGGAGCAGCAAGCAGCCGTTCACGGCCTCGAGGCGCGAACCCGAGCCGTCGGGCCGCAACAAAAGCACCGCACAGGCTCCGCACTCCCCCTCGGCGCAGCCTTCCTTGCTGCCGGTCAGGCCCTGCTGGCGTAACCAGGAAAGGAGTGTGGTGTGGGGGTCGGCATCCGCCACCCGAACGGTCTGTCCATTAAGCCTAAAGCTGATTTCGCCCACCCAAGCCCTCCCGGCGCCCACTGGCCTATGGCCCTCTATTTTACAACCCACCCCCAAAGGGTGTGTGGAGTCGTTGCTGCCGTGTCTACCCTCTCAGTCAAGCCCCTCGAGCCCTTTCCCTGTCCGCAGGTGTCCCAGGGGCCTACCGCCAGATGAATCTTACTGCCGGTGCGTTGTTGGTGTCCGGCGTCCCCGGCCCGCTTGGGGTCGGGCTGCAACGTGCCAGCGTCGTCCAGGGCTGCGCTGGCGAGCGGCCTTTCCCCGCAAGATGCGCCGGTTGTTTCTGGAGTTCATGCAGCCGGTCTGGAACCCCCCGCTCGACCCAGCAGTTAGCCTGTGCCCGGACGGTCTGGGGTGGGAAGTTTTGGGGCAGGTCGTCGCACTTACCTGAAGTAGGCCTCTCTTGGACGGGCCTGGGAAGAGCACCGCCACTTTGGTAGCATTGCATCATGAAGAATGTCCTTGTTGCGTTGGGGCTGGCCTTGCTGCTCGGCCCGGTGCAGGCCCAGGGCACCGTCTACAAGCTGCGGGTCAGCAGTTGGAGCTGTGCCCCGAACGCCAGCGGTGCAATGGTGGCCAGGGGTACGGTGGTCAATGTGTCGGGCCAGACACTGAACAACGTGCGAATCAACCTTCGCGTCACCGACAAGCAGGTGACTACCGTAAACGGGGTGCCCAACCGGCGGGTTTACGGCACCAACTCGGCCCCCATTGCGGTCCGAAGCCTGGCCAGCGGGGCCAGCAGCCGTTTTGAGGTGCAGGTCAAGCCCACCCAGGGCCGGAATTTGCAGTGTCAGATTTGGTTCCGCAATCCGGACACGGTGCAGATTCCGACCCTGGTTCCAGGGCAGTGATTTCCAGGATGCCGGAATGCTGCGAATTCTGGGTGGAACAGCCAAGGGGGTGGCGCTCAAGGTTCCGGAGTCGGCGCGGCCCAGTCCGGTGCGACTGCGCAAGGCCCTGTTCGACTACTTGCGCTATCGCTATCCCCATCGAGGGCGCTTTTTAGATTTGTATGCGGGTAGCGGGGCCATCGGCCTCGAGGCTGCCTCGGAGGGTTTTGAGGTGACCCTGGTGGAAAAAGACCGCCAGGCCATTCAATGCCTGCGCGAGAACGCCAGCAAGGCCCGCTTGAAGGTCCAAATCGAGGCGATGCCTGTGGAGCGTTACCTGATGGATGCCAGGCGGCGAGGGCTGCGCTTCACGGTGGCCTTCATGGCACCGCCCTACCCCCACGACCTGTTGCAAGACTTTGAACGGCTGCTCGAGGCCCGCATTGTCGAGCCGGAAGGTCTTTACATCCTGCAACACCCTTCCGACCTGGCTCTGCCCATGGGTGAGCGGCGGGAGTATGGCTTCAATAGCGTGACCATCATCGAAGCGAGCGCACTCGACCAACCAGCCCAAAGGCTTCTTCGAGGCTCCTGAACACCGGACTCTTGTTGGGAGTGCGGCGCTTGTGTGAAGATACTCCGCGAAAGCGAGGCAGTATGCACGTAGTGTATCCCGGAAGTTTCGACCCTTTGCACAACGGGCACTTTGATGTAATTCAGCGGGCCTCGAGGCACTTCACCAAGGTCACGGTGGCGGTGCTTGAAAACCCCTCCAAGCGGGGGCTCTGGCTTTTCAGCCCGACGGAGCGGGTCGAGATTATCCGGCAAGCGGTGGCCGCGGCCCGCATGAGCAACGTCGAGGTGGATACCTTTAGCGGCCTTCTGGTGGAGTACATGAAGCGGGTTAACTCCAGGGTCATCGTCAAGGGGTTGAGGGCGGTCTCCGACTACGAAAACGAACTCCAGATGGCCCACCTCAACCGGCAGTACGGCAACCACCCCGAAACCTTTTTTATCATGGCCGCCACCCGCTGGTCGTTCGTTTCGTCCACCATGATCAAAGAAATCGCCCGCTACGGGGGCGACGTGTCCAAGCTGGTTCCGCCCGCAACGGTGGAAGCGCTGCGGGCCAAGCTCAACTCTGTGGAGAACTGATATGCAAACGCACAAGAGCAAGTACGGCAATGCGCTGGAAATCGGCCACCTAGTTGGTGGAGAGGAAGTCTTCGATGGCCGGTGGCTCGAGCGCCACAACCCTTCCGACCACGCCGACCTGACAGCCCGCTTCCCCGAGGGCAGCAAAGACACCCTGCGCAAAGCGGCCCGGGTCGCGCAAAAGGCCTTTCTGGACTGGTCACGCACCCCGGCACCGGTGCGCGGGGGGGTGCTTACGAACCTGGCCGGGGTACTCACCCGCGAGAAAGACACCCTGGTGCGGCTCATGGTTCGAGAGGTGGGCAAGACCTTCAAGGAGGCCGCAGGCGACGTGCAGGAGGCCATAGACACGGCCATCTTTTTTGCCTCGGAAGGGCGCCGGCTCTACGGCCAGACGGTGCCCAGCGAGATGAAGCAAAAGGAGCTTTTCACCTTCCGCCGCCCCATTGGGGTGGTGGGGATGATTACGGCGGGCAACTTTCCCATCGCGGTACCGTCCTGGAAGCTGATTCCGGCCATCCTGACCGGCAACACGGTGGTCTGGAAGCCCTCCGACGATGCCCCCGCCCTCTCTTACGTCTTCGTCAAGCTCTTCGAGGAAGCCGGTCTGCCCCCGGGGGTCATCAATGTGGTCTTTGGCGGCGGTAAAGACTCCACGGGGCAGTGGCTGGTGGAGCTGATGGACGAGGGGCTGCTTCACAAGTTCGCTTTCACCGGCAGCACCGCGGTGGGGCGCTGGATTGGCGAGGTGGCCGGGCGCAACCTGCTGCGCCCCACGCTCGAGCTCGGAGGCAAGAACCCTTTGGTGGTGCTGCGCGACAGCGACCTCGAGCTAGCTGTGGAGGGAGCCTGGTGGAGCGCCTTTGCCACCGGCGGCCAGCGCTGCACCAGCGCGGGCAACATCATCGTGGAGGCCCCCATCTACGAGGAGTTCAAAAAGCGCTTCCTGGAAAAGACCGAGTCCACCCTGGTGGGCAACCCCCTCGAGCACCCCCAGGTCACCTACGGCCCCTTCATCAACACCCGGCTCTTTGAGCGCTGGAATGAGCACTACACCTGGGGCCAGCAGGATGGGGCCACCCTGCTCTTGGGCCAGGGTCGCATTACCGGCTCCAACCCCTATCCCCACTTCCGGGGCGACCCCGAGGCCGGTACCTTCGGCTGGCCCACGGTCTGGGAGGCCCGCCCCGGCATGCGGCAGTTCGAGCAGGAAATTTTCGGCCCCACCATCAACCTGGTGCGGGTGGATGGGCTGGACGAGGCCATCCAGGCCGCCAATGCCCACCCCTACGGGCTTTCCAGTGCGCTCTACACCAACCGCCGCGACTGGGCCTACCGCTTCAAAAACGAGATTAAGGCCGGCATGACCAGCATCAACAACTCCACCGTGGGGGCCGAGGCCCACCTGCCCTTCGGCGGGGTGAGGGCCAGCGGCAATGGCACCCGCGAAAGCGGTATCTGGGTGATTGAGGAATACACCTACTGGCACGCGGTCAACGAGGAGTACTCGGGCAAGCTCCAGCTCGCCCAGATGGACACCGCCTATGCCCAGCCCCAGGCCCCCACCGACTGGGCCAGGGTGCTGCAAGGCTAGCCCGCGCGAGAAGGCTTTGGGCCTGCCCCCAACCACCCTGCAAGGTTTCGCACTCTTCCCATTCGGGGCCGCCCATCCGGGCGGTCACGGTTCTGTCCAGGGCAGAGCTTTCTCAAACGTAATGGGCGAGTGGCGCTTTAGCCGTGAACGGGGGCAGGTACTTACGCAAGGCGGATTGTGGGCTCAGGAGCATCCGAAAAGGATTTGATTGAACGTTCGCTTGAACCCTTTGCAAGCGATAGGAGCGGCGGGGCAGGGCGCAGGGCTTCGGCGGTCGAGAGCAGAAGACCGGCCACCCCCACCTTGCGTAGCTCGAACGCCCGAAGTTTGGTTAAACCCTACCCTGACCCTTAACATGAAGCCGGAGGAGTTATGCGTAACTGGATTGCCCTGGCCCTGGCCGGAATGGCTCTTTTAGCAGCCTGTGCCCCTTCGGTGCGGGCCGACCCAGGTGAGGTGGTTTACGATGTGGGCGGCGGGTTCCCCTGGGGTGGCGCCCAGGGCAACCCGGTGGTGGTGCGCCTGTCTCAATCGGTTGCCACCTATTATGCGCTCGAGGCCCGCCCGCTGCCCGGCTACGGGCGCTGGGTGCAGCGTCTGGGCACGGGCTCCACGGCCATCTACGTCTCGCAGCGGCTCAACGCCCAGGGGCAGCCGGTGGCGAGCATCGAGATGCGCTGGAGCTTTGCGGTTCGGGCTGACGGCTTTGGCTCGGTTCGCCTCGAGACCCTGGCCTCGGAGGCCATTGACGTGGGCCTGGTCGAGGGCCCGGCCTTCGCCCGGCTCGACCGCGATTTTCGCCGGGTGGCGAGCGCCCGCTAGCAGGTTTATCGCCCTTCCCAGACGGGGCCGCTCATCCGGGCGGCCCCTGTTCTGTGCAGGACAAAGCTTTCTTATAGTCGAGTGGCTCTCAATATGTGAAGAGCGCCCTATTTTCGCAGGCGCAGCCGGTGGGTGAGCCGGGCGAACTCTTCGGGGGTGTGGGCCGTGCAGAACCTATCCAGGTAGGGTAGGGCGGTCTTCATGCAGTTGGCGTAGGGGTCGTAGCCTTCGCGGCCCAGCAGGGGGTTGAGCCAAACCAGGGCCGCGCTGCGGTGGTAGATTTGCCGCAGGGCATAGTCCAGCACCTCCGGTGCGCCGGTGTCCAGGCCATCGCTGGCCACAATCACGATGGTATCGCCCCGAATCAGGCCCCCGTACTTTTGCTCCAAGCAGAGCAGGTTCTCCCCTATTTGGGTGCCACCCCCCCAGGCCTGACCCAGCTGGTTGAGCCTGGGGCGTTCGGAGAGGTTTCTCGCTTTCTCGAGCTGCCGGGTTATGCGCTTTAGACCGGTCGAAAAAACGAACACCTCGACCCGGTTGCAGCGCAGGCGGAGGGCAAAGGCAAACTGCAAGAGCTGGTCGGAGTACGACTGCATCGAGCGGCTTCCGTCCAGCACGAACACAAAGCGGGGCTGGCGTTTGGGGTGGTGCTGCCAGGCGGGATACAGCGGGTCGCCCCCGGTGTGGAGGGCTTTGCGCAGGGTGCGCCGAAAGTGAACACGCGTGCCTTTGGGGGCCGAGTCCCAGCGACGGCTGCGGCCCAGCCTGACCTGATGAACCAGCTGGCTGGCGGCCAGAAGCATGGCCTCGAGGTCTTGCTGGGGGATCTCCACTTCCGGGCTTTCGCCGCCCGCCGTGCGGCTAAACATGGCCTTGAGCAGGGGGGCGGCCCAGTGGTCGGCGCTTTCGTCTTCGGTCAATCGGGCCTCGCCATGCCCGGCGGGGCCATGCAGATCGTGGACCGCCTCGGCTGAGCGACTTTGGGGGGGCTGGCTTTGCTCGCCGCGCTCGCCCTGGCCGCCGGGGCTGACCTTGCGGGGGTTGGCCTGGGCTTTATGGCGCTTGCGGCCTGGTAGAAAAAACTGGAAAAACAGGTCGTCGAAGACCCGCTCTTGCTCGAGGTTGCTGCAAAACACCAGCTTGAGGGCCTGGCGCACTTCCTGGAGGCTCTCAAGGTGGATGGCCTCGAGGGCCCTCAAGGCATCCTCCACCTCGCCGGGCCCCAGGTTGAAGCGCTGGGCGGTGTGCCGCAGGTATTCGGCAAAGGCAATCAGGTTCTCGGGCAGTTGACCATGCGGAAATGTGGTGAAGGTGGACATCGGCGTCTTTGGAACCAACCCGGAGGCTCTCCCTACGCCACCAGTTCGGCCAAGCGCCCTTTGTGGGCTTCGATTAGGGTCAGGTCGTCTTTATCCTTCAGGATTACCCCCCAGGTCTGCTCCAGAACGCGCATATCCAGTGACTCCTGGTGCAGGGAGACCAGGGCTTCGGCCCAGTCCAGGCTTTCCGCCACTCCCGGCGCTTTGTTCAGGGGAAGCTCGCGCAAATGGGCGACCACGGTGGCAATCTTCTGGGCCAGCCGCTCGTTGATACCGGGCAGCTTGGTGCGGATGATTTCGACCTCTTTTTCGAAGCTGGGGTAGTTCTGCCACAGGTACAAGCAGCGCCGCCTCAGGGCGTCCGAAAGCTCCCGGCTGCGGTTGGAGGTCAGAATGACGTATGGGCGGTGGGTGGCCTTCAGGGTGCCCAGCTCGGGGATGGTGACCTGGAACTCGGCCAGCATCTCCAGCAGAAAAGCCTCAAACTCCTCGTCGGTGCGGTCAATTTCGTCAATCAACAAGACCGGGGGCTTCTCCTGCGAGATGGCCTCCAGCAACGGACGCCGCAGCAGGTAGGCCTCGCTGAAAATTTCAGCTTCGCGCGCGGCCACGCTCTGTCCGGTGTTCTCGGTCAGGCGGATGTGCAGCATCTGCTTGGGGTAGTTCCACTCGTAAAGGGCTTGGGCTGTATCGAGCCCCTCGTAGCACTGCAAGCGGATCAGCCGGGTGTCCAGCACCTCGGCCAAGGTTTTGGCCACCTGGGTTTTGCCCACCCCAGCCGGGCCCTCAACCAGCAGTGGCTTGCGCAGGGCCATCACCAGGCGCAGGGCGGTGGCCATGGGCAGGTCGGCGATGTAGTTTCGTTCGCGCAGAACGGCCTGGATGCCCTCGACGGTGGTGAGCAGTGGGTTGATCTCGGTCTGGCTCATGCCCGGCCCTTCAGGTATTTTTCGGGGTTTTTGAGGAACTTGGCCCGGCAGTTGGGGCAGCTAAAGTAATAGGTCTGACCCTGGTATTCTGCGCTCACCGCCTTGGCGATCTCGAGCACCTCACCGCTGGTCGGGTCAATGGCCGTTCCGGGGGGTAGGTTGGCGGGGGCGGCGGCAGCAGAGGCCCCGATTTCAGCCGCAATCGAGGCCACCTGGCGTATTTCCTCCGGGACGCCTGGGTGGGGAGCAGAGCGGGAGTGATTAGGGGCAACCACGGGTGTTTTTTCCGGCATGGCCAGCCTGCCATCGTACCCCTGCTTTCCGCTCTTTTGCAGAATGATCTCCGCCAGGATGGAGATGGCCACCTCGTCGCGCCCGCGCCCGCCCAGGTCCAGGCCGGCGGGGTATTTGAGCTGTGGGAAGGCGGTCTTTGGCACACCTAAAAGCTCCAGGTTGTCCAGCACGGTTGCCCCGCGTTTGCGACTGGCCACCAGGCCCAGGTAGGCGGGGTTGGGCATCGAGGCCGCAATCAGGGCCAGCGCGTCCTCGTCGTAGTGGCCTTGCGAGGCCACCACGATGCTGGTTTTGGCTGGGTTCTGGTGGGCCAGCCAGTCGGGCAGCTCGCGCCAGTTCAGCACCTGGATATCGGACTCGAGGCTCACCCCAGCCAGCTCCGGCATATCGCAGGCGAGCGTGACCCGGTAGTTCATTCGGGCGGCAATCTGCGCCGTGCAGAGGGCAATTTGAGAGCCTCCAACCACCAGCAGGCTGGCCTTGCCGACCAGGGGCTCGATGTACACATCCACCGCGCCTTCGCTGGCACAGGTCATGGGAATCATCACCTCGTCGGCGTGCTCCAGCACCACCCTGGCCGCAGCCTCCGGGGTGATTCTGACCAGGCGCGGCCTGCCCAGCCTGAGGGCCTCGAGGGCCTGCTTCCGCACAATCTCGCGGGAGCAAGACCCACCCACATATCCCTCAAACCGCCCGTCCTCGAAGACCAGGGCTTTATCGCCCAGGTGCGATGAGACCGGCGCCTGCCGCGAGACCACCGTGGCCAGCGCCACCGCTTCGCCGTTGCGCTGTAGCTCCGCGATTTTGCTGTAGATGTCCATGTCTTTTCCAAAGTACGCCAAGTCCGAACGGGCAATTCATCGGCTGGTCACAAACGAGCACAGCCTGGAATTGCCCTGCCTCCAGGACGGAGTCGGGCTTTGTGTGGGGGGAGGCCCTCGCCCATTCCGACCTGGAAGCGCTGCGCCCGCCGCCTAGACTTCGCTCATTTTCTTACCCATATTGGCGAATACCGTCTCGATGAGGCGTTTCGCCTGGGCATCGAGCACCCGCCCCCCTACCGTTGCCGCAGGGCCGCTCACGGTGGCCTGTCCCTGCCAGTCCAGGAGGGTGGTCTGGTCTTCTTTGCCGGTAATGTCGGCGCTGGCGGTGAGGTCCACCGCGCTGCCCAGGCCACCGCCCCGGATGCGAACCATCATCTTGTTTTCCTCGGGGCGGGGGTCGAGTTCAATGTTGAACTTGAACGAGCCCCGCACCGGCCCCACCGCTACCCCCACAGTGGCAACCATGTTCTTTTCATCCTTGAACTCGACCGACTTCAGGTCGGGCAAGCAGGAGGCCACCTTCTGGGGGTCCTTTATAAAGCTCCAAACCTTTTCCGTGCTGGCTTGTACCGTTTCCTGGCCGCTGTATTCAAGTTTCATGGGCTAACCTCTTGGATGGATCATAGCCGATAGCCAAAAACCCTTTTGCTATCGGCTATGGAGGGTAGGCTTCTCAGAACGAATCCACCCCGGCCTGCCGCAGGATGCGCCAGACCTTCTCACGGGTGATGGGCATGTCAATGTGGCGCACGCCCAGGTGGGCCAGGGCGTCCACCACCGCATTCACAAAAGCCGCCGGGCTGCCCACCGTGGGCGACTCACCCACCCCCTTGGCCCCGATGGGGTGGTGGGGGCTGGGGGTCACGGTGTGGCCGGTCTCCCATTTGGGGGTCTCGAGGGCGGTGGGCAGCAGGTAGTCGGTAAAGTTCGACGAGAGGTGGTTGCCCTGCTCATCGAAGGCGATCTCCTGCATGAAGGCCATGGCGAAGCCCTCGGTCAGGCCGCCGTGTACCTGCCCCTCCACAATCATGGGGTTGATGATGGTGCCGCAGTCGTCAATGGCCACAAAGCGGCGCACCTTCACCTCGCCGGTGCCCTTGTCAATGTCCACCACGCAGATGTAGGCCCCATGGGGGAAGGTCAGGTTGGGGGGGTCGTAGTAGTAGGTGGTCTCGAGGCCCGGCTCCATCCCCGGAGGCAGGTTGGTGTAGGCCGCGAAGGCCACCTCGTTCATGGTCACGCTCTTGCCCGGCACGCCCTTGACCACAAACTTCTTGTCCACCCACTCCACATCGTTTTCGCCCACTTCCAGCAGGTGCGCGGCAATCTTTTTGGCTTTCTCGCGGATGCGCCGCGCCCCCAGGGCCATAGCGCCCCCAGCGGTGGGGGTGGAGCGGCTGGCATAGGTGCCGAGGCCGTAAGGGGCGGTGTCGGTGTCGCCCTCCTCCACGATGATCTTGTCCACATCTAAGCCGAGTTCCTCGGAGACAATTTGCGCCCAGGTGGTCTCGTGGCCCTGGCCCTGGTGGCGGGTTCCGGCCCGCACGATGGCCGAGCCCGAGGGGTGCACGCGAATCTCGGCCCCATCGAACATCTTGATGCCCAGGATGTCGAAGTCCTTGGAGGGGCCGGCCCCCACAATCTCGGTGAAGGTGGAGATGCCAATGCCCATCAGCTCGCCTCTAGCCCGCTTTTCGGCCTGCTCCTTGCGCAGCTCGGCGTAGCCAATGCGCTCGAGGGCGACCTTAAGGGTTTTTTCGTAGTCGCCGGAGTCGTAGGTCCAGCCCAGGGCCGAGGGGTAGGGGAACTGCTGCGGCTGGATGAAGTTTTTCAGGCGCAGCTCGGCGGGGTCCATCTTGAGCTCGTGGGCCAGCACATCCATGCTGCGCTCGATCAGGTAGCTGGCCTCGGTCACCCGGAACGAGCACCGGTAGGCCACCCCGCCGGGAGCCTTGTTGGTATAAACCGCCTCGACCTGGGCGTAGGCTTTCTGGAAGTCGTAGGAGCCGGTGCATATGGAAAACAGCCCGGCGGGGTACTTGCTGGGGTCGGCGGCGGCGTCGAAGGCCCCGTGGTCGGCCAGGGTGTAAACCTTCATGGCCGTCACCTTGCCGTCCTTGGTGGCCCCGATCTCGATGTCCATGTGGAAATCGCGGGCAAAGCCGGTGGTGGTGAGGTTCTCGGTGCGGGTCTCGACCCACTTGACCGGCGCGCCCAGCACAATGCTGCCCACGATGGCGCACACGTAGCCGGGGTAAACCGGCACCTTGTTGCCAAACCCGCCGCCAATGTCGGGCGAGATGACCCGGATGTTGTTTTCGGGAATCTTGGTCACCAGCGAGAGCACCGTGCGAATGGCGTGGGGGGCCTGGGTGGTCATGTAGACCGTGAGGCGGCCCGTGGCCGGGTTCATATCGCCGATGCAGCCGCAGGGCTCCAGGGGGGCGGGGTGGCTCCTGGGATAGACCATGTGCTGCTTGATGCGCACCTCCGAGGCGGCCAGGGCTTTCTCGGTCTCGTCTTTGGAGCCCACGTCCCAGGTCCAGATGTGGTTGTCGTGGCGGCGCGGGCCGTGGGCGCCGGTCATCTGGCCTTTGAGGTCCTCGCGCAAGACCGGGGCGTCAGGGGCAGTGGCCTTGTAGGGGTCAACCACCACCGGCAGGGGCTCGTACTCCACCTGTACGGCGGCGGCCCCATCGGCGGCGGCCTGGCGGGTCTCGGCGTAGACGGCGGCCACTTCCTGATACTGGTAGAGCACCTTGCCATCGGCCAGCACCATCTGCTTGTCGCCGGCCAGGGTCGGAATCCAGGAAAGCCCCGCGGCGGCCAGGTCTTTGGCGGTAATCACCGCTTTCACACCCGGAATCTTGAGGGCTTCGGAGGCGTCAATGTTCAGAATTTTGGCATGGGCGTAGGGGCTGTGCACGAGGGCCATGTACAACATGCCGGGCAGCTTGATGTCGTCGAGGTAGTTGCCCTTGCCCACGATGAAGCGCGAGTCTTCCTTACGCTTGATGGCCTTGCCAAGCCCCTGAATCCCTTTGGGCTCGAGGTTTGTGGTCTGAACTGCCATGGGTACTCCTTTGATGGGTTGCTCGAGGCGAATCGCCCAAAGCGAAGGACTGAACGGTTTCTCCCAAGCCTTTCTCGGTTCAATCGTCTGCCGCCGCGCCTGCGGGTTGCTGCAGCATCTGGGCTGCCTGCTGCACCGCCTTGACGATGTTCTGGTAGCCCGTGCAGCGGCACAGATTGCCCGAGAGTCCGAAGCGAATCTCCTCTTCGGTGGGGTTGGGGTTGTGTTGCAGCAGCACGTGGGCCGCCATGATCATGCCCGGGGTGCAGTAGCCGCACTGCAGGCCGTGCTGATCGTGAAAAGCCTGCTGCAGCGGGTGGAGCTTCCCTCCCTGGGCCATGCCTTCGATGGTGGTGATTTCGTGGCCCTCGGCCATCACCGCGAACATGGTGCAGCTTTTCACCGCCGTTTTGCCGTCCAGCACCACCGTGCAGACCCCACAGGAGGAGCTATCGCAGCCGATGTGGGTTCCGGTCAGCCCCGCATCGCGGATGGCATGAACCAGAAGGGTTCGGGGTTCTACATTGAGCTTTTTCTCGGCGCCGTTGATCTTCAGGGTGATTTCCATGGTTGTGCACCTCGAGGGGGAACTCAGGCTACCGCTACGTTCAGGCGGCGCAGGGCCTTTATAAGGCCGCGACCCACCAGCACCCGGGCCATGTCTTTTTTGTATTCCGCCGAGCCGCGCGCATCGGGATTGGGGTCGGCAATTTTGCGGGCCTCCTCGGCAGCTGCCCGAATCAGATCCAGGCTGGGTTTCTGGCCACGCAGCAGGTTTTCTCCCTCCACCACCCGCAGCGCCATATGCGCCACTGCGGTGATGCCAATGCCGGCTTCTTTGATGGTTCCATCGGGATTAAGCTCAATTTGTACGGCGGCGGCAGCGGTGGCGTAGTCGCCTACTTTGCGCTCAATTTTTTCGTAGGCGCCCGAGGTGCGTTCATTGGGGATGGGAAACCGCGCTTCCACGGCCAGCTCTCCCTCGCCAATGGAGGTCGCAAAGCTATCCACCAAAAACTGGTCAATGGCCTCGACTCGAGTCCCATTTTTGCCCTGGATAACCATCTCGGCCCGGGCTGCAATGGCGGCAGCGGCCCAGTCGCCGGACGGGTCGTTGTGGCACAGCGAACCCACCACCGTGCCCCGGAAGCGCACGATGGGGTCGGCGACCACCATCGAAACGTCGCTGATCAGGTGGTACTTGCTTTGTATGTTCTTGTTGAACTCCACATCGGTGTCGCGCACCAGGGCCCCGATGCGGAGCTTTCCGTTTTCTTCCAGCAGATAGCCAAGGTTGGGGAGTTTATTGATGTCCACCAGCACCGCAGGCTGGGCCAGCCGATAGCGCATGGCCGGGATAAGGCTTTGGCCCCCGGCCAGCACCCTGGCATCGTAGCCGTGCTCGGCCAGGTGGCTGATGGCCTCCTCGAGGGACATCGGGCGTTTGTACTCAAAGGCCGCAGGTATCATACTGTCCAACCTCCCTTGGGTTTTTGCTTGTACAACCACGACTAAACTAAAGCCTTGCGCAGAGAGGGAGCATGCCGAAGATTACAGTTTGCACTGTGCGGACGGGCCGAGCCAGGCCACCCAGGTTTGCAGGCGTCTGGCAGGCTTGGGGAGGGCCCCATAGGGCGGGTTCCGCTGGGTGGCTGCGCTACTATGGTTGTTGAAAGGCCCTGGGGTGGGGGGAACGTTCATAGCGCCATTCAAACCCGGCCAATCCCCCACGAAGCACCCTCCTGCTCATGCCGCCGCTTGATGCCATCGTACTTTCTGCCGGAAGCGCCTCGAGGTTTGGGATTCCCAAATTCCTCCTGCCTGCCGGAAAGGGCCATGTCCTGTTGACCCGTGTGCTGGAGCAGGCCCTGCGCGTTGCCGATGGGCGCATTGCGGTGGTGGTAGGGCGAGAAGCCAAGGTGGCTCGGTATGCGGTCAAAAATTGGCTGGCCGCCCAGCCGGGCAACCCTGGCTCGAGGGTTGTCACGGTCATAAACCGTTATTACTGGCGCGGTCAGAGTTCCTCGCTCAAGGTGGGCGTTCGAACCCTGAATGATTCCGAAGGCGTGCTGGTGCTGCTGGCCGATATGCCCCTGCTGGCTCCAGAAAAGCTGGCGCAACAGGCTCGAGCCATCCGGTCTCGTGGGTCGCAGACGCTGGCAGTGGCGGCAGCCGAGATGGGCCAGATTCGACCACCGGTTTTTTTGTCCAGGCCGCTCTTCCCAGAGGTTCTAAAACTCAGAGGTGACCTGGGAGCCCGGGCCCTCTTGAAGGCTCACCGGGAAGCGGTCTTATTGGTTGAGTGGGGTTCGGGGCCCTGGTTTCTGGATGTGGATGATTGGCAGACCTACCGGACGGTGGCCCAAAGCATGAACTGGGACAGGGAAGCATTTGTTCCACCCCGGCGGCAAACAATTCCTGTCTCGGTGGCCTGTGCAAAGATAGACAAAGCCCTGGCGTCTCCGATTGTGCCCTGGTTGGCGCCCGGAATCCTGCTGCTTCCGTCCAATAGCGAGTCGCTCTGGCTATGGCTGAGTCGGAGCTACCGGGGCGTGCGCAGTCTGGTTGTGGGGCCTGCCCAGACACCCGCAGCTTACCTGGAGCTCATTCAACGAGCCACTCTTGCGGTACTGGCCAACGAAACCGACAGCCCCGGCGATGGTCGCGATTTGGGGGCGTAAATATCGCGCTCTGCACAGACGGGGCCGCCCATCCGGCAAGATGCCCAAAAGCAAAAACCAGCGCATATTCTCATGCGCTTTCCAGGGCGAGACTCGTCGGATTCCATCAAAAAATTGCTTGGCCTTGCAAAAATTTCCGAGGAATAAAAAGCATGGGAAAGTGGTGCAGTGTTGGGCCATAAACGAAGCGTTGCTCTCTGCTCCAAACCCATTCTTTCGCAAGGAAACTTTCCTAAAGACCGGATTGAACATTAATCACTGCCTTTTCAGACAATCGGTCGTAGACTGAGGCATGGAGAGGCGCGGTGCGGGGCTGTGGCAAGAGCTGACCTGTTCCGGATTGTAAGGCTCGACCCCGGTTCAAGTACGAACCAACCGTATCAGGCAGTGGCATAGAGGCTTTGGTGGAGCATCGCGATTTAGACCCAACCACAACCGCTTCGATGGGAGTGCTGGCCGCCATCGAAGCGATGCTTGCAGAAGCGGAGGCCTGTCAGGCCCAGGCTCCCCTGGAGGCCCTGCGCCTGGCTGAGAATGCCAAACGCCTTGCGCAGGCGCAGCGGGAACGACTGCACGAGGCTCAAGCCTCGTTCACGCTGGCCAGAATCCAGCACCGAAACGGGCAGCTGAATGAAGCGGTTCAGGAAGCGACCGCAGGTCTGGAGATTGCATCCACAATCGGCGAACCGGCCCAGAGGGTTGAGGGATTAAGGCTGCTGGCCTCCTTTCTTCGTGAGCAGGGCGACCTGAACCAGGCCACCTGCTACCTCGAGCAAGCCGTCGCACTGGCGCGGCAGAACAACCTGCTTGCTGCCGAAGCCGACTGCCTCAACCAGCAAGCTGGAATCCACCACTCCAGGGCCGAGTATGCCCAGGCTCTGGACAAGCTCACTCGAGCCCTCAGCCTGGTGCGTACCCTGGGCCATCAAGTCTCCGAGGCCAGCTTCCTCAACAACATCGGGATTCTGCGCACCGAGATGGGGCAGTATCCACAGGCCCTCGAGGCGTTTCTGGAAGCCTATCAACTCTACTGCCAGGATGGACACAGCCCTCGCAACCGCGCGGGCAACCTGGCGTCTATTGGCAACCTGTACATGGAGATGGGTGATTTCGACCAGGCCGACCGATACTACGAGCGGGCCCTAGCCGAGACTCGCCAGGTTCAGGAGCGATTGCTTGAGTTGCAGGTTTTGCAGCTCAAGGCGGAGCTGGCGTATAAACGGTCGGACTACCTGAAAGCCAGGGATATTCACTGCCAGGTGGTCACCCTGAGCCGAGAACTGGGGCTGGAACCGACTCTGCTGGCTTCTATGGAAGGGCTGGCCAGAACGCAGCGGGCGCTCGGTGAAACCCAGGTGGCCATGCAAACGCTCCTGGATGTTTTAGAGCTGGCCCGCACCAGAGGCTGGCGAACCACCGTTCTGGACGTATTGCTAAGCCTGGGGGAGGCGGCTATCGAGCTGGGTGAGCTGCGCCAGGCCGAGGCATATGGCCTCGAGGCCCTGGAACTATCGCGCCAGGCCGAGCGCAAACGCAGCGCATACCTGGCCCACCGACTCCTGGCCCAGGTTTACCGGGCGGCGGGGGCCTATGTCCAGGCCATTGAACACCTGGAAGAGTACCATCGTCTTGAGCGCGAGGTATTCAACGAGGAAAGCGAACGCCAGCGCCAGACCCTGATGAACCAGCTCGAGTTCGAGCGCATCCGCAACGAGGCTGAGAGCCTCCGGATGAGAAGCGAACTCGAGCGCCAGGCCCGCGAGGAGGCTCAGGCCAAGGTTTTCCAGCGCACCCAGGAACTCGAGTTCGCACAACTCGAGATTGTTTCCCGCCTGGCGCTGGCCGCCGAGTTCCGCGACGACGCCACCGGCGAACATACCTACCGGGTCGGGCGTAACGCGGCCATGATTGCCAAAGAGCTTGGCTGGCCCCCCCACGAAGTCGAAACCCTGCGCCTGGCTGCACGTTTGCATGACGTGGGCAAAATCGGAATCCCGGACGCGATTTTGCTCAAGCGCGATCGCCTGACAGTGGACGAGTACGAACTGATGAAAGATCACACCAACATTGGAGCGCGCATCCTGTCTGGGGGACGGTCCAAAATTCTTCGACTGGCTGAAGAAATTGCCCTGTCCCACCACGAACACTTCGATGGGAGTGGCTATCCCCGGGGCCTCATCGGCGATAGCATCCCCATGTCCGGACGCATTGTGGCCGTGGCCGACGTGCTGGATGCCCTGACCCATGAACGCCCCTATAAACGGGCCTGGTCGGTGGCCGAGGCGCTGGCCGAGATTAAGCGTCAGAGCGGGCGACAGTTCGATCCAACGGTGGTCGAGGCCTGCCTGAGGGTTTTTGCCGAGGCCACCACCGACGTGGAAGAGCACATGCAGCGCCTGGACTCCGATCTTTCGCTCTCGGTTCAGCTCGAGAAGGCCCAGCTGGGCTGGGCGGATGAGGAAATCGAGATGCTCAAGCAAAACTTTGAAAATTTGCTGGCCGAGCGCACCCGCGAGCTCGAGCAGGCCCGTCGGGAGGCGCAGGTGCTGGCCCGGCGAATGGAGCTGATGGCCCATACCGACGTGCTGACCGGTCTGGGCAACCGCCGCGCGTTCGAGTCCGACCTCGAGAGCGAGGTCGCCCGCGCCCAGCGGGTCGGTTACTCACTCAGTGTGGTGGCTCTGGATGTGGATACCCTCAAACAGCTCAACGACACCGAGGGCCACGAACGGGGGGATGCCCTGCTGCGTACCTTTGCCCAGGCCATGCAGGAGTGCTTCTTCGACCTAGGCCGGGTCTACCGGATTGGGGGCGATGAATATGCGGCCATCCTGCCCTATGTGGACGCACGTCACCAGGACGAGATATTTGGCCGCATTGAAACGGCTGTTCTCAACACCCGGAGCCAGGGTTTCCCGACGGCCAGCGTCAGCAGCGGCATGGCCTCCATGCCCGAGGAGGCTACAACCGATGGCGACCTGGTGCGGCTTTCCGACCAACGCATGTACCAGGACAAGCTCGCGCGGCGTCGGGCACGCGAAGTAGGGGCCAGCTAAGCAAGACCTGCCGCCTGGCAGCGTAGAAACCGAATGCTGTGTCGCATAAAAGCCCGTGCAAACACACCCGCACGGTGAGCGACTTATGGCAATCCTGGCCTGCTCTTGCTCTGTTCCTACCTCGCAAGGGAGGGACAGAGATAGCCCCGGCTGAGATTGGCCTGATTCGCTTACCGTGCAGGTGTGGTTGTACGGACTTTTACGCGGTACCCCATATAGCCGTATCTGAAGGGCCTATGAAGCAAGCCCAGGACTGGGGCGTCGGACGGGGCTACTCTTCGTCCTCTTCTTCTTCGTCGTCCCAGTCGTCGTCGAAGTCGTCCTCGTCGGATTCGATGTCGTCTATGTAGTAGTCCTCGATGTTGTTCGAATCGGCCACCGTCTGGCCGTTGCTCACAAAGCGCAGGCCAGACTCGTCAATCTCGAGGCTCAGATCCTCGAGGTCGGTGTCGTCGGGCACATGAACCTGCATCATCACCGATACTTCGATTCGCATATAAACCTCCACAACACGCTATAGGACTCGTGTCAGGCAAGTTCAAGCCCCACTTTTCTTGCCCCAACGGTATTTTAGCAGTTCGGCATACATTCGCAGACGCAGGCCCAGGCCCCTCCAGAAGCCGCGTTTTTGCTCTTTCATAATCTGCCCGGCGCCGGGCAGTTCAACATAGGCCCAGCGGGCCTGGGAGCGGGCCAGGTGGTCGGTGATGGCCGGCTCCGGCCAGCGGCGCGCGGTGAGGTTGGGTACGCTTTTCAGCCAGGCGGTGGTACAGGCCCGCTGCCCCGACAAAAAAGGGGTGGCCCGGTTGCCGAAATCGGTCATGAATCCCCCGGCCTTGAAAACGCCGATGGCCATGTCCAGCCTGCCGCTGCGAACGGGCTCGAGCAGGGCCTGCAGATGCTCGGGTCTCAAACCCGTCAGGTCAGCATCAAGCAGGAGCAGGTAGGGGGATTGCACCTGGGCCAGTCCGTAGGCCAGCGCGCTGCTTTTACCCCGGTTTTCCGGCAGGCGCAACACTTGGGCTCCGGCCCTCTCGGCAACCTGGGTGGTCTGGTCGGTAGAGCCATCGTCCACCACCAGCACCGGCAAACCCGCTTCCCGCGCCACAGCGACCACGGCAGCAATGTGGGCCTCCTCGTTGTAGGCCGGAATCAAGACCGTGGTATCCATCCTGCGCTATTCTACCCGCCGGCCAGGTTGCGGATATCGTTGATGGTCACCAGCACAATCAGGAGAATCAAAAATACGAAGCCGCCATACGAGAGTCGGGCCTCGGTCTCGGGTTTGATGCGTCCGCCGGTGAGGACATTGGCCACCAGCACCAGGATGCGCCCCCCATCCAGCCCTGGAATGGGCAACAGGTTGAACACCGCCAGCGAGAGGTTGATGGTCGCCAGCAGCGCGACCAGGGTACCCAGGCCCTGCTGGGCGGCCTGGCCGGTGATGCTCACAATGCCAACCGGCCCGGCCACGCCCTGGGCTTGCTGGCCCGAGAGGATACGGGCAATGCTGCCCACGAATTCCTGCACAAAGCGCGGCACCGCGGTCACCGTTTCGCCGATGGCCCGGCTGAGCCCCTGGAAGAAGTTGATGCGGGTGTAACCGACCAGCTCGGCCCGGTAGACGATGCCCAGCCGGCCCTGCGTGTTATCCCAGTTGAAGCGCAGGGTTACTTCCTGCCCGTCGCGCAGCACCACAAACACCTTCTCGCCGGGGGTCTGGCGGAAGCGGGTAACCTGGTCGTAGGACTCGAGCTGGGTGCCGTTCAGGCTCAGAATGCGGTCGCCCACCCGGAAACCGGCCTGCTCGGCCAGGCTGCCGGGCAGCACCTCGGTCACCTCGGCCCGGGTCTGGGGCACCCCCTGGATGGAGGAAAGCGCCGCCAGCACCCCCCAGGCCAGGAGCAGGTTCATCACCACCCCGGCCACCAGAATAAAGAACTTGCCCAGCGCCGAGAGCCGCGCATAACCGTGGCTATCGCCGGGCATCATGCCCTCGATTTCGGCGTAGCCGCCCAGTGGAATGGCGTTGAGCCGCCAGGTGGTGCCCCAGCGGTCGAACTTGAGCAAAGTAGGGCCAAACCCCACCCCAAAATTCCTGACCCCCACCCCCTGCCAGCGGGCCGCCAGGTAGTGGCCCATCTCGTGGACAAAAATGCTAATGGAGATGATCAGGAGAAACCAGAGGAGGCTCATGCATGGCTCCGTAAACGGCCTGGACGGCGTAGGGGGTTGGGGGTTGGGATCAATTTCATGTCGGCGCCTTCACTTTGAGAAATTCTCG
>NZ_JANWVH010000024.1 GCF_025056915.1 Meiothermus sp. | reverse complement strand
TGGAGACCCTGACCGGGCTGGTGGCCGCCATGCAGGCCGAGGGGGCCGGGATGGCCCTGCTGACCATGCGACTGGATGACCCCACCGGCTACGGGCGCATCCTGCGGGATGAGCACGGCCAGATTCTGGGCAACGTGGAACAAAAAGACGCCACCCCTGAAGAGCGGGCCATTCGGGAGATCAATCCGGGCGTCTATTGTTTTGACCCCACCGTGTGGAAAAAACTCGAGCTGGTGGACAATCAAAACGCCGCCGGCGAATACTACCTACCCGACCTGATTCGCATCTACCGGGAGGCGGGCCAGAAGATTACCTCCATAGAGTCCGGGGATACCGGAGAGCTGCTGGGGGTGAACTCCCGCGCGCAGCTGGCCGAGGTCGAAAAGGTCTTGCTCCAGCGACTGCGGGCCGAGTGGATGGCCCGCGGCGTGCGGATGATACTGCCGGAGAGTATTTATCTGGAGCCCAGCGTGGAGCTGGCCCCCGACGTGACCCTGTGGCCGGGGGTGATTTTGCGGGGCAAAACCCGGCTGGGCGAGGGGGTGGAGGTTGGGGCTTATGCTGTGCTTACCGATACGGTGGTCGAGGCCGGGGGCCGGATCAAGTCCCATACCGTTTGTGAAGAGGCCTACGTCTCGAGCGGGGCCGATGCCGGCCCGTTCGCCCGCCTGCGACCCAAGGCCTACCTGGAGGAGGGGGCCCACGTGGGCAACTTTGTCGAACTCAAGAACGCCCGCCTGGGCAGGCGGGCCAAAGCCGGGCACCTGGCCTACCTGGGGGATGCCGAGGTGGGGGAGGAGTCCAACATTGGCGCCGGGGTCATCACCGCCAACTACGATGGCCAGCGCAAGCACAAGACCACCATTGGAAAGCGGGTTTTTGTGGGCTCCAACAGCGTACTGATTGCCCCCGTCACGCTGGCCGATGGCTCCTTTATTGCCGGAGGCAGCGGCATCAACCAGGACGTGCCCGAGGATGCACTGGCCATCGCCCGTGAGCGCCAGCGAAACATTGAGGGATACATGAAACGGAAGCGAGGGGAGGGGTCGTAGGTTGTTCCACCACCATCATGCCGCATCAGCCCTCAATAGCCCCTGACCTTATCGTGCACTAGCGCTTCTGGCGGGCTTTCGGCCAAAGATTTTCCATATCCCGCTCTTCACAGACGGGGCCGCCTTCGAAAACGAGAAGGGACAAGCAGAAGTGCCTCACCGGGGTGAGGCCCGCTTGTCTGCCTTGCGTCTGGGCTGAGACGCATGTTTTCGAGTTTCCAGGCGACCACTGTTCTGTTCAGAACCAGGCTTTCTCAAACTCAAATGGCTCATAATACATAGGCTCTAGTGGGGCAGGAGTCCTCGCAGGTAAGCCCGAACCTGCTGGTAGTCGAAGCTGTAAACCGAGCCGTTGGGGGTGGTGATTTCCAGCACATCGCCCCCATCCTCCACCACCCGGCGCAACAACAATAGGCCGGAGGGGTTGTAAAGCTCGACCTTGGCCGCACGGTAGGCGCCCTCGAGGCGGGGGCTGCGGCGGGCCACGCCGTAGGGCGAGATGTGTACTTCTGGCACCTCGACGGCCTCGTGCGACCAGGCCGACTCATGGGGGTCGAGCAGGTCGTCTTCTTCCAGGTGCGCGAAACCTTCGGCCAGCTCGAGCGCCGAGAGCCAGAGCACCTCCTCCCCCACCCCATCCGACAAAACCAGCTTGAGATTGTCGAAGTTGTTGTCGTCTTCCAGGTGGGCGAAAAGGCCCTCGGGAGGTTTCATGGTTTCAGTTTACGACGGCTTTTTATGTCAAACGTCCCTGCCAGCCGCAGGCCCTTTTCAGTTCGCCGAGAGGGCGGCCCCGTAAGCCGTGGCCAGGCCAGGCCGCTCGGGAATGAGGGGCCTGGGTTCAATCTGGTAAAAGGACCAGACCCGCTCGAGTGCCGCGCGGATGGGCTCCAGGTCGGGCAGGTGCCCCACAATCACAATCTGCGGCAGGCCGGCAGCCTGGGCAGCATTGATGGCAATCATGGCAATCACCTGCCCCACCAAAGTCACCAGGCCCGCCGCTATGTCCTCGCGGCTGGGATTCACCTGTTCGACCAGCCGGCCAAAGTTGACGGCGGTGGCATCGGGGGGCAAATGGCCGATGCCCCCGCCAATCACGTCTATAAGGGTGGAGTCCACGCCGCTGGGGTTGCCCAGCGCGGCCAGGCGGGCAACCTCGAGGGGGTCTGCGGTGCCCAGAAGGAGCCGGGACAAACCCAGCAGGGTGCCGCCCCCCACCGCCGAGCCGGTAAAGTGCCGGGCCTCGGTACCCCGGGCGGCAATCATGGCGGTACCGGTGCCCGCCGAGACCACCAGCGCTTCGGACAGCCCCGCCAGTGCGAGTGCGCCCCGCCCGACCGCCTGGGCCTCGCCAATTTTCTGGATAGGCAGCCCCTCAAAGCTGTCCGGCAGGTGGCGCGACAAACCTCCTGCACTGGCAATGGCCCCCAGTTCCGAGGGCCGCACCTTCAGGTGCTGGAGCACCTCGGAAAGCGCCTCGAGGCTGGCGGGGCCGGTTTTGAGGGTCTGGTGGGCCAGAATCTGATTATGTTCCACCAGCACCACATCGGTATTGGAGAGGCCAAAGTCCACGCCGAGTTTCCGCATGGTTCCCAGCATAACCCGCCCCCCAAGGCCCGCCGATCTCAGCCGGTTCACCTCAGCCCATGCAGCACTTCCCGCACCCCGCGCAGGCGGGTGTGGAGCAAAGAGCGGGCCAGCGAACTATCCAGGGCGCAGTTGGCGGGGCGGGGTTCCGAGAACTCGGCACGGCGCTCGGCAGGCAGCCGGGCCGGGTCGCGCCCGTGCAGGGGGGCAATCAGGCGGCCAAACTCGAGCCGGCTCAGCACCTCGGCCCCGCCCAGGTGCAGCACCCCCTGAAAGTCGAGTGAAACCAGCTCCAGTAGGGCCTGGGCCAGATCCTCCACAAACACGAAGGAGCGGTACTCATCCACAAAAAGCCCCCCGGCCCGCTTTCCATCGGCCATTTCCAGCACCATCTGGCTGTTCGGGTCTATGGGGTCGAAGCCCCAGATGAGCGAGGTGCGGACGATGGTGGCCTGGGGCAAATGCGCTTGCACCAGACGCTCGGCCTCGAGCTTGGCCTGTCCATAGGGGGTGATGGGGTTGGGCTGGGCCGACTCCGCATAGGGGGGGTGCTCGCCGTCAAACACCTGGTCGGTGGAGAGGTGAATCAGCCGGGCGCCCACCTTCGCGCAAGC
Source organism: Meiothermus sp. (assembly GCF_025056915.1). GTDB lineage: Bacteria > Deinococcota > Deinococci > Deinococcales > Thermaceae > Meiothermus. The sequence continues at coordinate 32,945 of NZ_JANWVH010000024.1, read as the reverse complement.
CCGGGCGAGGTGGGCGCTGCCCTGCACCGTGATGGCCTCGAGGGCCTCCGGGCCGGCCTTGCTGTAAGCGGTGTGGATGACCACCTCCGGGCGAAACCGGGCCAGGGCCTGCTCGACCGCCCTTGCGTCCCGGATGTCCAGCCAAACCCACTCCACCCCTGATTGTTTAGGAACGCCGCTAAAGTAGCTGGCCCCCAGCACCCAGGGCTGGCCGGGCCCCAGGCGCAACAAAGCAGCGCCCAGGTATCCGGTTCCACCCGTTACAAAAACACGCACCCTGCCAGCATATCGGAATCCTGATTGCATTGATACTTTACCTTTTATAGCACTTTGGATATTATGCGAGCATGACCCAGACCTACAGCCTCTCGCTGACCGGCCTGACCCTGCGGGTGCAGCACATCGAGCGCCAACTGGCCTTCTACCGCGACCTGCTGGGCCTCGAGGTCGTGGACCAGCAGGGCCCCCGCACCGACCTGGCCCCCGCAGGCCGAGCGTTCACCCTCACCCTGCTGCACGACCCCTCCGCCCCCCTGCGCCCCCAGCCCACCCTGGGGCTTTACCACTTTGCCCTGCTGCTGCCCCGCCGGGCCACCCTGGCTGCTGTGTTTCGGCGGCTGGTGGAGGCCCGCTACCCCCATTTTCAAGGCGCTTCCGACCACGGGGTCTCGGAAGCGCTCTACCTGGCCGACCCCGAGGGCAACGGGCTCGAGCTCTACCGCGACCGACCCCGGCTCGAGTGGCCCTTCCGGGGCGGGCGGCTGGCCATGGTTTCCGAGCGGCTCGACCTGCAAGCCCTGCTCTCCGAGGCCAGGAGCAGCGGGCCGCTCGACCCCCAGACCACCCTGGGGCATCTGCACCTTCACGTGCGCGACCTGGACGAAGCCCAGGCCTTCTACGAGGGGCTGGGCCTGGCGCTGATGCAGGGCGACTACCCCGGCGCCCGCTTCCTGGCCGCCGATGGCTACCACCACCACATCGGCATCAACCTCTGGGCCAGGGGCCGCACTGCGCCCAAAGAGGCCACCGGACTGCTCGCCTACCAGATTGCCCTCCGGGGCCGGTCACCCCAGACCCTCACCGACCCCAACGGCGCAGAGGTGCGGGTATTGGCCCTATAACCCGTACTCCACCGGATAACCCACCCCGGCAAAGGCCGCCGGGTAGCGCACCGTGCCCCTGTAGGCGGGGGTGTAGGCCGAGAGCGGCCTGACCATGTAGGCCTGGGGCGCCACCGCAAACGGCGGGCGGATGCCCAGCTGCGCGGAAGGCACAAATCCAAAGCGGGGATAGTAGCCGGCATGGCCCCGCACCAGCACCAGCGGCGCCCCCTTAGCTTCCAGCCGGGCCAGGCCCGTTTCCACCAGGTGTTTGCCGGCCCCCAGGTTTTGGTACTCCGGATGCACCCCCAGGGGGGCCAGCACCACCACCTTCCGCATCACGCCGGTTTCATCCTGCAACCCCACCTCGCTGAACAGAATGTGCCCGATGGGCCGACCCTTTACCACCGCCACCAGCGATAGCTCAGGCATGTAAAAAGGCGACCGGCGCACCTCGGCCACCACCCGGGCTTCCTGGGGGCCCCCAAAGGCCAGGGTGTGGATTTGCTCCACCAGCGCGTATTCTTCCGGCTGTTCGGGTCGGATTTCCATGCCATCCACCATACCCCAGGACAGCGCAGAAGTGGCTAAGGGTCAGATCCTTTAGTAGATTGAGACCGTGACAACATGGAGCAAAGAAGACTTCGGCCCCGGTTTTCTCTGGGGCGTGGCTACGGCGGCGTATCAGATTGAGGGCGCGGTGAACGAAGATGGGCGCAGCCCCTCCATCTGGGACACCTTCTCCCACACCCCCGGCAAGATCAAAACCGGCGAAAACGGCGATATTGCCTGTGATTTTTACCATCGCTACGCAGAGGATATTGCCTTTATCCGCCAGATGAACATGCGGGTCAACCGCTTTTCCCTGGCCTGGCCGCGCATTTTGCCGGGTGGAACCGGGAAGGTGAACCCCAGGGGGCTGGACTTCTACCACCGGGTGATTGACCGCACCCTCGAGCTTGGCCTGGAGCCCTGGGTCACGCTCTACCACTGGGACTTGCCGCAGGTTCTGGAGGACAAAGGAGGCTGGACCAACCGGGACATCGTGGGTTGGTTCGGCGAGTACGTGCAGGTATGCAGCCAGGCCTTCGGTGACAAGGTCAAACACTGGATGGTGCTCAACGAGCCTACGGTTTTTACCGTGCTGGGCTACATGCAAGGCACCCACGCCCCAGGGCGCAGGGGCTTTGGCAACTTTTTGCCCGCCGTTCACCATGCTGCGCTGGCCCAGGCCGAAGGGGGGCGGATTCTGCGGGCCAACGTGCCGGATGCAAAGATTGGCACCACCTTTTCGGCCTCCTACGTGCAGCCCGCCGGCCCCACCTGGCTCAGCCGCATGGCCGCCGCCAACTACGATGTGATCGCCAATCGGCTCTTCCTCGAGCCGGCCCTGGGGCTGGGCTACCCCTGGAACACCATGCCCTTTCTGCGCCTTTTGCAGCGCTACATCCGCCCCGGCGACATGGAGAAGCTGGCCTTCGATTTCGACTTCATCGGCTTGCAGACCTACTTCCGCCAACTGGTGCGCTTCGACCTTTTTACCCCCGGCACCTGGGGTCAGGAGGTTCCGCACGCCGAGCGCGGCAGCGGGGAACTCACCGAGATGGGCTGGGAGGTCTGGCCCGAGAACATCTACCGCCTGCTCAAGCAGTTTGCTGCCTACCAGGGGGTCAAGCGCATCATCATCACCGAAAATGGAGCGGCCTTCCCCGACAGGGTCGAGGATGGGCGTGTGCACGACCCCAAACGCATCCAGTACATCCAATCCCACTTAGCCCAGGTGCTTCGGGCCAAGCAGGAGGGCGTGCCGGTGGAAGGCTATTTCTACTGGAGCCTGCTGGACAACTTTGAGTGGGCCGAGGGCTACAAGCCGCGTTTTGGGCTGGTGTACGTGGACTATCCCACCCAAAATCGTATCCTCAAAGACTCCGGGCATTGGTTTCGGGACTTTCTGGCCGACTGACCACCGGGTCAGTTTGTGGGTAGAATGGCCCGGATGCGAACCTTACCCAAACGATCCGATCTCCCCAAGGAGCAGACCTGGAACCTCGAGGCCTTCTTTGCCTCGGAAGCCGAGTGGCGGGCGGCGCTCTTGGAGGCCGCCCGGGCGGTGGCCGAGGTGCGGCCTTTTGCCGGGCGCTTGGCCGAGTCGGCTGCAACCCTGCGAACCGCCCTGCAAACCTACGAGACCCGGATGCTCCAGGCCATGAAGGTCTTTCAGTACGCCTCGCTGCAACTGGCCACCGACGGCACCAACCCCGCCTTTACCCGCATGGTCGGCGAGGCCCGCGCGGTGGTCACGCAGCTCGCAGCGGCAGGGGCCTACCTCGAGCCGGAGCTGCTTCGCATTCCTGCCGAAACACTGGAAGCCTTCATGCAGGCCGAGCCCGCCCTGAGGGTCTACCGGCACTACCTGGAGGCTTTGAAAACCCGGCAGCTCCACATCCTGAGCGAGGAGGTCGAGGCCGTACTGGCATCGGCAGCCGACCCCTTGAGCGCCCACGCCGCCACCGCCTACGCCGCCACCAACGCCGACATGCAGTTCAGGCCCGTGGAACACCAGGGGGAGCCCCTGGCCGTCTCTCATAGCACCATTGGCGAGCTTTTGGTGCATGAAAGCCCGGAGGTTCGCAAGGCCGCCTGGGCGTCGTATGCCGACGGGCACCTGGCCTTCAAAAACACCCTGGCAGCCACCCTGCAAGGGAGCATCAAGAGCTTTGCTTTTCAGGCCCGCACTCGAGGCTATCCGAGCAGCCTCGAGATGGCCCTGGCCGTGAGCCGCACCTGCGGCGACAACATTCCCAGGGCCGTCTACGACAACCTGCTGGCCATCTTCCAGGCCCACCTGCCCACCTGGCACCGCTTCTGGCGCATCCGCAAAAAGGCCCTGGGCGGACGGCTCCACAGCTACGATGTGCCGATTTACGACGCCCCGGCCCCCCTGGTGCCCAGTCCCAAAATTAGCTTCTGGGAGGCGGCTGAGACCATCTGCCGGGGAATGGAGCCGCTGGGGCCGGAATACGTAGAACCCATGCGGCGGGGCCTGTTTGAGGAGCGCTGGGTGGACTGGGGCCAGAACCAGGGCAAGCGGGCCGGGGCCTTCTCCTCGGGGCTCAAGGGCACTTTCCCGTACATCCTTATGAGCTGGTCCGACGACCTCTTCTCCCTGAGCACCCTGGCCCACGAGCTCGGCCACTCCATGCACAGCTACTTCACCCGCCAGACCCAGCCCATCATCTACGCCCGCTACAGCCTGTTTGTGGCCGAGGTGGCCTCCAACTTCAACCAGGCCCTGGTGCGGGCCCGGCTGCTACGGGAGGCCCAGACCCCTGAGCAGAAGCTGGCGGTGCTGGAGGAAGCCTTCGCCAACTTCCACCGCTACCTGTTCGTGATGCCCACCCTGGCCCGCTTTGAACTGGAACTCTACACCCGCATCGAACAGGGCGGGGCCCTGACCGCGCCGTACCTGATGGAGCGCCTGGCCGAACTCTTCGCCGAGGGCTACGGCGGCCAGGTGGAGCTCGACCGGGAGCGGCTGGGTGCAGGCTGGATGCACTTCTCGCACCTGTACAGCCCCTTTTATGTGTACCAGTACGCCACCGGCATCGCGGCGGCCAACGCGCTGGCCCAGGATGTGCTCGAGCAGGGCGAACCCGCGGCCAGGCGCTACCTGGACTTCCTGAAGGCGGGCGACTCGGTCTACCCGCTGGAAGCGCTCAAAATTGCCGGGATTGACATGCACAGCCCCGAGCCGGTGGAGCGGGGGTTCGGGGTGCTGAAAAGCATGGTGGATGAGCTGGAGAAACTGGTGGGCTAGCCTATCTGGGCAGCTCCAGGCGCTGGGTGTTGAACCCATCCGACAGGGCCACCTCCCAGCGCCCGCCCGCAGGCAGGCCCCTGGCGGGCAGGCTGGCCTCACCCCCGGTGAGCCACAGCCCCAGGGTGGTGCGCTCGGGCCCCAGGTGGGCCAGCGAGGCGTAGGGATAGGCGGTAGAAGCCCAGGAGAGGGTGACTTTTCCGTCGTGCTCGAGCAAACCCACCTGCACCGTGCCCTGGGGGTACAGGCGCGGCTCTACCGTCTGCCCAAATAGCGCCCGGCCAGCCTGGCTGATTTCCAGCCCGCGCAGGGGGCCGGGGTAGGGCAGGCTGAAGCTGAAGTGCGCCTCCGACCAGGAGGCCTCGGGGGGCTGCTCCGGGCCGTGCGGGGCTTCTACCGGCTCGGCCTGAAAGGAAACCTCCAGCGGGCCTCCGGCAGCCTCCAGCCGCAGCCGGTACTCGCCGGGCCGGGGCGGCTCGGGAGCGGCCCACAGCCTGACCAGGGGGTTCAGCCGCAACTCGCCGTTGCGGATGCGCCCGCTAATCAGCAGCACTTCCTGGGCTGGCCCCTGGTTTTGGGACTGGCTGCTGGGAGGGCGGGCCTCGAGGAAGCTTTGCATCCCGCTGTAGGTGTAGTCGGAGATCCACTGCGGGGTGCAGTAACTCATGATGTCCTTGTGCGAGGCCGGGTTGAAGAGCTCCCCGCTGGCTAAGCTATAGCCCCAGGTGCCAATCGAACCCCCCGCATAGGGATAGCCCGGCTCACCCGCCACCTTGCAGGGCGCATGCTCCCGACCCAGGTTATGCCCAATCTCGTGGGCCATAACCCGGGCCGCCGAGCTTTCAAAATCCCAGCCCACGCTGACCGGTAAGCCCACATAGCCAATCCCGGCGATGCCGCTGGAATAGCCGACCCGCACCACCCCGTAGTAGTAGCGACTGCTGCCGTCGCTGGTGCGCAGGCCGCGCAGGGCACTGAGCAGACTGCTCCAGTCGCTGCTGGCATTCGCCACCGTGGCACCGTAGGCAAAAGGAGGCCGGGTTACAACCTGCACCTCCCGCACCGGGAGCATGTCCCGGAGCAGGTCCACACCGGGCAGAAGGGGCGGGGAGGCCTGTCCCGGTTGCAACACCGGCACCAGCGTGAGCGGCAAAACCGCACCCACCCCCACCGCCGGGGTGAGGGTCAGCCGGTTGTCGGCTTCGTTGCCTTCGCCCACCTGGTTGCGGGGGTCGGCCAGGAGGCGCACCTGCATCCCAGGCACCACCCAAGCCGCTGGTAGCGTAGCCCGGTAGGCCGGGGCTGGTTCGGCGGGAGCAGTGGGGAGGGTGGCCGGGCCGGTAAAGCTCAGTTCACCGAGCCAGCTATTGCCCTGAAAAACCTCGCCTTCGAGGCTGCCCGGCAAGCCCTCCCGGTCACCGGTCAGGAATACGCGCAAAAGCGCCGGCTTACCTGCCACCAGCCTGAGCTGGGCCTTGAGAACGCTCTGGCCCCATTCGGTTTTCTGGATGGTGACTTCGCCAAAGGCCGCCGGCACTTCGGGGCCAGATATCTCCGGCGAGGGATTGCACGCCGCCATTAACCCCAAAGCCAGCACCAGCCAGGCGCGCATAATGCACCCATGTCACCACGGGCAGGGGGTGAGGCGAGTGAGAAAAAGCCCAAGAAGCGTTACGATAAGCCATGACGTATGGGAGAACGCCGCCCCTTGCCGCCGCAAACCTACCGCCGCCTGGTGATTAAGGTGGGCAGCGCCGTGCTGAGCGGGCCCGCCGGACGGCAGCAGCAGCTGGCCATCGCCGCCCAGATTGCAGGCTTGAGGCGCGAGGGCCGCGAGGTGGTACTGGTCTCGTCGGGGGCCATGGCGATGGGCCTGGGCAAGCTGGGCCTCATGGAGCGCCCCAGAACCATGCCGGGCAAGCAGGCCGTTGCCGCCGTAGGCCAGCCTACACTCATGTACTGGTGGGAGCAGGCTTTTGGCTGGTACGACCTGAAGGTAGCGCAAATCCTGCTTACTGCGGAAGACCTGGCCCACCGCCACCGCTACCTGAGCGCCCGCCAGACCCTGGAAACGCTGCTCGAGTGGGGCATCGTCCCCATCATCAACGAGAACGATACGGTGATGGTGGACGAAATCAAGTTTGGTGACAACGACCAGCTTTCGGCCCTGATTGCCACCCTGGTCGGGGCCGATCTCCTAATATTGCTCTCCGACATCGAGGCCCTCTACGAGGCCGACCCCCGCACCCACCCCACCGCCCAACCCATCCATTTTGTGGAGCGGGTGAATGCCCAGGTCTTGCAGATGGCCGGCGACGACCCCAACCGGGTGGGCACCGGCGGGATGAAGAGCAAGCTGCTCGCCGCGGAGAAGGCCCAGGCCGCCGGGATTCCCACCCTGCTGCTGCCGGGAACCCGGTCCCAGAGCATTGCCGAGGCCCTGCGCGGCGAGCCCATCGGCACGCTTTTTGCGGGGGGCAACCGCCGCTACAGCGGTCGGAAGCTCTGGCTCTACCAGCTCCCCAAGCCTCAGGGCGAGATTGTGGTGGACGCGGGCGCAGCCCTGGCTTTGCGCCAGGGCGGGGCCTCGCTGCTGCCGGCGGGCATCCTCGAGGTGCGGGGGCAGTTTGGCGTGGGCGAGGCCGTACGCTGCCTGGATGAGCGGGGGCATCTGATTGGGGTGGGCCTGGTTCACTACAGCGCCGCCGAACTGAGGCGCATCCAGCGCCGCAAGACCCAGGACATCGAGGCCATCCTCGGCTACAAAAACACCGACGAGGCCATCCACCGCGACTACTTCGCCCTGGCCTCGGAACTCGAGGCCCGGTAAACTAAAAACCCGTAGGGATTGCATACCCGCCCGAGGTTGCCATGACCGCCACCCCCGAACTCAAGCACTACGCCCTGTCGGCCCGGGCTGCGGCCAGGGCCCTGTCCGCAGCCTTGCCCAGGGCCAAGAACCAGGCCCTGCTGGCGATGGCAGAAAAGCTCCTGGCCCAAAAAGAAGCCCTTTTCGCGGCCAACCAGCAGGATATGGAGGCGGCCCAGGCAGCCGGGCTTCCGGCGGCCAAGCTCGACCGGCTCTGCCTGAGCCAGAAGGTGCTGGACGACCTCTGCGCGGGGCTGCGTCAGGTAGCGGAAATGCCCGACCCGGTAGGCGAGATCGAGGGGCTCCAGATTCGGCCCAACGGCCTGCAGGTCGGGCGCATGCGCGTACCGCTGGGGGTGATTGGCTTCATCTACGAGTCGCGTCCCAACGCCACCGTGGAGGCCAGCGCCCTCAGCCTCAAGGCCGGGAACGCCATCCTGCTGCGCGGCGGCAAGGAAGCCTGGCACTCCAACCAGGCGCTGGTGCGGCTCATGCAGGAGGCCCTGCGGGAGGCCGGGCTGCCCCAGGAGGCCATCCAGCTGGTGCCCACCCCCGACCGCAGCGCCATCCTGGAGATGTGCCACCTGGCTGGCTTGCTCGACCTGATCATCCCCCGGGGCGGCAAGGAGCTGATCGAGCTGGTGCAGCGCGAGGCCCGGATGCCGGTGCTGGCCCACGCCGAGGGGGTCAATCACCTGTTTGTGGACGAGAGCGCCGACTTAGAAAGCGCCGTGCGCATCGCCGTAAACGGCAAGGCCCAGCGCCCCAGCACCTGCAACAGCCTGGAGAAAGTCCTGGTGCATAGCGCCATCGCCCCGGTGTTTTTACCCAGGCTGGCCCAAGCCATGCTCGAGGCCAGGGTCGAGCTTCGCGGCGACGAACGCACCTGCGCCCTCATTGCCGCCCAGCCCGCCACCGAGCAGGACTGGCACACCGAGTACCTCGACCTGATTCTGACCGTCAGGGTGGTGGATTCGCTGGACGAAGCCCTGGAACACATCGCCCGCTACGGCTCGCATCACACCGAGGTCATCTGTACCGAGCACCACGCCCACGCCCTGCGCTTTTTGCGCGAGGTGGACGCCTCGCTGGTGCTGGTGAACGCCTCCCCCCGCTTCAACGATGGCTTCCAGCTGGGCCTGGGGGCCGAGATTGGCATCTCCACCAGCAAGCTGCACGCCTACGGCCCCATGGGGGTGAAGGAGCTGACCACCACCAAGTTTGTGGCCCTGGGCCAGGGGCAGGTGCGGGCGTAGTCTAGCCCCAAAGCCAGGTAGCACCGATTTCGTGAGCACCGGCCTTCTGCATTTTCTGCGCACATATGCAATCCTTCCTGGGCCAGGCCTACCAGCTTTACACCCGCTCGCACATCCCGTTTTTCTCGGCGGCCCTGGCCTACTACGCACTTTTCAGCCTGATGCCTTTGCTAATTCTGCTGGCGGGCATCTTCGGCTTTGTGCTCTCGGGCAACGAAGACCTCCAGAGCGCCGTGCTGGTGCGACTGATTGAACTGGTGGTGCTGCTCTTCCCCACCCAGCCCGACCTGGCCCAGACGGTGGTGAGCTTCCTGACTCGAGGCGCCTTCCCCCTCACCTTTGCCAGCCTGTTGATTTTGCTCTGGGCCAGCAGCAATTTTTTTGCGGCCCTGGCCTACGCCCTGGGCATCATCTTTGGTCGGGTCTCGCCCCTGGCCGAGCCACCCGTGGCCTTAAGGAAGGCTTCGACCCTCCCCGATGCCCATCCCCTGCACGGGCTTTGGAAAAAAGGATTGCAACTGCTGGTGGTGATGCGGGGGCGCATCGCAGGCTTGCTGGCGCCGCTGCTTCTGGGCCTGGCCCTGATTCTGCTGGCCCTGCTGGGGCTGGCCATGGGCTTTTTGCTGCGCTACCTGCCCGCCGACCTGAGCTTTTTGCGCGGGGGGGTGGAGGTGCTGGTTCCGGTTCTGGGGGCGCTGCTGCTCTTTTTTCTGACCTACATGCTGCTCCCAATCCCCACCCCCCGGGTGCTGGCGGCCTTCGCGGCTGCCACGCTGGCCGCCCTGGCCTGGGAGGGGGTTCGGCTGGGCCTTCCGCTGCTGCTGCCCCGCACCCAGTACGAGCTGATCTATGGCCCCATCGCCGGTTTTCTGCTGGCGCTGGCCGGTTTTTACCTGACCATGTGGATTCTGCTGGTGGGGGCCTTGCTGGCTAAAATCTTGACGGACCGCTCGAGCGACACCATATGAAGGCCAGAGTGCAGTCCGAAACCATTTTTGTATCGCCTTTGCTTCAACCCGCAGGTCGGCCATCGTCCGGAGTCGAACCCTTTGGGCGCTCCGATGCATTCAGGTCGAAGGGCCCGATTATGCTAAGGTCATGAACCACCCGGTACCCACTCCAGCCCCAACCACCCAGGCGCCCACCGCTATCCGGCTCTCGGGCGTTTCGGTGGCGTTTGAGGGACGGGAGGTGCTCAAGGGGGTCAACCTCGAGGTGCAAAAAGGCGAGTTTATCGCCATTATTGGCCCCTCGGGCGGGGGCAAGAGCACCCTCTTGCGGGTGGTGGCGGGGCTGCTCAAGGCCACAGCGGGCACCGTGGAGGTGGTGGGCCAGCCCGCCATGGTGTTCCAGGACTACCGGCTGTTGCCCTGGCGCACCGTGGAGCAGAACATCCGGCTGCCCATCGAGCTTACGGGCCGGGGCAAAATTGAAACCCACCTGGGCATGAAGCCCTACCTGAACCTCTACCCGCACCAGCTTTCCGGGGGCATGAAGGCCCGTGTGGCCATCGCCCGGGCGCTGGCCCAGGACGCCGAGGTGCTGCTGATGGACGAGCCCTTCGCGGCCCTGGACGCCCTGGTGCGCGAGCGCTTCAACCTTGAGCTCAAGCACCTCCACGAGCGCACCGGCAAAACCATCCTGTTCGTGACCCACAGCATCCGCGAGGCGGTCTACCTGGCCGACCGGGTGGTGGTGCTCACGGGTGGCCGAATTGACGCCATTCTGGACACCAAGCATGAAGGGCGCATCACCGCCTTTACCGATGGCCTCGAGGCCAAGCTGCGCGAGCGGCTGGGCGTGGCCGACTCCACCTTCATCGAGCCGCCGCCCAAGCCCCTTAGGCCCCCCTGGGAGGTTTTCGGCGTGCTGGGGCTGCTGACGCTCTTTTTCCTGGCCTGGGGCCTGATGGCTGCGCGGGTGCCGGTCTTTGTGCCCTCGCCCCTGGCGGTCGGGCAGGCCCTCATCCAAAACGCCGACCTGCTGCTCAGAAGCGCCCTAGCCACCCTGCACACCGCCGGGCTGGGCATCCTGGCCTCGCTCGCCATCGGGCTGCCCATCGGCTATGCCATGGGCCAGAAGCGCTCGCTGGAGCGGCTCCTCTCCCCTTTCATTGTGGCCCTGCAAGCAATACCGACCATCATTGTGGCCCCCTTGCTCATCATCTGGTTTGGCTACGGGCTGGGCTCCAAGGTCATCATTGCCACCCTGATTTCCATTTTTCCGGTGCTGGTCTCGACCATGGTGGGGGTGCGGGAGGTGGACCGCACCTACCGCGAGGTGTTTCAGACCATCGGGGCCAGTGCCTGGGGGGTGTTCAGCAAGCTCGAGGTACCCGGCGCGCTGCCCGTAATTCTGGGCGGTCTGCGCCTGACGGTTTCGCTGGCCCTGATCGGGGCGGTGGTGGCCGAGTTCGTGCTGGGGGGCGGGGGGCTCGGTCATCTGGCCCAGACCGAGCAGCGCAACTTTAACTACGCGGTCTCCTTCTCGGCAGTGGCCGTTACGGTGCTGCTGGGCATCTCACTTTATGGGTTGGTGGCCTTGCTGGAAAGCTACGTGCTGCGGTACCGGCGCAGGTAGGCTAAGCGAATACCCTGTTGACTATCCAAGCAAAAAATCTCGCTTCATTCATAACGCTGAATCAGGTTGTAGGCAAACTCGTGCAGTAGCTCGGGGCGTTCTTCCGCCAGTTGCCACAAGAAGCGCAATAGTTCATCGTCGGAGAGCTCGAGCAGCGGCTCCAGGTTCACCGGTACGCTTTTGCCCAGCTTTTTGCGGGTGAAAATTTCGGGGGCTTCCAGGGCGGCAAAGGCCACCGCCACCACGTGCTTGCACACCAGCCCCCAGGTGTAGGGGCACGAGCACTGCCACTCGCCTTTGCTCAGGTCAATCTCGACCCGATACGGAAAGGGCGCACTGCCCTCGACCCTGGCCTGCAAACGGTCCCGGCTGCGGGCGGCCTCGAGCACCACCCCCTCCAGAAAAAGCGCCTTGCCCCGCTCCAATACCTTCTTGTCGGCCAGGGCCAGCAGGCTTTCCAGTTCCAGGCGCACCCCTCCATCAAAATCCAGTCTGCTGCACTTTGCAAGCCCAGGGTTTGTGACTAAACTAACTTCGGGCCAGTTGGCCCGATTCCTTCAGGGCGGGGTGCAATTCCCCACCGGCGGTGATGGAGCCAGCCTCCTAAGCCCGCGAAGCCTGGAAATCTGCTACACATCCAGGCCCGACTGCGTGCAAATCGCAGGCCGACGGTTAAAGTCCGGATGGGAGAAGGAGTGAAGCCCAGGTGCCCCTGTGCCTGGGCGCAGCAAGGTGGGCAATACTTCCTAAAATCCTCCATCACAGCCTGGTGTTCGGCGCAAGGCCAGCGGCAGTTCGTGCCTGCCCTGGCGGTGTGTGGATAGCACGGTGTGTAGAGGAGTGCAATGAAAAGGTTGGTTCTCTTGCTGGCGGTACTGCTATCGCTGGGTCTGGCGCAATCGCAGAAGGTGCGGGTGGGGCTGGGTTACCTGCCTGATGTGCAGTTTGCTCCCTTTTATGCCGGGGTGATCGAGGGCCTGTATGGCAAGCGGGGCCTCGAGGTCGAGTTCCAGCACGGCTTTGCCTCGGAGCTGTACCCGCTTCTGGCCCAGGGTCGGCTCGACTTCGTGGTGGCCGATGCCGAGGATGTGATTGCCCTGCGGGCCCAGGGCACCCCGCTCAAGTACGTGCTGGCCCTCTATCAGAGCGTGCCCAACGCCCTCTTTTCGCGGGCCGAGAAAAACATCACCTCGGTGCGCGACCTGAAGGGCAAAACCATCGGCATACCGGGGCTGTTTGGCACCTCGTACACCTCGCTCCAGGCCATGTTGCGGGCGGCGGGGCTGCGTGAGTCGGATGTGAAAATCGAGCAGATTGGCTTCACCCAGGCCGAGGCCATCGTGACCGGGCGGGTGGACGTGGCCATGGGCTTTGTGAACAACGAGCCCATCGTGCTGGAAGCGCGGGGCATCAAGCTGAACGTGATTCCGGCGGGCCCCTACAACCGCTCGCCGGGGGTGGGCGTAATCTCGACCGACCGCGTGCTGGAAAACGCCGAGCTGGCCCGCCGCTTTGTGCAGGCCACCCAGGAGGCCCTGGCCCTGACCCTGCAACAGCCGCGCAAAGCCTTCGAGGCGGCCAAGAAATACGTGCAGAACATGGGGGAGGAGCGCTTCCGGGTGCTCGAGGTCTCGCTCAGGCTCTACCAGTCGCCCTACACCCGCCAAAACGGCCTGGGGTTCTCCAACCCCCAGGGCTGGCAAAGCGGGCTAACCCTGCTCCAGCAGACCGGGCGCGTGCGCACCAACCTGCCAGCCAGCACCTTCTTCACCAACGAGTTCTTGCAGCGGGGCCTGCAGGCCCACGACACAGCCCAGCGATAAACCCTTCTCCAGCACCGTTTCAGGCGTAGAGGCAAGGCTCAAGGATACATAGGGGGGTGGTCGGAGGTAAGGAGCAGGTCTCCACCCCCTACCTCCAGAAATCTCGCTTCCTGCCTCGCCGCTCCTGCGATCCCCTCACCCCTACCCCTCTCCCGATGGGAGAGGGTTTTGCTGGCCACTCTGGGCGTCGTCTTGTAAGCCCAGAGCCAGCCCTTCTCAAAGGGTTCGCAAAAACGCCTTTATCCACAGCGGCCTTAGCGGGACTCGAGGCGCTTGAACAGGGCCGAATGGTCGAGGTCGCCGTCTCCCTGGGCCTCGAGCTCGGCGTAAAACCCCAGGGCGCTTTCCAGGTGGGGCAGCTTCAGCCCCGCTTGCTGGGCCAGCTTCTGCGCCAGCCGCAAGTCCTTGAGCTGGGTCTTGACCCGCGCCCCCGGCACAAACCGCCGTTCGATCATGCGGCTGCCGTGAATCTGCAAGACCTTGGAGTCGGCGAAGCCGCCCTTGAGGGCCTCCTGCACCTTGCGGGGCTTTAGGCCCTGGCGCTCGGCCAAAAAGAGGGCCTCGGCCACCGCCTCGATGTACAGGCCCACCATGAGCTGATTGATGACCTTGAGGGTGTGTCCGGCCCCGGCCTCGCCCACATGGGTGGGCCGCCCCAGGGCTTCCAGAATGGGCCGAACCCGCTCATAGTCGCCCAGGTCACCCCCCGCCATAATAGCCAGGGTGGCGTTCTCTGCTCCCTCCGGCCCCCCCGAGACCGGGGCATCCACCCAGCCGATGTTCCTGGCTTTGAGCTGCCGGGCCAGGCGACGGGAGTCTTCGGGGTCGGACGAACCCATATCGAGCACCACCTGGCCCGCCCGCAGATAGGGCCATAGCCGCTGTAACACTTCATTTACCGCCGCCGAGTCGGATACCATCAGCAGCAGCACGTCGGCCTGCGCCGCTGCCTCGAGCGAGCCAAGCAGGGGAATCCCCGAGGTCAGTTCGGGGCTCAGCACGCTGCGGTTCCACCCCTTCACCTGAAAACCTTTGGCCAGCAGCACCCGGGCCATCGGGCGGCCCATCAGTCCCAAACCCAGTAAAGCAATCTGCATACCTAAAGCATACGGGGGTTTCGCAAAACCCCCGCTTAGAGCGCTCTTCACAATATTACGAGCCATTCGAGTTCGAGAAAGCCTGGTTCTGAACAGAACAGTGGCCGCCTGGATGGGCGGCCACGTCTGAGAAGAGCGCGATATGAGCCAGCGTCTGGCGCTCTAACTCAACCTGAGGCCGTCCAAACGGACCACCTCGCCCTGAATGTGCAGCTCAAAACTGCAATCGTCCAACGAGGTCAGCTTAAAGCTAAAACGCCCCGACAAATCCAGGGGCATTTTCAGTGTGTTGGCTCCCTGCTTCATGAAGACCTGGGCCTGGTCAAAAGAAACCAGCTCCCTCGAGATCACCTGACCCACCAGTCGAGCCGCCGCATCCTCCCATCTGAGGCTCAGGTCGATGTGGTACGGCCCGGCCTGGTACAGTTGCGACCAGTTCGACCTGGGCTGGGCCTGTCGCCGCAGGGGGGTACGCACATTCCTCGAGTCCATGACCAAAATGGCAGTGTAAACCAAACCGGGCTGTGGGTAAGTCCTGGGTGGCAGACGGTCTCGCATCGGCGCAGTCCTTTCAAAAGCCAGCCTTAGCCGAACCACAGTTTATGCAATGCATGGGCGGCGACGCTCCCAAATATAACCATATTTATGAACTTGTTATAACGTTACGTCGTACAATTTGGTTCTGAACACGGTTGACATCGTTTGCGTTAAGCGGTTGAGCGAAATCTGCGATGGCGTGAGGCCAGGCAGTGCGGGGCATCCGAGGCCATGTTGCGTTCGGAAGGCAGCGAGACCAGGCGCGTACCGTTCGCAAAGGGTTCCGGCAAAGTTGGCACGGGTGGGTTTTTGGGCCCTTGCCTTCGGGTGTGGGCCTCGCCGCTTTCGGGCATGCGATGCCAGAAGCCCGTCGGAGGGCCTCGAGGGCTGGCAGGGCCAGGCGTGTTATGATGCTGGCATGCAACGGCTCATCCACCTAGCCTTACCTTAGGGGAGGCCCGGGTTCGGGAGACTCCCCCCTTCGACGCAGAAGGGGGGTTTTTGTTGAAGCCCACCAACTTCCCACAACACCAACCCGGACTTGGGCTCAAATTTCTCCATTCGACCCACCAACCGATACAATGACCGGCTGAGAAGTGGAGCAGCGAACAATGATCACCACCGATAAATACAACCCCCACGAGATCGAGCCCAAATGGCAGAAATACTGGGACGAAATCGGCCTGCTGCGGGCCAGAGAAGGCAGCGACAAAAAAGCCTACATCCTGGTCATGTTCCCCTACCCCTCGGGCGACCTGCACATGGGCCACCTGAAAAACTACACCATGGGCGACCTGCTGGCCCGCTTCCGGGTGCAGCAGGGTTACAGCGTGCTGCACCCATTCGGCTGGGATGCTTTCGGCCTGCCCGCCGAAAACGCCGCGCTCAAGTTTGGGGTCTCGCCCGCCGACTGGACCTTTGGCAACATCCAGCAGTCCAAGGAGTCCCTCAGCCTGATGGGCATCCGCTACGACTGGAGCCGCGAGGTCACCACCTGCCTGCCCGACTACTACAAGTGGAACCAGTGGATATTTCTCAAGATGTACGAGCGGGGCCTGGTCTACCGCAAGAAAAGCCTGGTCAACTGGGACCCGGTCGAACAGAGCGTGCTGGCCAACGAACAGGTGATTGACGGGCGGGGCTGGCGCAGCGGCGCCTTGGTCGAGAAGCGCGAGCTCGAGCAGTGGTACCTCAAAATCACCGACTACGCCGAACGCCTGCTCGCCGACCTGGACAAGCTCCCCCGCTGGCCCGAGAAGGTCAAGGCCATGCAGCGGGCCTGGATTGGCAAGAGCCAGGGCGCGGAGTTCGACTTCCAGGTCAAGGGCCACCCGGCCAAAATTCGCGTGTTCTCTACACGCCCAGACACGATTTTTGGCGCGACCTTCATGGTGCTGGCCCCCGAGCACGAGCTGGTCGCCCAGATTACCACCCCCGAGCAGAAAGCCGCCGTAGAAGCCTACGTGGCCGCTGCCCAGATGAAAAGCGAGGTCGAGCGCCAGCGCGAAGACCGCGAGAAAACCGGGGTCTTCACCGGAGCCTACGCCATCAACCCGGCCAACGGCAAGGAGATTCCGGTCTGGATTGCCGACTACGTGCTGGCCGGCTACGGAACCGGGGCCATCATGGCCGTACCGGGGCAGGACGAGCGCGACTGGGAGTTCGCCGAAAAGTTTGGCCTGGAAATCATCCGCACCGTCGAGCCGCCGGCGGGCTGGCAGGGCAAGGCCTACACCGAAGACGGCCCGGCCATCAACTCCGATTTTCTGAACGGCCTCTATATGGAGCAGGCCAAAAAGAAAATCATCGCCTGGATGGAGGAAAAAGGCATCGGCTCGGGCAAGGTCAACTACCGTCTGCGCGACTGGCTCATCAGCCGCCAGCGCTACTGGGGCACCCCTATTCCCATGATTCACTGCGATAGCTGCGGCATTGTGCCGGTGCCCTACGAGGAGCTGCCGGTGCTGCTTCCCACCCTGAAGGACGTGGACGACATCCGTCCCAAGGGCAAAAGCCCCCTGGCCGCCCACCCCGAGTTCTACGAGTGCGAGTGCCCCAAATGCGGAGGTAAAGCCCGGCGCGACACCGACACCATGGACACCTTCTTCGACTCGTCCTGGTACTTCCTGCGCTACACCGACGCACAAAACCCAGCACTGCCCTTCGACCCCGCCCGGGCCAACTTCTGGATGCCCGTAGACCAGTACATTGGCGGCATCGAGCACGCCATCCTGCACCTCCTGTAGTCCCGCTTCTTTACCACGTTCCGGCACGACCTGGGCATGGTCGAGGCTGAAGAACCCTTCGAGGGCCTGTTCACGCAGGGCATGGTGCAGGGCTGGACCGACGTGGGCGAGGTGGAAATCGCCGGGGAGACCATCCTCTTCAAGAACGCCGAAAGGCGGGCCAAGCTGGAAATCCCCGAGCGCCTCTCGCTGGACGAAGCCCGCAAATCCGGCGCCGAACTTCGCCCCCACCACGACGGCACCATCCACTTCTGGAAGCCCGCCACCATGTCCAAGAGCCTGGGCAACGGCGTGATGGTGGGGCCATTTGTAAAAGAGCAGGGTGCCGACATCGCCCGCATTACCATCCTGTTCGCCGCCCCGCCCGAGAACGAGATGGTCTGGACGGAAGAGGGCGTGCAGGGTGCGTGGCGCTACCTGAACCGGGTCTACCGCATGGTGGCCGAGAATCTGGTCGAACTCAAAGCCCAGGGCGACCTGGGAAATTCCTCGGCCCTCGAGGGCGTCCACAAGGGCCTCTACCAGAAGCTGCACCAGACCATCAAGAAAGTGACCGACGACATCGAGGCCTTGCGCTTCAACACCGCCATTGCGGCCCTGATGGAGCTTCTCAACGCCATGGGCGACTACCGCAAGGAAGCGGGCATCACCCCAGTTTACCGCCACGCGGTGCTCTGCTACCTGCAACTGCTGGCCCCCTTCGCCCCCCACCTGGCCGAGGAACTCTGGCACGAGTTCCACCCCACCTCGGTGTTCAGTGCCCCCTGGCCGCAGGTGGACGAGAGCGCGCTGGTGGCCGATAGCTTTGAGCTGGTGGTGCAGGTGAGCGGCAAGGTGCGCGGCAAAACCATGGTTAGCACACAGGCCAGCGAAGAAGAAATCAAACGGCTGGCGCGTGCAATTCCCAACGTACAGCAACACCTCGCGGGCAAGGAAGTGCTCAAGGAAATCTACATCCCAGGCAAGCTCCTTAACATCGTGGTGAAGGGGTAGTTTGAAGCCCCAAAATCCACTACTACGTCGCACAAAAGCCCGTACAACCACACCCGCACGGGGAGCGAATTAAGTCAATCCTCGCCTGGACTCACTTGATTCCTCCCCGACCTCGCAGGGTAGGCCAGGTGGGGTTGCCAACCTGGCCCTTCACGCAATCATGTAAATAGAGGGCCTTGGCAAATACCCTCCCTGCGCCGGAAGGGAGGGGCTTGAGGGTCATTACTCTTTGCAAACTGTGGGAGTGTAAGGGTATTTTCACGACTGTGCACTACTCGTGGGAATCGGGCATCTGGGCTAGATACGGTATGGCGAAGGCACTCATACGTGATTGCGACAGAAGGCTGCCTGGAGCCTACAAATGTCCTGCAAACAGGGGTGCTAGAATCGGCTTGGTTTCTAGGAATCTGCATTCATGGCCAGTGGAAACCGGAGGTCAAAATGCCAGGACTCATGGATTTGTTGGGCGCGGCCCTCAACGAGAACACCATCAAGCAGATGGCAGGCCAGTTGGGGGCCTCAGATTCTCAGGTGCAGAGTGCGATTGGAATGGCTTTGCCCGCCATCTTGCAAGGCTTGCAGCGCAACGCCGCTGACCCCCAGGGGGCACAGTCGCTGGCGAATGCCCTGGACCGCGACCACGACGGAAGCATTCTGGACGACCTGATGGGCTTTTTGGGCAATGCCCAGCAGGGGCCGGGCGCCGGCATTCTGCGGCATGTGCTGGGCGACAAGCGGGAAGCGGTGCAACAGGGGATTGGCCAGGCTGCGGGCATTAATCCGGGCCAGGTGGGGAGCCTTCTGGAGATGCTGGCTCCGATTGTGATGGGGGCTCTGGGCAAAACCACCCGGCAGCAGGGCGCGGGGGTGGGGGGGTTGCTGGATCTACTGGGGCAAGCCACCGGGCAGATGCAGCAGCAACAGCCCCAGGCCTTCAACCTGGTCAATCTGCTGCTCGACCAGAACCGCGATGGCAATGTGGTGGACGATGTGGTGCGGATGCTGGGCAACTTCCTGAAGCGCTAGACGGGGGGACTAATACCGAGTTCAACCATACGATCGCGCTCTTCACAGACGTGGCCGCCTGGATGGGCGGCCACTGTTCTGTTCAGAACCAGGCTTTCTCGTACTCGAATGACTCGTAATAAGAGCGCTCTAAGCAACATTCAGGGATGCACATGAGAGCGGGTGGTCGGGGGTAGGGAGTGGCTCTCCAAAGCTGGCCCCCAACCCCCAAACCTCTACGCTCTGCCTCACCGCTCCTAAAGTTTGCACATTGTTCAAGCCAAAGCGGTATCACCTCGCCATTGCCATCAGCCGTCGGGCCGGGCAACTCGTCCGGCCTTTTTGCATGGGGTCACTGTCCAAAGCGTAGCGATACGACCTGGCCCACGCTGCCCATCAAGCCCCGGTCTTGGCCGGCCACGATAACCCGCACCACCCCGGCATTGCCGGCCCGCACCACCACCGGGAGGGGAAAGCTGAGCTGGGTTCCACCGGGCACGGTGCCTTCATAGAGCGCTCTACCTGTGCGGGCGTCGGTTACCCGAAGCCAGCTGGTGCCCTCGAGCCGCAGCACCAGCCCGTTGGTGGGGGTGGTTGGACTGGCAGGGGGTGGACTTGCCGGGGTGGTGGGTGCGGCGGGGTTGGGTGGAGGGCTGGGCGGAACGGGGGTCAGGGCAAAGCTCAGGTTGCGGTCGCTTTGCAGGGTGAGCACCTGCTCATATTTCTGGTAGCCGGGGGCCTCGATGCGGAGGGTGCGCTCGCCGGCCTCCACGCGGGCCTCGAGGGGGGCCTGCCCCAACAAAAAGCCATCGAGAAAGACCCTTGCGCCGGTGGGCTGGGTGGAGATGCGCAGGCTGACCTGCTTTGGGGGCGGGGGAGCGGCGGGGGTCGGTGGAGCGGGCGTGGGGGTTGTGGTGCTGGAGGGGTTCAGGGCCCGGTAGCCCAGCCAGCCCAAGACCGCCAGGAGCATCAACAGGGGAACCAACCAGAGCCAGCCCGTGCCGGAAAGGGGGGCCGCAGCTTTTGGGCCCGGAGCCGCTGGGGTGGGGCCGGCAGGCCCTCCCGGCTCTGGGGCGCTAATGGGGTAAAGGGCCAGCAAGGGAGCGGGGTCGAGACCCAGCAACTGGGCGTAGCGTTTGAGATAGCCTCGAGCCAGGGCCGGTTCGGGTAGCTCGTCGAAGCGGCAGTCCTCCAGGGCCTCCAGAATGACCCGCCGCACCTTGAGCACCTCAGCGGCCTGGGCTATATCCAGCCCTTTGGCTTCGCGGGTCTCTTTCAGCCGCTTCCCCAACTCACACATTGCGCCTTATTCTATGCCACACCGTCAGCTTTCGTACATGGAATGCCGGTCAACCCTTTGCCTGGTCTGGCCCTGGCGTTTCCCACCCTCACGCCTCATCCACGCCATGTACGGCTTTGGGCTGGAGCACTCTTCGCAGACCTGGCCGCCCAAGCCGGCCCACGTTCGGCTCAGGAAAAGCCTTTCTCAAAAGTCGAATGGTGCATTATTTGTGAAGTGCTCGAGGCTGAACCGGATGCTCCGAAGCGCCTGGTTTTCGAGGTCGAGGACTTTCTGGCCCCATCTGTTGCCGTAGGCCCGTGTCCCAGAAGACGAGGGGCGCAGCCTGGTTTTGCCCGAGGGCCTCATGGGAGCTCGGTCAGGGCCAGGGCAATTTGGGCTGCCAGGCGGGCATTTTCTTCCAGCAAGCGCAGGTTTGCTTCGTCGGTCTGGCCCCCGCTCAGCTCGGAGATGCGCCGCAACAGGAAGGGGGTCAGGGCCTTGCCGCCCACCCCGGCCCGGGCGGCTTCCTGGGTGGCCTGTTCAACCCAGCGCTGAACCTGGGCAAAGTCCAGCCCTTTGGAAATGGGGTTGAGCACCAGCGAGGCCCCCGGCAACCCCAACCCTCGAGCGGCCCGAAAAGCCCTGGCAGCCTCCTGGGCCGACTCTACCCGAGCCGGCAGAGGGTAAGGGCTGCTGGGGCTGTGAAAGGCGGGGAGGTGGTGGGTTTTGTAGCCCAGCAGGGCCACGCCCAGCGACTCCAGGCGCTCGAGGGTAGCGGCCAGGTCGAGGATGCTCTTGGGGCCCGCCGAGACCACCACAATGGGGGTGCGGGAAAGCTCGAGCAAGTCCGCCGATTCGTCGTAGGGGTGGGGGTGCACGCCGCCAATGCCTCCGGTGGCGAAGACCTCGATGCCGGCCCGGTGGGCCAGGAAGGTGGTCGAGGCCACGGTGGTGCCTGCGCTTTTGCCCTGGGCCACCAGCGCACCCAAATTCCACAGGCTGGCCTTGTCGGCAAAATCGTCGGTGGCAATGGCCAGGAGTTCGTCGGGGGTGAGGCCCACCACCACCTCACCTTTCAGGATGGCAATGGTCGCAGGGATGGCCCCTGCTTCCCGCACGGTGGCCTCGAGCCTCTGGGCGAGTTGCAGGTTCAGGGGGCGGGGCAGACCGTGGGTGATAACGGTGGACTCGAGGGCCACCACCGCCTGGTGGGTCTGTAGGGCTTGGGCAACTTCGGGGTGTAGACGCATGGGAACAGCATAACGGAGCGGACAGGGCCTGGGGGTTGGGGAACAGAAACGCCTGCACCTCTACCCTGCCTGTCGCTATTCGTTTCGTCACGTATCCGGTTACTGCACCTCTAATCAAGTGGCGTGCAGGGAGGCTTTGGGGGTTTGAAGGGTCACTTTGGGCCCCCAACCCCTGACCCCGGTTTCCTTACCCCGCTGCTTGCGGGAACACCCGATTGCGCCCGGCCTTTTTGGCCGCGTAGAGTTGTTCGTCGGCCACGGCGAGCAGCCTTTCGTGGTTGGGGAGGCTGGGGTCGTTGCTCACCCCAATGCTAACGGTAACCCGCAGTTGGGGGTGAATGCTGCTCCAATCATGGTTCTCTACCCGAAGCCGCAATCGCTCACAGGCGACCAGGGCTCCAGGAAGGTTCGTCTGAGGGAAAACGATGACAAACTCCTCTCCGCCGTAGCGGGCCGCAAAGTCCACACCCCTGCAATTGGACTCCAGCATCTGGGCAATAAGCCGCAGCACATCGTCGCCGACCTGATGGGAGAAGCAATCGTTGATTCGCTTGAAGTGGTCAATGTCCACCATGGCAATGCTCAGGGGGAAGTTGTAACGTTTAGAGGCGGCAAACTCCCGCGATAGGTTTTCCTCGAGGTAGCGGCGGTTGTAAAGCCGGGTGAGGGGGTCCTGGCGGGCCAGGCGCTCCAGCTCGATGGCTTGCTGGCGCAGTTTGTTGAGCAGGCGAGACTTTTCCGCGTCGGCCTCTCTCAAGCTTTCGAGGGCGCGGGCCAGCTCGTGGTTCGCACGGGCCAGCTCGATGTTGCGCAATCGCTCCATTTCGGCTTCCTGGCGGGCCTTTTCTACCTGCAAGGTGGCCAGGAGGGCGGCGGTTTTTTGGGCTTGCTGTTCTTTGTGGAGCCGGCGCTCAATCTCGATGGCCTGTTGCAGATGGTACAGGGCGAGCGCGGGTTTGTGGGTCTGTTCAAACACCCTCGAGAGCGCCTGGTGGAACTCCATCAGAGGCCTTTGTGGCCCCAGCTCCTCGGCCAGCTTGAGCCCCTTTTGCAGGGCCTCGATGGCGGCATCCGACTGCTCCAGGCGGCTTAGGGTCGAGCCGACCTGCAGCCATACGCTGAGCTCACCCAGCCGATGGCCCAGCTCCTGATAAAGGGTCTGGGCAGCCTGGAACAGCTCCAGGGCTTTTTCCAGGTTGCCCATGGTGGCATGAGAGAGCCCGAGGTTTTCCAGGCAGGTGGCCCGCACCTGGGGGCTGCCCAGTCGGGTGGCAATTTCCAGGGCCTGCTGGTGGTAGTCCAGCGCCTCCTGGGTGCGACCCAGCCGTTGGAACACCACGCCCAGGTTGGAGAGCGCGTTGGCCTGGCCCTGGAGGTCGCCCAGGGCCTGTTTGATTTCCAGGCTCTCGCGGTAAAGCTGCACCGCCCCGGGATAATCGCCCATCTCGAAGTACACCAGCCCCAGGTTGTTCAGAGTGCCCGATTCGCCCAGGCGATCCCCCACCTCGCGCTTGAGGGTCAGGCTACGCAAGAAATACTTGGTGGCCTCCTGGTAGTTGCCCAGCGTGTATTGAACGATGCCCACCCCGCTCAGGGCATTGGATTCCAGGGCTTTTTGCTCGATTTTACGGCTTTGCTCGAGGGCCTGGAGGTAATGCTCCAGCGCCCTGGAAAAGCTGCCCTGAAAGTAATGGAAGTTGCCCAGGGCATTGAGGGTGTCTATCTCCCCTCTGACCTCGCCGGCTTCGCGCAGGATGGACAGGGCCTCCTCAAGACACCCCTGGGCTGCCGGCAGATGGCCCTGGCGAAAATGAAAATCGCCCAGATTCTTCAGGGCCAGACCCCGTCCAGCCGGATGAGGGGGATTTTGTGAGAGGATGAGCATCTCCTCCACCGTCTCCCTGGCCCGTTGCAGGTCGCTGACCCGCAGCAACTGGTAGAGCTGGTCCAGAAGTCCCAGTTTTTCTGCGGGGGTCTGGGTTTGCGTAAGCTGGGCCTCGAGGGCCTGGAGGGTCTGGTTCATAGCCCAAAATTCTTGGGCCTTATCATACGATTTTAGGAGCCAAAGCAAACCTGGTTGCGCCGCCTGCGCTTGGCATCGTAGAGATACTGGTCGGCTGCCATGAGCAGCTTCTCATGATTGGGCGCCGCGGGCGCGTCGGATACCCCAATACTCACGGTGACCACCAGGTCGGGGTGAATGAAGCTCCAGTCGTGGGCCTCGATGCGCTGACGCAGGCGCTCGCAGGCGGCAGCGGCCTCGGCGGCAGCGGTCTGGGGGAACACGATGGCAAACTCCTCCCCCCCATAGCGGGCAATGATCTCGGCTTCCGGCAGGGTTTCCCTGAACAGGGTGGCGGTGGTTTTGAGCACCAGGTCGCCTGCTTGGTGGGAGTAGGTGTCGTTGGTGCCCTTGAAGTGGTCCAGGTCAATCAGGGCGACGCTGAGGGGCCATTGCTCCTGGCGGGATTGCTGGAAGAGGCGCTCGAGCTGCTCTTCAAGGTAGCCGCGGTTGTAAAGCTGGGTGAGGGGGTCGGTGCGCACCAGCTCCTCGAGCCGGGCCAGCAGTTGGCTTTTCTCGCGGTTGAGCTGCTCGAGGGCTTCGTTGGCGGCCACCAGTTCCACATTGCGCAGGCGCACAATCTCGGCCTGCTGCAAGGCTTGTTCGGCCTGGAAGCGAATCAGCAGGGCCAGGGTTTTGCGCTCGATTTGCTCCCGCAGGGTGGCGACGGTGAGCTCGTGGTACAGCCGGTGCTGCTGGAGGGCCAGGGCAAACTGGCCCTTGTGCTGCCAGACCTCGGACAGATACAGGTGCACTTCGGTATGGGCCTTGCGGTTGCCCCCGGACTGGGCTACCTGGAGGGCTTCCTCCAGGGTGCTCTGGGCCATCTCGTAGCTGCGCTTTTCCAGCCAAATACGGCCAATCTGCACCAGCAAATCGGCTTCGGTGTGACGGTTGTGCAGTTCGCGCTCGATTTCCAGGGCTCGTTTGTTGAGCTCGAGGGCGGTGTCGTACTGCCCCAGGGCGAAGTAGGTGAGGGCCAGGTTGCCCAGGGCGCTGGCCTCGGTGCGGCGGTCCCGCAGCTTCTGGGCCAGCTCCAGGGCTTGCTGGCTGTATTCAAGCGACGACTGGTGGGCATCGAGCCGGTAGTGGGTGAAGCCCAGGTTGTTCCGCAGCACCGCCTCACGCTGCTGGTTGCCCAACCGTACAGAGATTTCCAGGCCCTTTTGAAAAAGCTCCAGGGCGCGGGTCAGGTCGCCTTGTTCGAGATAGACGGCGCCCAGGTTGCCCAGGGCTGTTCCCTCGGCATCGGCATTCCCCTGGCCCTGCGCCAGCCCCAGGCAGTGCAGGTACAGCTCGGCAGCGCCCTGGTAGTCAAACAACGAGAAATAAGTGCCGGCCAGGCCGTTGAGCGCGGTAAACTCCTGGTTCTTGTCGTCCAGGCGGTGGGCCAGCTCGAGGGCCTGGTTGTAGTGCTGGATGGCGCTCCGGTGTTCACCCAGCCTTCGCTGCACGTGGCCCAGCAGGTTGAGGCTTTTGACCGCAAGGGGCTGGTCGGGCCCCAGCGACAACAGGGTGTTGAGGTTGGCGCGGGCCTCGAGGTAGTGTCCCAGCCGGTACTGGCTTTCCGCCAGCAGGCTCAAAACCGGCAGCCGCAGCCGGGCAAGCCCGTGCTCCTGGCACAACTGCTCGGCTTGAGTGGCCATGTCCAGGGCCTGGGCCGGGTTGATGCGCAGAACCTCGCCACCCAGGTCCACCAGGGTCAAGACCCGTTCGGCAGCCGAGGGCGCGGCGGAGGAGGAAAGATGGGGGACAGCGTGGCTCATGATAGCTTCCGTCAAAGAGTCCTGACCTGGCTCGAGCCTAGAGGCAGAAGGCATTAATTCGGGTGATTTCTGACCCACCCAGGCGTTAACTGAGCCTTCTGGAGCGTTAAGCGTTAACTGAAGGGCTGGAATCCAAAGCCGCCAAGACAGCCACCCTGGGGGTCGGGGCCTCCGGGGTGCTCCGACCCTGCTTTCTCGCCCCAAATTGAACTTAAAAACGCAGTCTTGCAGCCTGGCTTGTGCCATCCTGCGTTTATGGCACGTTGGCTGATGCTGGGTTGCTTTGGTTTTTTGTTGTTTTTGGGGCTGACGGGTTGGGCGGCATACGCGTTTCTGATACGTCCGGCCCAGAATCTGGTCAACAATTTTCAGCAGATTATCGCCCTGGACAAGAACATAACGCGGCAGTCGGCATACACCCCTCCAGCCGACGGGCTGCTGAAACCCGAGCAGGTGCAGCGCTTTATTCGGGTGCAGCGGAGCGTCAAGCAACAACTGGGGGAACGCTACCAGCGCGTCGAGGCCCGGCTCAACCAGCTGGCCAACCAGCAAGTGGGGCAGCTTACCCTGGACTACCGCACGGCACTGGATCTGTTCCGCGAGGGGGGCTCGCTGGTGCTGGATGCCAAAGGAATTCAGGTGCAAGCCCTGAACCGGCAGGATTTTTCGCTCGAGGAGTACGCCTGGGTGCGCTCGCAGGTCTATGCCGCGCTGGGCTATGGGGTGCCCAACCTGAACCCCCAGGAAATCTTGCGCCAGATTGGGGCGCGGGACTTCAACCCCAGGGTGGAGTTGCTCAGGCCCGAAGCCCCGCCGGCCAACGTTCGGCTGGTGGAGCCATACCGCGAGGAGCTGGTGAGCTACTATCCTCTGACCTGGTTTGGGTTGTAGAGCAAGGCCCGGGCAATCGAGCACAGAAAGCGCAAAACTGAGATAGTCCGAGCAAAATCTGCCGCGCCCTTACCTGGCCCCCAGGCGTATCCGATTTCTCGTCGGCTATGCCTCCCCTCAACACGGGTTGATGGGTGACCCGACGGGTTCGGATGAGAATATAGGGGGTTGGGGGTAGGTAGTGGGTCTCCAGCATATGCCCCCAAGCCTCTGCTTCCTGCCTCACCGCTCCATAGTTTGCGAAGGGTATAAGCAAAGCTGCTCCTTAGAGCCAGACCCCAGGAGGGCCGAACCTGGCCTGCGGTTGGCGTGGGGCGGCATTGTGCCAGACTAACATCTGGCCCTGACGTGTATTCCTACAATGGATAAATGCCGGAAGGTTCTCGCCCGCAGCAGACCCGAGCCGCGAATCGGGTGCCCGGGGCTCGGGGTCGTCTTGAGCTGTTGGGCGTTCCGGCTTTGCAGATTCATACGCGCCAGTTGCGCCCGATTGAACGCAAGACGGCGGGTATCCTGGCCTACCTGACCCTGGAAGGCCCCACCCCCCGCTCCAGGCTGGCGGGCTTGCTTTGGCCCGACTCCTCCGAGGCCACCGCCCGCAACAACCTGGCCCAGGCCCTTCGCAGGCTCAGGCAGGCGGTGGGGGCCGAGCTGGTGAGCGGTGGGGATGTGCTGGAGTTGCAGGGGCTGGAGGTGGATGTGGCGGCCCTCGAGGTCGCCCACTTCGCGGGTCGCCACGCCGAGGTGATCCAAAGCCAGGGCCGCTTGCTCGAGGGCCACGACTACGACGACTGCCCCGACTTCGACGACTGGCTCCTGATCCGGCGCGAGCGCCTGGCCGATTTGCGGCGCGATTCGCTGGCAGCCCTGGCCGACGACCTCGAGCAAGCCGGGCAGTACCGCGAGGCCCTGAGCTTTGCCGAACGCCTCCTGGAGTCCGATGCGCTCTCCGAAACCGCCCACCGCCGGGTCATGCGCTTGTGGTACCTGCTGGGCGACCGTGGCGCGGCCATAGCGGCTTTTGAGCGTTGCCAGGCGGTTCTGTTGCAGGAGATGGGGGTCGAGCCGCTGCCCGAGACCCGTGCGCTGCGCCGCCTGATTGAGCGGGGGGAGCCCATCGCCTCCCCCGGCCCCGCGCCCCGCCCGGAGATTCCCCTCTCGGTGCTGCGCCCTCCCCGGCTTTTGGGCCGGGAGGCCGAATGGGCCCAGATGGAACGGGCCTGGGCTCAGGGGCAGGCCATAGTACTCGCAGGCCCGCCTGGGGTGGGCAAAACCCGGCTGCTCCAGGAGTTTCTGAGCGACCAGGGGCAGGCTCTTGTCTTTGAGGGCCGTCCGGGCGACGTGGGGATTCCTTACGCCACCCATAGCCGCATCTGCCGCCAGATTCTGGGTCGGTTTCCGGGTCTGGCCCTGCCGGACTGGGTAAAGCAGGAGCTGGCCCGGGTGCTGCCCGAACTTGGCCCACCCCAGCCACCCCTGCAAACCGAGGCCGAGAAGCTCCGTTTTTTCCAGGCCCAGGCCGAGCTGGTGCGGCTGGCGGTGGCCGAGGGGATGGCGCTGGTCTGCCTGGACGACCTGCAATTTGCCGACATGGCCAGCCTCGAGGTGCTGCATTTTGTCTTTAGCCCGTACTGGGGACGCTCCGGCCCGCTCCGCACGGCCCTGTCCTATCGCGCCGGCGAGCTTGAACCTGGGGTGGAGGAGCTTCTGAACCAGGCGGTTCAGGCCGGGCTGGCCGTGCGGGTTGAGGTGCAGCCGCTGGATGTGGCTGCCGTGCAGGGTTTGCTGGAGAGCCTCGAGTTGCCAGGACTGCAAGAGGGTGCTCCAGATTGGGCCCAGGCGCTCTGCCGCCACACGGGCGGCAACCCTTTTTTCTTGCTCGAGACCCTGCGCAGTCTGTGGGAATCGGGGGGCCTGGGCCAGCGGAAGCCGGGCCGCCTGCCGGTGCCCCACAAGATTTTTACCCTCATTCAGTCCCGCCTCGAGCGCCTCTCCCCAGACGCCCAGCGGCTGGTTCGCACGGCAGCGGTGGCCGGGCCGGACTTTTCCCCCGAGCTGGCCGCCGCCGTACTCCAGAGCGCCCCTTTGGAACTGCTGAAACCCTGGGCCGAACTCGAGGCGGCCCAACTCTTGCGCGGCGCCGCCTTCGTCCACGACCTGCTCTACGAGGCCACCCTGAGCGGGGTTCCGGCCAGCATCAAAACCTACCTGCACCGGCAAATTGCCCTCTTTCTGGAGGGCCAGCAGGCCGACCCGGCCCGCATTGCCAGCCACTGGCTCGAGGGGGAGCCGCCCAGGGCGATCCCCTTCCTGGTGCAGGCCGCCCGGAAGGCCGAGGCCGCCTACCGGCTGGATGCAGCGGCCCAGTTCTACCAGCGGGCCCTCGAGCTGGCCGACCAGGTGGGCGATGCCCGGCAGACCTTCGACCTGCTGGAAGCCCTGAGCGAGGTGATGAGCCGCTTCGACACCGGCCAGCGGCACGCCGCCCTGGTGGAGCGCATGCTGGCCCTGGCCCATACCCCCGCCGAGCGGGCCCGGGCCTGGCTGCGCGAGGCCATTCGCCTGGGCGAACACGCCTATGGCCCCGAGGCCGAGCAGGCCGCCCGGCAGGGCCTGCACTTTGCCGAGGAGGCGGGTGACCCCAACCTGCGGGTGCGCCTGCTGGATGCGCTGGCCCAGTCACTCTTCGTGCAGCGCAAGACCCCCGCCCTGATAGAGGCCCTGGAGCAGCTGCGGCAGCTTTACCTGGAGCGGGGCGACACCCTGCAGGCAGCCATCTGCACTTCGCGGCTGGGCATCGCCTACGACCAGCTCGAGCGCCACCGCGAGGCCCTGGGGTTCTACCGGGAGGCCGAGCCTGTGCTGCTGCAATCCGCCAACCGGCTCACCCAGGTGGGCTTCCACCACAACCGGGCGGTCTGCCTGGCCGCCTTGGGCTACGCCGAGGCCGCCCTGGAAGCCCAGTTGCAGGTGCAGGGTTTGCTCGAGGGCGTGCAGGGCGCAATAGGCCGCGAGGTGCACCACCTCAACAACCTGGCCCTGCGCTACTACGACCTGGAGCGCTACGCCGAAGCCCAGCAAGCCCTGGAACGCGCTTTGCAAATTGTGCCCGAAGAATGGGGCTGGACGCGGGCTTTCAGCCAGTACCAGATGGCCCGCCTTTACTGGCTCTGGGGCGAGTGGGAGCAGGCCTCGGACTGGCTGGGCCGGGCTCTGGGCGAGCCCGACCTGCCCCGGCGCGACGAGGCCACCTACCGGATTCTGGAGGCCCTGCTGGCCCACCGACGGGGCGAGCCCACCGAGCCCTTGCTAAAGCGGCTCGAGGCGCTGTTCGCTGGGTATCGGGGTCTGGCCTATGGCCGGTATCTGCTGGCCCAATCCCGCATGGGCCCCCCGGAGCAGGCGTTGCCCTGCACCCAGCAAGCCCTGGCCCTAGCCCGGCAGAACGACTGGCCGAGCCTCGAGGTTGCGGCCCATACCCTCCGGGCCAAAGCCTTGCTGGAACGGCCAGGGGTTTCCACCCGACATTTGCAGGAAGCCCGGCGCCACACCCGGGCGGCATTGGAGAAACTAAAGACCTACTGGCCCACCGGCTGTACGAAACTCGAGGTGCTGTGGGTGCACTACCGGGTTCAGGCCGCCCACCAAACCGATAGCGCCCAGCTCCGGCAGGTGCTAAACTACCAGCTACAGATTGCGAACCAACAGATACCGCCCACCCACAGGGCCAGTTTTATGCAGCGTAACCCGCTCTGCAAGGCGATTCTCGAGGCGGCTCAGTCTGCCGGAATGGCCCCCCTTTAGCGCCTGTCATCCTTCCGTCATTCCCCTGATAGTAGGCTGATGGCCAGGTTTACACTATGGGTTCGGAGCTCGTAATTCAGAACAGGAGGGACGCTATGTTTGCAAGGTGGCTGTTGGGTGGGGCGTTGTTGGTGTTGCTTGCGGCCTGTCCCGGTGAGGGGCCGGGCGACATCGGCGGCACGGTCTCGCTGGGACCCAGCATCACCGGACAGCGCCTGATAGAGGCCCGTCCCGGAAAACTCCGTCGCACGGGCCCGCCGCGCTTTATGCCGGGCGAGGTGCTGGTCGAGTTTCGGGGAGGGGTGAGCCTGCAATCGGTGGGCAGCCTGCGGCTAACGGTGCAGGGCCGACCCGTGGAACTCCAGCAGGTGCGGCCTCTGGGCCTGCCCAACACCGCCCTCTATCGGGCCGATTTGAGCGAGGCCGAAACCCCCACTTTGCTGGCAGCCCTGCGCAGCCGCCCCGAGGTGGCCTCTGCCGACCTGAACTGGCTCGAGCAGCCCCTGGCCGTTCCGAACGATGAGTTTTACAACTACCAGTGGCACTACCCCGCCATCAACCTGCCCCAGGCCTGGGACCGCACCACAGGTTCCAACAGCGTGGTGGTCGCCATCCTGGATACCGGCGTACTCTTCCGCCAGGGCAATGCGGCCCAGTCCCACCCGGATATTGGCAACCGCCTTTTGCCCGGCTACGACATGGTCTCGCCCATCGGCGGCTCCAACCCCTTTGCCAACGCGGGCGACGGCAACGGCCGCGACCCCGACCCCTACGACCCCGGCGACGAGCAGAGCACCGGCTACCACGGTACGCACGTGGGCGGCACGGTGGGGGCCGCGACCAACAACAACCAGGGCGTGGCCGGAGTGGACTGGACGGCCCGCCTTCTGCACGTGCGGGTGATTGGCCTGCTGGGGGCCACCCTGGCCGACCAGATTGACGCCATACTTTGGGCTGCGGGTGAGCCGGTGAGCGGCGTGCCCAACAACCCCAACCCGGCCAAGGTCATAAATATGAGCCTGGGCGGGAAAAACCCCTGCACCACGGCCCGGCAGAACGCCATCAACCAGGTGACCAGCAAGGGTGTAGTGGTGGTGGTGGCCGCGGGCAACGAAGACGACGACGCCTCGCTTTACAGCCCGGCCAACTGCGCGAATGTGATTACCGTGGGCGCCACCGACTTCGCCGGGGCCAGAGCCCCCTACTCCAACTACGGCCCCCGGATTGACGTGATGGCCCCAGGCGGTGACACTACGGCAGATGCCACTAAAGGTGTGCTGAGCCTCGGATTTGACGAAGAGGCTAGACAGTTCGCCTACACATTCCAGAACGGCACCTCGATGGCCACACCCCACGTGGCGGGGGTGGTGGCCCTGATGAAGGCCCTCAACCCCAGCCTGACGACCGCCCAGGCGTTGCAGATTCTGAAGTCCACCGCGCGGCCCCTGAACGCGACCCAGTGCAACCGGCCCAGCGGCAGCGACTGCGGGGCGGGCCTGATTGATGCGAATGCGGCCCTAGCAGCGGTGCAGGGGGGCAGCACCTCGGGCTTCAGCCTGTCCACTACCAACACCGCGCTGAGCGTGCAGCCGGGTGGCAGCGTAAGCGTTCCCATCACCATCAACCGCAGCGGCGGCTTTGCCGGTGCGGTGAGCCTTAGCTTGCAGGGAGCCCCCACCGGCGTGAGCGGTAGCTTCAACCCCCCCAGTACCACCCTGAACAGCAGCACCCTGACCTTGAGGGTCGCGGCCAACGTCCCCAATGGGGTGTATGCCCTCACCGTGCGGGGCACCTCAGGCAGTACCTTTGCCAGCCTGCCCCTCAGCCTGACCGTGGGGAGTGGGCGAAGCGCCAGTGTAAACGGTACCTTCGTATTTGCGCTATTCCTGGAGGGAAACTCCTTCAACGAGGACAAGTCTAAGGTAGTGGAGATTACCCGAGATGGCACCTCGAGCAGCTACACCATCCCCAGCCTGGCCCCAGGCGACTATGTGGTGCTGGGCTGGAAGGATGTGAATGGCAACGATGAAGTTGACCAGACAGACTACCTGGGCGGGGTGCCCGACCGGAACGGCAACCTGGCCATTGTGCGGCCCGGCAACCTGCAGGCCGACTTCCAGCTCGACGTGCTGAGCGAGGATATCTCGCGGTTTGCGCCGGGGGTGTTGCGGAGCCTCGAGCGGTCTCGGGGGAAGTAAGCTATTAATCCTAATATTCAGACCCCTGCGGGGGTCTGTTTTTTTCAGTCATTCTCCAGTCATGCACCCCCGCCTAATCTTGAGCCAGAACGCTCGAGGAGGAAGGAGTATGAAAAAAATTTTGGCATTCTTGGTTTTGCTGGCAGCGGCGCTCTGGGGGGGGTGTGGCGGTGGGGGCGGTGGCGGCTTTTCCGGCACCGTCACGGCTCCTGCGGGGGCCAGCGTGCAGGGCACGGTGGTGCTGGCCTGCTTTTACCTGGAAGCCAGCGACGATTGCGACTCGCAGAAGAGCAAGGAGGTCACCCTGAATACCGCCGGTCGCACGGCCAGCTTCTCCATCGAGGGGTTGGCAGCGGGCGACTACCTGAT
>NZ_JANWVH010000023.1 GCF_025056915.1 Meiothermus sp. | reverse complement strand
AGACGTGCCTCACCGGGGTGAGGCACGCTGGTCTGCGTTGCGTCTGGGCCGAGACGCATGTTTTCGAGTTTCCAGGCCGCCACTGTTCTGTTCAGAACCAGGCTTTTTCGAACTCGTATGG
The DNA here is from genome assembly GCF_025056915.1 of Meiothermus sp. Taxonomy (GTDB): domain Bacteria; phylum Deinococcota; class Deinococci; order Deinococcales; family Thermaceae; genus Meiothermus. The sequence goes on along the minus strand of NZ_JANWVH010000023.1, from coordinate 36,339 downwards.
CTCATAATATGTGAAGAGCGCTCTAGGTTTCCTTATCTTCCTTGTCGTGGCCCTCTTCCAGTTTGGCGAACTCTTCCAGACCGGCTTTGATGCGGTCTTGCAGGCCCCGGAAGCCCTCCATGCGGGCCCCGGAGAGGAGCTCGAGGGCCTGCTCCACCGTCTCGACTGCGTAGATGTGGAAGCGATGGGCCCGGATGGCCTCCAGCACCTCGGCCCGCAGGGTCAGGTTGGGCAGGTTGGCGCGGGGCAGAATCACCCCCTGGCTGCCGCTCAGGCCCAGGGCCTGGCAGACCCGGAAAAAGCCCTCCACCTTGGCATTGATGGCCCCCACCGCCAGCACCTTGCCGGTTTGGTCTACCGCGCCGGTCACGGCCAGGTCTTGCCGCAGGGGAAAGTTCCCCAGGGCCGACAGCACCGCGACCAGCTCGGCCAGCCCCGCCGAGTCGCCGTCAATCGAGACGTAGCTCTGTTCAAAGGCCAGGCTGATGGTGGCGGGGAGCGGGCCGCTCTCGATGAACCGGCTGCGCAGGTAGCCGCCCAGGGTCAGCACCGCCTTGTGGAAAATTTGCCCACCCAGACCGGCCTCGCGGTCTATGGAAATCAGGTGGTCGCGGCCTGGGGCGGCCCGCGCGGTCAGCCGGGCCGGGCGGCCCCAGTAAGGCGGGGCCTCGAGCACCACCAGGCTGTTGACCTCGCCCACCACCCGTCCGGTGGTGCGGAGGCTCCAGACCCCCTCCTTCACCGCCCGCAAAAACTCCTCCTCAGAGAGGAAATTGCGGTGGTCGCGGGCTTTGATGGCCTCTTCCACGGCCTCGGCGGTTAGGGTGCCGTTTCCCAGCACGGCGGCTTCCTCGGCCAGGGCCCGGATTTCGACCAGGCGGGCGTCCATCCGGTCGCGGTGCTCTGCGCTGCGACGGGCCTCGTCGAAAAGCCGAACCAAGCCGCCCTGAGTGAGCTGAAACCCCTGGGCCTGGAGCCATCCCCCCAGGGCCACTTGGTTTTCCGGGGTGGCGGGCAGGGTGGGGGAGAACTCCGCCCGGATGCGGAACAGCTCGCTGAAAGCCGGGTCTTCCTCGAGCGATTCAAAAGCTTCCTGGGTGCCGACCAGCATGACCTGCATCTGGATGGGGAAGGGTTCGACCTCGAGGCTGGCCGGGGCCTGCGGCTCGGTGACAGGCTCGACCTGTCCGTTGCGCAAGGCCCGCTTGAAGGCTTCCCAGGTGCCCTCGCGCTTGAGGCTCAGGGCATCCAGAATCAGATACCCCCCCTGGGCGCGGTGCACGGCGCCGGGGCGAATCAGGCTGACGTTGGTGCTCCAGACCCCCTTGTCTACGGTGTAGTCCAGCCGTCCGAACAGCCTGGGGGCGGTGGCGTAGGGCTCGTACACAATGGGCGGGGGCTGGCCGCTGCTGGAGGAGGTGAGCAGGTTGGGCCGCCACTGGGCGGGGTCGAGGGGCTCACCGGTCTCGGCGTAGCGGGCCAGGCGGCCCCGCAGGGCCTCGAGGTAGCCTCGAGCCTGGGGGAAGCGCTGAAACAAGGGCTCGAAGCGGTTGTTCAGGTAGTGCAGCGCCCAGTCGCGGCGCAGCCGCCGCAGGGCCACCTCGAGCTCGGCGGCGGCGGCCAGGCTGCCCAGCGTGACTTCCTCGAGCCTTGCGCTGAGCTCGGCGGGCACCGGGCCGGGGCCGGTGAACTCCAGCCGCTCCCCCCCCTGCGAGAGCGCAAAACCGGCTTCCTGGGCTTCTTGCTGGAGCGAGGCCAGCTGCTTTTCGCGGGCCTCCTTGAAACGGGCCTCGAGCTGGCTTTTTTCCCTCAGGAAAGAACCCTGACGAAACAGCTCGTCCAGCCGGCTGACCTCCAGCAGCAGGTTCTCCACCGCGTCGGCCAGCTGGGTCTCCTGTCCGCTGGGCAGGGTCAGCACCGCCACCTTGCGCTCCGACAGGGGCACATACAGCAGGTCGGGTGGGGTTTCAACGGTCTGGGTGCTCAGATAGGCCAGCAGGGCCTCGTGCTTGCCCAGGCTGGGCGGCCCCACCAGATAAGCATGGAACCCGCCCCGAATGGCCAGCTCCAGCGCAGCCCTGGCCCGTTCCTGCCCAAAGAAGGGGGGCGCGGGCGGGAACGAGACCACCTCGCCCGAATCATCGGTCGGCGTGCGCCACTCCAGGGCCTCGTACGAAAGCTTCATGCGGCACAAGTATACCCACAGCCAGACCGCAGAGGTCTGAATAGCTGCCGGAAGCATGTCCTCTTGTCGTAGGTCGCAGGTTCGCCTTGTCCAACGGCTACAGGCCCCAGCCTTTGGACCCCAGACCCCGGCCTTCGGCGGGCTTTCGGCAAGAACCCAAGCCTGTTATGCTGTGCCCAAAGGAGGCAACTTCGTCATGTCTATGCGAGTTCTGGGGATGATTCTCGCCGGGGGACAGGGTTCCAGGTTGTTCCCCCTCACGGCCAAGCGCGCGAAGCCCTCGGTGCCTTTTGGGGCGCGTTACCGCATTATCGACTTCGTACTGAATAACTTCCTGAACTCGGGTATCTACGGCATTTATGTGCTCACCCAGTTCAAGGCCCAATCCCTGACCGAGCACGTGCAGCGGCACTGGCGTTTCGGGGGCTTTCTGGAAGACGCCTTCATCCTGCTGGTACCGGCCCAGATGTACCGCTACGAAGAGCTGGGGCCGGTCTGGTACCGGGGCACCGCCGACGCCATCTACCAGAACCTGCACCTGATTCACAACCACAAGCCCGAGAACGTGGCGATTTTTGGGGGCGACCACATCTTCAAGATGAACGTTGCCCACATGGTGGAGTACCACGACGACCACAAGGCCGACCTGACCATTGCCGCCTACCCGGTGCCCATTGAACAGGCCAGCCGCTTCGGGGTGCTCCAGGTGGACGACCAGTGGCGCATGGTGGGCTTCCAGGAAAAGCCCAAGAACCCCACCCCCATCCCCGGCAAGCCCGACCAGGCCCTGGTCTCGATGGGTAACTACATCTTTCGCACCGAGGCCCTGGTCGAGAAGCTCGAGCACGACGCCAAGGACCCCAACTCCTCGCACGACTTCGGCAAGGACGTGATTCCCCGGGCCCTGAGCGAGGGCTACCGCATCCAGGTCTACGACTTCAAGCGCAACCCGATCCCCGGTCAGCAGGGCCCCAACACCTACTGGCGCGATGTGGGAACCATTGATGCCTACTTTGAAGCCAGCATGGACCTGATCCAGGTGACCCCGGAGTTCGACCTGTTCAACCCCGAATGGCCCCTGCGGGCCGCCAATTTCAACTCGCCCCCGGCCAAGTTTGTGCACGAGGCCGGGGCCCGCACCGGACAGGCCTTCAACAGCCTGATTGCCGGCGGCTGCATCATCTCGGGCGGCACCATCCGCGAATCGGTGATCTTCCGCCGCTGCCGAATCAACTCCTACGCCCTGGTCGAACGCAGCGTGCTTTTCGATGAGGTGGAGGTGGGGCGCTACGCCAAGCTGCGCAACACCATCGTGGATAAAAATGTGAGCATTCCCCCTCATACCGAGATTGGCTACGACCTCGAGGCCGACCGGGCCCGGGGCTTCACCGTCACCTCGGAAGGCATTGTGGTGGTGCCCAAGAGCTATAGATTCTAGCGCAAGGCTGATAGCGGCAAGGTTTGGCTATAGACTGTTGGCTATCGGCCATCGGCATTTATGGATAAGCACCCCGGCAAGATTTTTTACCGTCTGACACGCATCTTTCCCGGAGACCAGCTTCCGGGTGGGCGGACGCCCGCGGCCAAGGTTTATGCCAACCCGCTGGAGTCGGTGGAGCTGGCCGAACCGGCGCGCGATGGGGGCCCGGCGGTCTGGCGGGTGCTGTCCAGGGTGGCACCCACCACCCCCAAGGTGGGTTCCTCCATGACCCAGGCCGAGCTTTCGCAGGTGCTGGCCCCGCTGGCCGTGCGCCGGGGAGGGCGGGGCTATCCCTCGGCGGGGGGCGCGTATCCCCTCGAGGTCTACCTGGCCGTCCAGCACCTGCAAGACACCTTCCGGGGCATCTACCACTACGCGGCCAAACAGCACCAGCTCGAACAGCTTTCGGGCCGCTTCGACCCCCAGGGTTGGAAATCGGCCCTGATGGACCTGGAGGCGGTGGAGGCCTCGGCGGCGCTGGTGGTTTTTAGTGCCGTGCCGGAGCGCTCGGAAGCGGTGTTTGGCTTGCGCGGGTTCCGCTACGCCCTGCTCGAGGTGGGCTACGCGGTGGGCGAGGTGATGGTGGCCGCAACCGCCCTGGGCTTGCAGGCCTACCCCGCCGAGACCTTCTACGACGAAGAGGTTCGCAAGCTGCTCGCGCTGCCGGAAACCGAGTATCCGGTGGTGGTGCTGTTGCTGGGGCGGTAGGTTTTTAGGTGAGTATGGATATCCGATGGCCAGTAGCTACAATCCACACGCCACGAGCCAAGGCGCCCAACCCTTGACCCCGGACTTTGACCGGCCAGTATGCTTTACGGCAATGGAGTCTCCTGAAGCGGTTTTTGTGTACGGCACCCTGAAACAAGGGGAGCGCAACTTTGAGGTCTCGAGGCTGGCCGGCTGGCTGCGCTCGGAACCGGCCTACATCGAGGGTTTCCGGCTTTTTCACATTCCCGAGGGTGACTTGCGGCCATATGGCTATCCGGGGGTGGTGAAAGGGGAGGGGCGGGTGTGGGGCGAGGTGCAGTGGTTTGCCGACCTGGCGCAGGCGCTGGTGCTGCTGGACCGGCTCGAGGATGAGGGCAGCGAGTATCTGCGAAGTCCGATCACCGCCTACCTTTCCGAGCAGGGCGGAGCGCCCCGAACAGTTTGGGTGTACACCTACCCCAGCCTGCAAGCGGTAGAGAGCGTGGGCGGTATCTGGCTTCCGGAGGGGGTCTGGGGTGAACAAATGCAGCCAAAGGGGTAGACTGCCCATACTCGTATGAAGGTTGCCTTTGTTGCCTCCGAAGCTTTCCCCTTCGCCAAGGTGGGAGGTCTGGCCGATGTCATCGGCAGCCTGCCCCAGGCCCTCCGGAAACAGGGCTTGGAGCCCACCATCTTTCTGCCCTGGTACTGGGGCATTCAGGGCTACTACGTGGGCGAAGCCTGGTTCAACTTCGAGGGCAACCGCGAGAAGATCGGCATCGGCCATGCCGAGCACCAAGGGGTGCGCTACGTGCTGGTCGGGCTGGGCGATTTTGCTCGCGACAAGCCCTACGGCTACCCCGACGACTTCCGCCGCTTTGTGCGCTTTGCGATGGCAACGGCGGAACTTTTGGGTGAGTTCGAGGTGGTGCACGCCCACGACTGGCAGGCGGCCCTGCTCCCCTTGCTGCGCAACCTGGGCTGGTTCAAAGCCCGCACGGTCTATACCATCCACAACCTGGCCTACCAGGGGGTCTGGGGCTCCCAGGATTTTTACGCCTGGACGCGCCTGCCGGGCGAGACCTACTACGGGGCGGGCCTCGAGCACCACGGCGCGGTCAACCTGATGAAAGCCGGGATTGTGAACGCCGATGCCGTAACCACAGTCTCGCCCCGCTACGCCTGGGAGGTGACCACCCCCGAAGGCGGCGAGGGGCTCGACGGGGTCTTGCGGGCCCAACAGGGGAAACTGAGGGGCATTCTGAACGGCCTCGACACCGAGTACTGGAACCCCGCCACCGACCCCTACCTGAAACACCCCTATCACGCCGCCGACCTTTCGGGCAAGGCCCGCAACCGGGCCGAGTTGCTCGGCGAGCTGGCCCTGGAAGACCGCCCCACCCTGGGGGTGGTCTCGCGCTTTGCCCACCAGAAAGGCATAGACCTGATTGCCGACGCGGTGGACGGTCTGATGGGCCTGGGGGTCAACCTGGTGGTGCTGGGCAGCGGGGAACCAGACCTCGAGCGCACCTTCGCCTGGATGGCCGCGCATCTACCGGGCCGCCTGGCTTATACCCAGGGCTACAACGAGGCCCTGGCGCACCGCATATACGCCGGCTCCGACGGGTTTTTGATGCCCTCGCGCTTCGAGCCCTGCGGGCTGGCCCAGCTGATTGCCATGCGCTACGGCACCCCTCCCATCGTGCGGGCGGTGGGGGGCTTGCTCGATACCGTAAAGCACTGGGAGACCGGCTTCATGTTCGACTCCGCGGATGTGGGGGGCATTTTGCACGGGGTGCGCGAGTTCCTCAAACACCCCGACCGCCAACAGGTGGCCCGGAACGCCATGCAGGCCGATTTTTCCTGGGAAAAGCCGGCCCAGGCGTATGTGGCCCTTTATCGGCAACTGCTGGGGTAGGAAAACGGCTGTTTGCGGCGAAGAGCAGCCCGCCTGGTTTCCCCCCGCCCCAGTCAACGCCCCGGCCCCTCGGCGGGCCGGTAGCGGGAGGGGTAGTTGATGATTTTGTCCCACTCGTCCGCCGCCGAGCGGGCCACAAAGACCACCAGCTCCTCCTCGCCGATATTGAAAACCTCGTGGGGCACGCCCGGTTTGATGTAGATGAAGTCGCCCGCTTCGTTGATAACCTCTTGCTCCAGGTTCTCGCCAAAGGTGTGCTTGACCCGGCCCTGCACAACAAAGAGCATCACCTCGTAGCCGTCGTGGATGTGGGCGTAGGCAATCCCCCCTGGCGGCACGGTGGCCACGTTGATGGAGAGCCCTTTTGACCCCACATTTTTGGCCGACATGCCCTGCAGATACTGGATGCCGTTCCACTGCCGCTGGTGGCCGCCCCCCCGGATGACCGCAATGCCGCCTAGGTCTTCCACAATGCCTTGGTCAATGGGGCCGGTGCCGGGGGTTTTTTCGCTCATAGGGACTCCTGTTTTCGAAGTTTTGTCCACAGGTTAATCTTCTAGGGCCAGACGCACAAGGCGGTCGAGCAGGTCGGGGTAAGCCAGCCCGCTGGCCTGCCAGAGCTTGGGGTACATGCTGGTGGGGGTGAAGCCGGGGATGGTGTTGAACTCGTTGAGGTAGAGTTCACCCTTATCCGACAGGAAAAAATCCACCCTGGCCATCCCGCGCAGGCCCAAAAGGCGGTAGGCCGCGATTGCAATGGAGCGAATCCGGTCGGCAAGTTCGGGCGCAATGGCAGCCGGCAGGTGAAGCTCTGCCCTGCCGGGGGTGTACTTGGTCTCGTAGTCGTAGAACTCGGCCTGATAGGTAATCTCGCCTACCACGCTGGCCTCGGCCTGGATGTTGCCGAGCAGGGCCACCTCGAGCTCCCGCACCCCTTCCACGCCTTGCTCGACCAACACCTTCTGGTCCCAGGCGAAGGCTTCGGCCAGGGCCCGGCTGGCGTCCTGGTCGGCCCTGACCTTGGAGATGCCCACCGAGGAGCCGGTGTTGGCCGGTTTGACGAAATAGGGGGGCTTGAAGGGTGGTTCGGGGGTGGGCTCGCCCCGGTAAAAGGTGACCCAGGGAACCACCGGAATACCGGCCTGGTGCAGGACTCGCTTGCACAAATCCTTGTCCATGCAAAGCGCCGAACCGGCCACGCCCGCGCCCACATAGGGCAGGCCCAGCAGCTCCAGAAAGCCCTGGATGACCCCGTCTTCGCCCACCGGCCCGTGCAAAAGGGGAAAGGCCACGTCGTAGTGCTGCCAGGGAAGGTCTGGGGGAAAGCGGTGGGTGCCGTGTTCGGCCACCCCGGCGGCCAGGGCTTCGTGGGCGTCTTCCCCCAGCAGCCACAGGCCGTCCTTGGCAATTACGGCCAGCTCGGTGGGATGCGGCATGGCCGCCAGCACCCCCCGTGCGGAAGACAGGGAAACTTCGTGCTCGCCGGGGGGCCCTCCGGCGATAAGTAAGATGCGCAATTGACTCACAATGTGTATTCTAACCAGCCCTGTTTTCCCTTCCCTCAGCAGCAAGGGGATGCGCGCGCTGGCCCGAGGCCTCGACCGTGCTTTTTTTCATTGTTTGAGGGGCTAGACTGATGGCATGGGTTGGCTCGAGGTATTTCTCGCCTTGCTGCTGCTGATGGGGCTTATGGGCCTGGTCAACTACTGGGGTTACCGCCGCGTGGAGAAGGCCCAACAGGCCTGGTTCCGTCAGATGCTCGGGGAGGGGGTGGAGGTGGAGCAGTTTTTGCAATCGGCCCCCTACGAGTACAAGCCCCTCAAGGGCACTAAAGCCTATGGCATCCTGGACAAGCGCACCGGTCAGGAGGTCTACCGGGTCAAAACCCCCGAGGAGGCCGAGGCCTGGATTGTGACCAACACCCTGGCTGAGCGCGGTCAGTTGCCGCAGGCCTTCGGTGAATCCAAGGGTTAGGACTCGAGCGCATCTGGCAGGAAATTTGTCTGTCTAAATGCGAGGGGTTGGATCAGTGTCCAGCTAGAGCATCAAACACTCGAGGCCTTCGTTTCGCGGGGCCATTGAACTTCGAAGGGTTGACGGTCTGCTGCTCAGAGGCGCTGGCACCTGGGGCAGAAGTGGGTGCCCCGCCCCCCTACCACCATCTTGACGATGGTACCTTTGCAACCTGGGCGCTTGCAGCGCTGGCCGGTGCGGTCGTAGGCGTTGTGGCTGAACTGGAAGTAGCCAGGTTCGCCGTCAGGCTGCTGGTAGCTCTGGTCGGAGAGGGTCGAGCCTCCAGCCTCCACCGCCTGTTCCATCACGGCCCGAATGGCCTCGTATAGATTCTTGATTTCCGACCGCGAGAGCGAGTCGGCGGGCCGCTCGGGGTGGATTCTGCTCAGCCAAAGCGACTCGTCGGCATAGATGTTGCCCACCCCTGCCACGGCCTCTTGTGAGAGCAGCACCTCCTTGATTTCTCGGGTGGTTCGCAAAAGCGATTGTTTGAACCCGGCCAGGGTGAAATCTTGCGAGAGCGGTTCGGGCCCCATCCGGCGGAGCAGGTCTATTTCGCGATAGTCGCCCGCTTCCACCACCCACCATTTTCCGAAGCGGCGGGGGTCGGTGTAGTAGAGGGTTGTTCTGGGCAAGTGCAAGGTGACCCGGGTGTGCTGGTGCGGCTCGAAGCGGAACCCCCCGGTCATGCCCAGGTGCACGATGGCCTCTAGCTGCTTGTCCAGATGCAAAATGAGGAACTTGCCCCGGCGCGAAGTGCCCAGCACCTTGCGCCCCTCGGCCCACTCGGTGCGGCGGTAGCGGGTGGGGTCGCTGTGCAGGAGTTTTTGGATGCGCTGGCCGAGCAGGTAGGGCTCGAGGATGCGCCTTGTGGTCTCGACTTCGGGGAGTTCGGGCATGCGGTTGTGCTTATTTCGCCGCGCGTTCCTGGGCGAGGTTGTCCTCGAGGGCCCGGCGGCATTCACGGAAGACATACAGCACCAGCACCGGGAAGGGAATGTCTTGCTCGAGGGCTTCCTGCACTGCAAAGTAGCGCCCCGGATCGGCGGCCCGAACCCTGGGGGCCAGCATGGCCCATAGTTTAAGCAAGCCTTCGCGGCTATGCGGAAGCGCTTCCTCAAAGCGTTTGAGGGGGTCGGAGGGCGTGCTCATCTTCAATACATAAGGCCGAGCAGATTTAATCACGCTCTCAGGGTAGAGCCGCCGGTGTTTTTCAACAGTATTCCAGACTAAGCACTGACCCACCGTTTAACTGTGAGGATTCCAGGCAACTCCGCTTCCAGGGAACGTTCTGCTAGAGAAAAAGCGCTGCGCATGTAGGTAGGATCGGCGGTGTTGCCCATCTTGAGTTGTCGGTACTGGTCCAGGGTGATGGGGCTGAAGGGCAGGGGGGAGATTAGTGGAACCACCAGATCCATCAGGGCCAGCGGGATGGGCAACAGGGGCTTGCGCGAACCCAGGGTGTCCCGCACCAACAGCAACAGTTCGCGGAAGGTGTACTCTTTGGGCCCTACCAGGTTGTAGCTGCGGTAGAAGGTTGCAGGGCGCTCCAGCGCCTGTTCAAAGGCCAGCGCCACATCCCCCACCCAGACCGGGCGGAACACAAAGCTTCCATCGCCAATCTGGGGGATGAAGGGAATGGGCGCACTGACCAACCCCTTCAAAATGCCCCCAAAGAACTCGTCGCCCTGGCCGAAAATCAGGCTGGGGCGCAGAATCGTCCAGTCCAGCCCGGAGGCCTGGACCAGCTCTTCGCCTTCGGCCTTGGTCTCGAAGTAGCGGCTGCCGGTGCCTCGGGCGGCCCCCAGCGCCGACATGTGCACAAAACGCCGGATGCCTGCGGCTTGGGCGGCGGCCAGGCTGTGGCGCACCCCCTCCACGTGGGCCTGACGGAAGGTCTGGTCGCCCCGTTCGCGGATGATGCCCACCAGGTAGATCAGGGCTTCCTGGCCCTGGGCCGCCTCGAGAAGCCCCTCGTCTTTGGCGGCGTCGGCCATCACGTAGCGCACCCCTGTGAGGGGGCCTTCGCCCCGCCTCGAGGCCACCGTAACCTGGTGGCCCTGCGCCAGCAGGTGCCGGGCCAGGTGGGTGCCCACGTAGCCGCTGCCGCCGACGATGAGTACCTTCATAAACCCTCTACACTGCTTGTAGCATCCGGCTTTCGGCCTCGAGTTCCAGGGTTTTGCGGTCTACCAGGTAAATCTTGCGGTAACCGGTGTCCAGGATGCCCTCGTGGCGCAGGTCGGAGAGCAGCTTGCTGACCGACTCGCGGGTGGAGGCGGTGGCGTCGGCAATCTCTTCGTGGCTGGCGGTGACGTAAACCCCGCGCTCGTCCTGGCCCTTGGCTGCTGTGGCGGCCAGGTAAAGCAGATAGCGGCAGATGCGGCTGCGGAGCTCGCCCCACTGAAGGTGGGTCTCGTAAGCCTGAACCTGCACCATCTGGCTGGCCAGGCTGGCCGCCAGGGCCCGCAGGTCGTCGTTGGAGAGGGTTTTGGGATCCACCGCAAAGGCTGCTGCCTCGGTGAGGGCTTCGGCGGTGTACTTGTACTGCCGCTCCGACAGGGCTTCTTCGCCAAAATAGTCGCCCGGCAGGACATGGCGCAGGGTCAGCTGGCGTCCATCGGGCAGAATCTCGATGATGCGCACCAGACCCCGCTCGAGGTGAAAGAGCACATCGGCGCGGTCACCGGCCCGATAGATCACTTCTTTTCTACGTACCTTTTTCATATGGCCTCCTTGCACAGGACTTACGAGAATGCAGCATGGGAAGATGACGGTTTTGCTCCACAGGGAGCGTCCCCCCTGCAAAAGCCCGGCCCTACCACAGCCCCGCCTCCTTCAGGGCTGCCGAGAGCGACTCGGCCAGCTCCCGGGGGTCGTTGCCCAGATAGCGCGCGCCCAAACGTTCGATCAGGCGGGGGTCGTTGGCGGCGGCCCGCCCACCCACCACCACCAGCGGGGCCAGATGGCCAAGGGCCTGGTGGGGGAGCGACTCCAGCGAAATGGGCTGCATGGCCGAAAGCACAGCGGCCCTGGCCCCGGTGCGCTCGGCGAAGGATTTAAGGTCGGGCAGGGGGGTGTTGGGGCCCAGGTAGTGCACGGTGTAACCGGCCCGGCGCAAAAACAGCGCCGTAATCAGACTGCCAATCTCGTGCTGTTCGCCCGGTAGGGTCGAGACCACCAGCGTAGGCCCCAGCGAACCGCCCATCAGGTTAAGGAGGCCCTGCAAGGAACCCCGCAGGTAGGTGCTGGCGAAGTGTTCCTGGGCGGTGCTGACCCGGCCCACATGCCAGCCGTCGCCAATGCGCTGCAGGCAGGGCGAGATGACCTCCATGATTACGACGTCCATGGGGTGCAGCTTGTAGGCTTCCGAGAGGGTTCGCTCGGCGGCTTCGGTATCGGCGCGCAAAAGGGCTTCTTCTAGCTCGAGCGAGAGCGTTTCGGGGGGGCGGGGGCCTTCCTGGGTCAGGCCCTCGAGGTAGCGCCTGACCGCCTGGGCCGGGGCCACCCCTTCGGTGATCCATTGCTTGATCTGGCGCAGGGCCTCGAGGTCGGTCTCGCTGTACAACCTGTGTCCACCCGGCGAACGCTCGGGCCGGGGAAAACCGTAGCGCCGCTCCCACTGGCGAAGGAGGGCTGTGGATAACCCCGTGCGTTCCTCCACTTCAGCGATGGTGAAAACCCCCAGGTCGTTTCGCATAAGTAAACCTGTTTGTTGAAAATTAGGATACGCTACTGTATAAGTTATGTCAAGTCTTTGCCGAAGATGTGTAAATGCTTTGTTCAAGTTTAGGAATGTCTCCGAACACTGGCCTCCGTATGCGCGATAGCTACCCTGACCCACGCAAGAAAGCCCCCCTCACCCTGGCTGCCCGTACCAACCTCTGGCCGCTTACGGCGATGGGTTACGAAACCTGGCGAAAAAGGGCCCTTACGCTGCTTTCCGGCAGACCCTTTCCCCTGGCGGAGGAACTGAGCCTGATGGTGCAGTCGGTCCAGCCGGTAGAGGGGCTTCAGTTCTTAGACCTGGGCACCTCGACCGGCGTGTACGCCCGGGCTTTGCTCAAGGCCGGGGCGGCCAGGGTTTACGGCCTCGACCTCTCGCCGGCGATGCTGAATGTGGCCCTCCGGAAAGCCAGGGGCCATGCGGGGTTCGTGCCCCTGCTGGCCCGTGCCGAGGCCATTCCTCTGCCCGGGGCCTCGGTGGATGGGGTGGTGGTGGGGGGCAGCTGGAACGAATTCCCCCAGCCCCAGGCGGTGGTGGACGAGATGCACCGGGTGCTCAAACCTGGGGGACGCCTGTGGATTATGTTCAGCCACCGCTCCAGCAGCCCTTTCCAGCGTATGCTGGGGTGGGCCGGGTTGCGCTTCCCAACCCTTCCCGAGCTAATGGATTCACTGTCTAAAAGTGGTTTCAAGGTAGACGGCTGGCGGGAAAGGTCGGTAGGATTTGTGACAGGGACAAAAGTCACAACCGGGGGGCGAGGGCATTCTTAGCCAATAGCGCTTTGCAAGATACGTCCTCAGGAGAGTGGAATGGAACCCAACTGGCAGGCTGTATCGGAAGTTATCCGTCGCCACTCGGCCACGTTTTATTACGGTAGCTTGCTGTTCAGAGGCGAGGCCCGCAAGGGCGCCTGGGCCGTGTATGCAGCTTGCCGCATCGGCGACGATGCCGTGGATGAGTCGGCCAACCCGCTGACCGACCTGAACGAGTGGTGGGTGGGCATCGAACGCGCCTATGCGGGGGTTCCCAGAGAAGACTGGGAAGTGGCCCTGGCCTGGGCCCTGGAGCGCTGGGACATTCCCGGGCAAGCCTTCGCCGACATGAAAGCGGGCTTTCTGGCCGACCTGAACCCGGTGCGCCTGGAAACCCTGGACGAGCTTTACACCTACTGCTACCGGGTGGCCGGAACGGTGGGCCTGATGATTGCCCCCATCGGCGGCGCGGGCGAGGCAGGCCGCGAGGCCGCCATCAAGCTGGGCCAGGCCATGCAGCTTACCAACTGCCTGCGCGATGTGGGCGAAGACCTGGCCCTGGGGCGGGTGTACCTGCCCGCCGAGCTGATGCAGAAGTACGAGGTGTCCATCGAAGACCTGCGCCAGGGCTGCGTCAGCCCGCGCTACGTGGGCCTGATGCGCGAGCTGGCCGCCGAGGCCCGCCGGCTCTACCGGGAGGGGCTGATGGGCCTCAAGTACCTCCAGACCGGGCGCGGGGCCATTGCCCTGGCCGCCCTGCAGTACCAGGGCATTCTGGACAAGCTCGAGCTGATGGGCTGGGACAACCTCTCGAGGCGGGCCTCGCTCTCCACCTACGAACGGGTGAGGCTGTTGCCCAAGGCCCTCTGGCTGCGGGGGGCCTAGACCGGCGCCAGGGGCCAGGGTCGGCGTGGAAGCATAGGGGAATTGTCCGCCGCCAACAGGTTGTCGGACTGGCTACCGGCGTATGATGCGGGCCGTATGCCAGACTTCGACGTAGTGGTGGTGGGCGCTGGGCACAACGCGCTGGTCACGGCGGCCTACCTGGCCCAGGCCGGGTACCGGGTGGGGGTGTTCGAGCGGCGCGGGGTGCCGGGGGGGGCGGTCTCGACCATTGACCACCAGGGCTTCCGCTTCGACTTAGGGGGCAGCGCCCATATCCTGATCCGGCTGACCCCCATTCCGGACGAACTGAAGCTGTACCAGTACGGGCTCGAGTACCTCGAGCTCGACCCGCTGTTCCACGCCTCCAATGCCCAGGAGAGCTGGTTTGTCTGGCGCGACCCCGAGCGCACAGCCGCCGAACTCGACGAGCGCTACCCCGGCCAGGGGGAGGCCTACCGGCGCTTCATGCGCGACTGGCTGCCCTTTGCCCAGGCCGTCAAGGAGGCCTTTCTGGCCTCGCCCAGCCCCCTCAACCTGGGGCAGAAGATGATCTGGGGGGCTGGCTTCGGGCGCGACTGGCAGAAGCGGCTGCCGCAGATTCTGCGGCCCTATGGCGAGGTGGCCCAGGCGTATTTCAGCGAGGAGCGGGTGCGAGCACCATTGGTCTGGATGGCGGCGCAGTCCGGCCCGCCCCCTTCCGACCCGCTTTCGTCGCCGTTTTTGCTCTGGCACCCGCTCTACCACGTGGGCGGGGTGGCCCGGCCCAAAGGGGGTTCGGGGGGGCTGTCGCTGGCGCTGGTGCGGGCCATCGAGGCCTGGGGGGGCCGGGTTCACCTCGACAGCCCGGTCGCAGAAATTGCCCTCGAGGGGGCTAAAGCGGTCGGGGTGGTTTTGCAGGGCGGCCAGCGCGTGAGCGCCCGGGCAGTGGTGGCCGGGGCCCACATCCAGAAAACCCTGGGGCTGCTGCCCCCCGAAAAAACCCCCGAGGTGGCGCGGGGTTTGCGGGTGGGCAACGGCTTCGGCCTGGTTTTGCGGCTGGGGCTGTCCGAAAAACTCTGCTACCAGACCCACCCCGGCGATGAATCGCGCATCGGCCTGGGCCTCCTCATCACCGAGGAGCGGCAGCTGCACCGGGCCTATGGCGACTACCTTTCCGGCGAGCCCACCCGCGACCCGCCCTTGATTGCCATGAGCTTCAGCGCAGTGGACCCCAGCCTGGCCCCGCCCGGGGGCGAGACGCTCTGGCTGTGGGCCCAGTACTACCCCTACCGGCTGGCCTCGGGAACCTGGGAAACCCGCGCAGCCGAGGCCCGCGAAGGGGTCATCCGGAGCTTTGAGCGCTTCGACCCGGCGATTCGCCGCAAGATTGTGGCCGAGCTGGTGCAGACCCCCCTCTGGCTGGAAAACGAGTTCGCCATGCCCAGCGGGAATGTGATGCACCTCGAGATGACCCCCGACCAGATGTTCATGTTCCGCCCCTGGCTGGGGGCCCACGAGTACCGCTTTCCCGGCCTGAAGGGGCTCTACCTGACCGGGGCCAGCACCCACCCGGGCGGGGGCATCATGGGGGCCAGCGGGCGCAATGCGGCGCGGGTGCTGCTTCGGGACTTAAGCCGGAAGCGGGTCTAGCCACCACCCTCAGTCCAGCGCCTGGTTGGAACCTGGTGGGAGCAGGCTCAGAATAAGCAGGTGCTCCGGCAGGATTACGTAAATCAGGCGGTAGCCTTCGCCAAAAACCACCTGGCGAACGTCTCTGCGCCCCGACCGGCTGATGGGGGCTATGGGCGCCGATTCCTCAAACATCTGGATTTGCTCGAGCGCCTGCTTTAGCGCGGCCTCGAAGCGTTCGAGGCGCTTTGGGCTCATCTCGAGGCGAAGCGAGTCGCGTTGCGCTTCTGCCCCGCTGGCCCACTCAACGCTTCGCACGGGGGCGGACTCCCTCGAAAGCAGGGTGCTCACCCTGGGTCAGCTCCATCAAGCTGTCCACCGCCTGCCGGGCTGCCTCGTAGTTGCTAATCAACTCCTGGTAGGCCTCGATGCTCATCACGACCGCAACGGCTCGCCCACTCTGGGTCAGCAACACCGGACTTTTTCGCTCCCGGACGCGCTGCATGGTTTTGGCTAGATGGTTGCGGAAATCGGTCAGGGGGACGATGTCTTCCTGGGGATTTTGAATGGTGATCATAAGCCTAGTGTACATTTTTATGTACAACACCATGTTGAGAGAACACAAAGGCGCGCCACTTTTGTAATCCCGGCTAGCCCGCCCCCAGCTATGCAGCGTAGCCTGATGCAAGGTGAGTGAGCCTTACGACTACATCATCGCCGGGGCGGGGGCGGCGGGCCTGAGCCTGGCCTACCACCTGGTGCAGGCCGGCCTGCATGAGTGCTCCATTCTGCTGCTGGACCGGGCCCCCAAGACCACCAACGACCGCACCTGGTGTTTCTGGGAGGCGGGCGAGGGCCCTTTTGAGGAGGTGGTGTTTCGCCGATGGACGCAGGTCTGGTTTCATGGCGAGGGAATTTCCCGGCGGCTGGAGCTGGCCCCCTACGCCTACAAGCTGATTCGGGGCCTGGACTTTTACCGCTTCATGCAGGGCTGGGTGGCGGAGCAGCCCAACATTACCGTTCGCTACGGTGAAATCTCCCAAATCAGGGAGCATCGGGGCGGGGTGGCCGTGGAGCTCGAGGGCCAGACCTTTCGGGGCCGGTGGGCCTTTAGCAGCCTGTACCAGCCGCCCCCCCAGGACTCCCGCTACCACTACTTGCTCCAGCACTTCAAGGGCTGGGTTATCCGGGCTCAAAAGCCGGTTTTCGACCCCGAGGCGGCCACCTTTATGGACTTCCGCGTCGCGCAGCAGGGGGCGGTGCGGTTTGGCTACGTGCTGCCTTTCGACGCCCGGACGGCGCTGGTGGAGTACACCCTGTTCTCGCCGGAGCTGCTGCCCCCAGCCGCCTACGACGAAGGGCTGCGCGAGTATCTGGGCGTTCTGGGCCTGGAGGATTATGAAATCCTCGAGACCGAGTTCGGCGTGATCCCCATGACCGACGCGCCCTTTCCCCGCCGGCCCAGCCCCCACATCATCAACATCGGCATGGCCGGGGGCCGCACCAAGGCTTCGACCGGCTACACCTTCCGGCGCATCCAGGCCGAGTCGCACCGCATCGCCGAGGCGCTCCGCCGGACCGGGCAGCCTTTTTACCCGGAGCCCGCCTTCAACCGGCACGCCTTTATGGACAGCGTGCTCTTGAACGTGCTGGAAAAAGGGCGCTGCCCCGGCCAGCGGGTGTTCAGCGACCTCTTCCGCAACAACCCGCCCGCGCGGGTGCTGCGCTTTCTAGACGAACAGACCGGTATCCTCCAGGATTTGCAAATCATGTCCAGCGTGAATGTTCCGGCCTTTTTGGGGGCGACGCTCGAGGTCATCTGGCGGCGCCTGGGCCAGTCGGCCCCCAAGCGAGGGTAGCGGTGGAAGTAGTGCTGGTCACGCTTCTGACGTTTTTGCTGGCCTGGGGCGCTTTGGCCTGGGTGCGGCCCCAGGCTTTTACGGCAGGCCCGGCCTGGTTGCGCGGGCTGGGGGGCCTGGGGGCGATGGGCCTGGCCCTGCTGGGTGCGGTGCTGCTGGTGCTGGACGGGGGGCTGCTGGGCGCGGCCCTGGCGGTGGGGGGCTGCGGACTGGCGCTGCTCGCGGTCTGGGGCGGCGACCTCTTGTGGGCCGGGCGCCGTCCCCTGCTGGCGGCTGCTTCAGGCGCGGCCTTGCTGGGGGGCGGGCTGGGCTGGTGGGTCGGGGGGCAGGCCGCGCTGGGGGTGTGGGCGATGCTCTCGGCCAGCCTTGCGGTAAAGACCCTCTGGCTCTTGCGGCAGCCCGAGGCCCTAAGGCGGCTCAGGGGGCTGCGAAGCCACCTGAAGCCCTGGGTGGTGCTTCTGGCCCTGGCGGTGCTGGTGCGGATTCCGGTGCCGCTGTGGCCCGAGGGCTTCCCCCTGATCAGCCTGGTGCAGATGGGGCTTATTAGCCTGGCGGCCCTCTGGTGGGGCTACGCGCAGGTCGGGGCGCGGATTGGGCTATTGTGCGCCCTGGCCTTTGGCCTGGGCCTGGGGGTGGAGCTTCTGGGCAGCCAGACCGGCCTGCCCTTTGGGCGCTACACCTACCAGGGAGCGCCCCCGCCCACCCTTTTGGGGGTGCCCCTGATTGTGCCGCTGGGCTGGTTTGCCCTGGTGCTCTCGGCGCACGTGCTGGCCGGGGGGCGGCCCTGGCTGACCGGGCTGTTGGTGGTGGCCTGGGACCTGGGCCTGGAAGCCCTGATGCCGGCCCAGGGCTACTGGACGTGGCAAGACCCCCACCCCCTCTGGTACGGCGCGCCCGTGCAGAACTACCTGGCCTGGTTTGCGGTGGGTTTTGTGATTTCCTGGCTTTATGGCCGGCTGGGCCCGGCGCTGCACCAGAGCCAGTCTTTTGCCTGGGCGTATCGGCTCGAGGCCCTGTTCCTTCCGGTGGGGCTGGCCCTCTTGGGCCTCTGGCCTGCGGCTCTGGTGTGCGGCCTGGCCATGAACCTGCTGGCCTGGACAGAGTATTTGAGGCGCAATGGAAGCCCGGCCACCGATGAGCGATAGCCCCAAGGCAGAACCGACCGTGCCCGCCCTCGAACGCGGAAGGCCGAAAGCAATGTGACCTGCAACTTTTCGGGCCCCACCCCTCGACCTCGGGCGGCGCGGCCTGGTAGGGTGTAACCAACATGCGACCCTGGGAACGATTGCTGACCGCTTTGTTTCGGGCCTTGTTCCGGCAAACGGTGAGGCGGGGCCTGCGGGGGGTTTGGGTGCGGGGCGCGTTGCCGGAGGGGGCTTTTGTGCTGGCGGGCAACCACCATTCCTGGTGGGATAGCTATCTGCTGCCGGTTTTGTTTTGGAGCGCCCGGCGGCCTTTCAAAATTGTGGTGGGGGAGCGCCGCTTGCGGGAGTTCGCCTTTTTTCGCCACCTCGACACGGTTTCGGCGGTCCGGCCCCGCGAGGCTCTGCGGGCTTTGGAGCGGGGCGAGGTGCTGATCGTTTTTCCCGAAGGGGAGCTGCGGCCTCCGGGGGCCTTGGGCGAGCTGAACAAAGGGGGGGTCTGGTTCGCCGAAAAGGCGGGGGTGCCGGTGGTGCCGGTGGCCTCGAGGGTGGCCCTGCGCGGGCACGAGTTTGCCGAGGCCTACCTGGTGTTTGGCGAGCCTCTGGGGCCCGATTTGCCTCTGCTGCGCGAGCGGCTGGAAGCAATGCTGGCCGAACTCGAGGCGCAGATTCGCACCGCCCCTGCTGAGGAGCCGCTGCCAGGCTTCGAGCTCTGCCTGGCCGGGCGCAAAAGCACCCACGAACGCATGGCGGGCTGGGGCGCGGCACTGGGTAAACTGACCGATAGATGCTGAATGCGGAAGGCCGGTGGATGACTGGCGCTTGACCCTATGCTCTTTCTTTTGTATGCGACGCTGGCCTGGTTGGGCCTGAAACTGGGCATTTTGCTCCTCAACCTGGGGCTTTTTCCGGTGTTGCGGCGGGAACAGTTGCAGGGGAAGCGCCCCACGGTCTCGCTCTTGGTGCCCGCCCGCAACGAGGCCCACAACCTGCGCGAGACCCTGCCGGGGATGCTTATACAAGGGGTGCAGGAGATTCTGGTGCTGGACGACCACTCCACCGACGGCACAGCGGAGGTGGTCGAGGCCTTCAGCCGCCAGGATGCGCGGGTGCGGCTCCTGCCGGGGCTGCCCAAGCCCGAGGGCTGGATGGGCAAGACCTGGGCCTGCCACCAGCTGGCCCAGGCCGCCCAGGGCGAGGTGCTCCTCTTTACCGACGCCGACGTGTACTGGCAGAAGCACGGGGTGCGGGCGGTGCTGGCCCGGATGGAGCGGGAGCAAGCCGGGCTGGTCTCGGTGTATCCGCACCAGATGACCCTCAGCCTGGCCGAGCGGGTGCTGCTGCCCTTGATTGATGATGTGCTCCTGTGCTACCTGCCCTATCCGCTGGTGGCCACACCCTTTCCCTCGGCGGCGGCGGCCAACGGGCAGGTGATGGCCTTTACCCGTCAGACCTACCTGGCCTCGGGGGGGCATGCTGCGGTGCGGGGGGAGGTGCTCGAGGACGTGCGCCTGGCCCAGAAGACCAAAGCTGCGGGCGAACGCCTGGCCCTGGCCCTGGGGGGCGGCCTGGTGGCGGTGCGGATGTATCGGAGCTTCCAGGAGATGGCCGAGGGGCTGGGCAAGAACCTGATTGAGTTCCACGGGAAAAGCCGGATGATCCTGGCGCTTTCCTACCTGGGCCACCTGACGGCCTATACCCTCTGCTGGCCTCTGGCCCTGCTCGAGCCGGCCTGGCTCTGGGTGGGCGGGCTCGGGCTACTGGAGCGGTTTTTGCTCTCCCTCAAGACCGGGCGTGAGGCTTGGGAGGTGTTGCTGGTGCCGCTGGCCCCGCTCTTCAGCACGCCCATCTATTTGCGCTCTGGGCAAAGAACCTACACCTGGAAAGGGCGAGAATATAGCCGATGAAGGCCATTGTGATAGGGGCGGGCTTTGCCGGGCTGGCGGCGGCCCTGCGGTTGTGCAAGGCGGGGCTCGAGGTCACGGTCATCGAGCAACTCGACCAGCCCGGGGGCAAGGCCATCGGCTGGGAAGGGGTGCCCACCGGCCCCACGGTGCTCACCCTGCCCGAAATTCCCCGCCAGATTCTGGGCGCCTTCGGGCAGGATTTACCTGGGCTAAAGCCGGTTTCCCCCCTCACCCGCTACGTCTGGCCGGATGGGCGGGTCTTTGCCCCCGAGCTCGAGTTAGAGGCCACCTTAGCCCAGCTTTCGGCCCAGGAGGCCCGCGACTACCGGCGTTTGCTGCTCGAGGCCAGGACGCTGTACGAAGGGGCCCGCGATACCTTCATCTTCGGCCCGCCGCCCACTTCGGCCCGGCTCCTTCAGTACGGCCTGCGCGAAGGGTTAAAAGCCCACCCGCTGCAACCCCTCTCGGCCCTGGTGGCCTCGGGCCCCTACCTGACGCCCTTTTTCCTGCGCTTTGCCACCTACTTAGGCGCCAACCCCTACTGGGCCCCGGCGGTGCTGCACAACATTGCCTGGGTGGAGCTGGGGCTGGGCGTGTTTCACCTGCCGGGGGGGATGCGGGCGCTGGCCCTGCGCCTGTACGAGCTGGCGAGAGGGCAGGGGGTGGGGTTTGTGTTCGGACAGAAGGTGCGCCGCCTGCAACGCCTGCCGGGGCGGGTGGGGGCTTTGGAGACCGAGGCCGGCTGGCACAGCGCCGACCTCTACGTATCGGCAGCCGACCGGCACTTTACCCTGGACTGGCTGGGTCTGCCGCAGCCTGCCTACGCCCTGGGGGTGTCGGGGTTTGCCGTGCTGATAAGGCTTTCCGAGGCCGTGCCGCTGGGGCATCACCTGTACTTTTCGGCGGACTACCGGGCCGAGTGGAACCAAATTGCCGCAGGGCGCTGGCCCCAAGACCCCACCCTGTACCTGCATACCGACGGCGAGGCCGCCTTTTTGCTGGTCAACGCGCCGAGTTTGCCCCTGGAGGGGGGTCGGACGCCAGGCCCCACCGAAAGCCAGGCTTACGCCCAGCACCTGCTGGGCCAACTTGCAGTGCGACACCCCCTGCCCATCGCCACCTGGCGGGCCCTGAGCCCGCTGGATTACAGCCGCACGGCCTACCGGGGCGCGCTGTACGGGCGGGCCCCCCACGGGCTGCTGGGGGCCCTGCGCCCTGGCTGGGCGGTGGCGGGTCTACGGAACCTGGCCCAGGTGGGCGGCACCGTACACCCGGGCGGGGGGGTGCCGCTCGCTTTGCTCTCGGGGTGGAACGGGGCGGGCTGGCTTTTGGAGAGGCGCTCGCGCCTTAAGGGAGGGCCTTTGTGAGAGCTTTGCCCCAGCCTAAAGGCTACCCCTGGGGCAGTTTCGCCCACCTGCCCCGATGGGCTGCCGAGCCGTTGGCCCTACTGGAAGAAGGCGCGGCTTTGGGGCCGGTGTTTGGCCTGGGCCTGGGCCGCAGGGCTGTGGTGGGCTACAGCCCCGAATGGAACAAAAGGCTGCTTTCCGACCTGCAAACCTTTCGCTCCAGAGGCAGTTTCTCCAGCCTGACGCCCTACCTGAACGGCGGCATCATCACCACCGACGCCCCGGCGCACCGGCCCCAGCGCCAGGAACTGAACCCCCACTTCCACGCCAAGGCCCTGGCGGGCCTGGAGGGGCGCATCCGCGCGGCTTTGGAGGAAATCAGGCCCTCAGGCGATTTTGAGGCCAACGCCTGGGCCTCCCAGGTAGCCCAGCGGAGCCTGAACCTGGCCTACTTTGAAGGGCGGTTTCCCAGGGCTGAGCTGGCCCACTTCCTGGCCCCCCTCAAGCAGCCCTTTCCGGCCCCCCTGCTGCCGCGCCCGCTCCTGTTTGCGCGGGTTCGGCGGCGCATTGCCGAACTTCAGGCCGCTGGCTTGGGTCTGGCCGCCCATCTGCCCGCCGAAGAGGTGCTGATTGGGCTGGCGGCGGGCTACGACACCACCGCCCACACCCTGGCCTGGGCGCTGTGGCACGCGGCCTGCTACCCGGCCTGGCACCACCCGGCAGGCCACCCGTTCCTCATCAAGGAAACCCTGCGCCTCTACCCGCCGGGGTTTATTGGGAGCCGAAGGGTGGCGAGGGGGCTTATGCTCGAGGGCCACTTCATCCCCCAGGGGGCCCTGGCCCTGTACAGCCCCTACCTGACCCACCGTCACCCCGACCTGTGGGCGCGACCCCTGACCTTCGACCCCTCACGCTTCCAGGGGCGCATCCCGGCCTGGGGCTACCTGCCTTTTGGCGGGGGGGAGCGCATCTGCTTGGGGATGCACTTCGCCCAGATGGTGCTGGGCATAGCTTTGTCGCTCTTCAGGCACCTCGAGCCGCTCCGGGGCGACCCGGCGCCAAAACCCGGCCTGACCCTGGCGCCGGCAGGAGAGCTCTGGCTGCGCTCCTCGGCGTAGGTTGGCATCCGACCGGACGGCTCAAAAGCACTCCCAGTCTTCCTTGGTAATTTCCATCGGCACAAACTCGGCCCTGGGGGCCAGGCCAAAGTTGAAGCGGGGGGTGGGGGCCGGAGGGGTGGGCACATGCCGAAAACCCGCTTTTTCGAAGGCCCGTTGGGCGCGAAGGTTGTGCCTGTAGGTGCGCAGCTTGACCTTTTGCAGCCGCAGGGTGCAGAAGGCATATTCCAGCACCGCCTTGACCGCGTCGGTGCCATAGCCCTGCCCCCAGCGGTTTTTGGCCCCAATCAGGATGCCCAGCGTGGCCTCGCTGCGGGTCATTTCGTAGAGCTCCACCGTGCCCAGCCACTCGCCTTTTTCGTCCAGAATCCCAAACCCCATTCGGTCGCCCCGGCTGACCTCACCCATCACCACCCGCTTGAAGAGCCACAGGGGCATTTTGAGCGGGCGACTGCCGTTCCACTCGGCAATCTCGGGGTCGCGGAAGCAGTCGTAAAACCGCCGCCACTCGGTCTCGGTGAGGGCTTCGGTGAAGGGTTTGAGGGTAACCTTCCCGTGGCGGGGCCAGGTGTTGCTGAGCGTCACACCTTTAGCATACGGCAAGGGTCCTTGCCCTTGGGTTTGGGGGCGGCCCGGTGCTGGCGTTGTTCCTCGATGCCCTTCCTCAAAAGTGGGCCCCGGAAAAGCCCGGTGGCGGGTTTCTGGGAAGAGATAGACTGAAGGCGATGCTCGAGCAGGCCACACAACTTGTCAGAGGGGCCGTGGAAACAGGCCGGATTCCCGGAGCTGCCCTGGGGGTGGTGCGCCTGGACGGGTTCACGGAAATGTTTTGTGCGGGCGTGAAGAATCTGCAAAAACCAGGTGTGGTCGAGCCCGAGACGCTTTTTGACCTGGCCAGCCTGACCAAGGTGCTTTTTACCGTGCCCCAGATTCTTTACCTGGTCGAGGAAGGTCTGGCCGACCTGGACGACCCGCTCTCGCGCTTTTTGCCCGAGCTGGCCTGGATGCAAGGCAGTGAGTTGCCGCGCCGTACCCTGCGCGAGCTGCTCACCCACGTCTCGGGCCTGCCGGCCTGGGAGGCCATCTACACCTGGGGGGGTGAAAGCCACACCCTCAAGCAGCGGGTCTTGCAGCACCGCTGGGAAGTGGGGCCGGTGGGTACGCACCTCTACTCGGACATCGGGTACATCCTGCTGGGGTTGGTGCTCGAGCGTGTCCGGGGCCAGAATCTGGCAAGTTTTTCCCTTCCGGAAGGTTTTTGCTTCAACCCCACCCGCCCCGAGGACTGCGCCGCCACCGAGCAAGACCCCTGGCGCGGGCGCACCATGCAGGGCGAAGTCCACGACGAAAACTGCTTTGCCCTGGGGGGCGCTACGGGCCACGCGGGGCTTTTTGGCAGCCTGAAGGGGGTGCTGGCCTACGTGCACCGGTTGATGAAAGGCGAGGTGCTTTCTCCAGCCGCCCTGGCCGAGATGCGCCGACCGCAGCACGCCGAGCGGGCCCTGGGCTGGCTCATCCCCCAGCCTGCCTTCAGCGGCGGGAGCCTGTGCAGCCGGGCGACCCTGGGCCACACCGGCTTTACCGGAACCGGTGTCTGGATGGATTTTGAGCGAGGTTACGCCTGGGCTCTGCTGACCCACCGGGTACACCCCAGCCGTCACCGGGAGACCGGCATTCTGGAGTTGCGGCGGGCGGTTGGGAACGCCATTGCTGCCGCGTGGAAAGGCTAACTTGGCCTGGGGGATTGTCCGGCCAGGAGCAGTTCAGTCCAGCACCTCATCCGCCGGGCAGTTTTCCAGAATCCCCCTCCAGACCAGCGCCAGCACCGGCAGAGCCACCACCAGCAGCAAAAGCAAGGCCAGCAAACCCTCCACGCTCTAAAGCATGAACCCCATTGGTCAGCGTGGGGTCAGTAAGGCGATGACAAAGCCTCAAGGGGCATCGTCTTTGTTCGGATTCTTCGAGAGCGCCCGTTGATTGGCCCGAATGCCCGCCTCGAAGTCAATTTCCATGGGCGGTTTGTCGTCCATGTCCACAAACACCGATGGGTTGTGCGGTTGGGAATTGCGGGTATCCGAGGACGGACGGGGGCTGGCCTGGCCCCATCGGCCCCAGCAGTAAACCCCGACCCCCAACAACAGAAGCCCCAATAGCGCCACCCCCCACACCCAGGTCATATGGCCCTATGCTACCGCAGTTTGGTTGGACGACGGGTTCATACGAACCTCGCTTGAACACCTTGCGAACGGATGTACTTGAGACCGACCCCCTACCACCTACTCCCCCGCAGTTGCGGTGGGGTCTGGCTGGGGGAGGCGGGAGTGACCTGGAGTTGGCCAAGGAGAAGCGCCTGGGCAAGGTTTTGGGTTTTGTGGAAACCTCGAGCTGCCCCTGTCGGGCCGCATTGTGGGCAAACGCGTGTCAAATGACCTCACGGAAGCCAATGGCCTCGGCCCTGGCCTGAAGTTCGCGCTTCAGGAGAGCATGTTCGGGGTGGTTCAGGTAAGGGTCGGCTTCCAGGATGGCCTTGGCCAGGGCCCGGCTCTCTTCGATAATCTGCTGGTCGGAGGCCAGGTCGCCTAGCCGCAGGTCAGGCATCCCCGACTGCCGCAGCCCTCGCAGTTCGCCAGGGCCGCGCAGCTTGAGGTCCTGCTCGGCGATGTAAAAGCCGTCGGTGGAGGCCTCAATCACCCGCAGGCGTTGCAGGGTGCGCTTGGAGGTCTCGCCGGCAATTAGGATGCAGTAAGACTCCAGCCCCCCCCGCCCCACCCGCCCGCGCAACTGATGGAGCTGGGCCAGCCCGAAGCGCTCGGCGTTTTCGATGATCATCAGGGTGGCCTGGGGGATGTCCACCCCCACCTCGATCACCGTGGTCGAGACCAATAGGTCGAAGGCCCGCTGCTTGAAGCGCTCCATCACGGCGTCTTTTTCGTCGGGCTTCATCCTGCCGTGGAGCAGGTCAATGCGCACATCGGGCAGAAGCCGCTCCAACTCCTCGCGCAGCCGGGTGGCCGCGGCCAGCTCGGCGGTGGCCTCCGACTCGCCCTCTTCAATCATGGGGGTAACCACGAAGACCTGGTGGCCTTTCTGGATTTCCTGCCGGGCAAAGGCATAGGCCTGGGTGCGGGTTTTCTGGGTGAGGATTTTGGTTTGCACGGGGGTGCGACCTGGGGGCAGCTCGTCAATCTGGGAGACCTCGAGGTCGCCGTACAGGGTGAGGGCCAGCGAGCGTGGAATGGGGGTGGCCGACATCACCAGCACATCGGGCCGCTGGCCCAAAAGCCGCCGGCGCTGGAGTACCCCAAAGCGGTGTTCTTCGTCTATCACCGCCAAGCCCAGGTCGTGAAACGCCACCCCGTCCTGGATGAGGGCATGGGTGCCCACCACCACCTGGGTCTGGCCGCTTTTGAGCCGCTCCTGGACGGCCCGCTTTTCGCTCGCGCTCATGGAGCCCACCAGCAAATCCAGCGAAACCCCTAAGGGGTAGAGGTAGCGGGTCAGGTTGTCGAAGTGCTGCTTGGCCAGAATCTCGGTGGGGGCCATCAGGGCCCCCTGGGCGCCGTTCTGGGCGGCTATGTAGAGGGCGGCGGCGGCCACCGCGGTCTTGCCCGAGCCCACGTCCCCCTGCACCAGCCGGGCCATCTGCCGCTCGGACTGCATGTCGGCCAGTATCTCGCCCAGCACCCGCTCCTGGGCCCCGGTAAGGGTAAAAGGAAGCGCGGTGCGGAAACGCTCGACCATCTCGGGCGTAACCCGGAACATCCGCCCCAAAAGGGCCGAGCCGCCCGACTGAATCATCACCTTGAGCTCCAGGAGCAAGAACTCGTCGAACTTGAGCCGCTCGAGGGCCTGCTCGAGCCTGGCCTCCGAATCGGGGAAGTGGGCCTGGCGCAGGGCCTCGCCCAGGGGGAGCCTGGCCGGCGCGACTTGGTTTCGGTAGGGCTGTAGGGGGTCGGGCATCTCCCCCAAAGCCTCCAAGGCCCGCCAGACAGCCCGGCGCAAGAAGGCCTGCCCGATGCCCTCCTTGGCCGGATAGACCGGCACGATGCGCCCGGTGGAAAGCGACTCACCCCCTTCGTCCTCGAAGTATTCCACCAGAAGCGAGACCAGCCCCCCCCGCTTCTGCACCCGCCCCGAGAGCACCAGGCTGGCCCCCTCGGGCATTTGCTTGAGCACCCAGGGCTGGTTGAACCAGACGCCGGTGAACTTCCAGCCCCAGGCGTCCATAAAGCGTACCTGCACCAGTTGCAGCCCCTTCCTGGGGGTCTTGACCAGCTCCCGGCTCAGCACCTTGCCGACCAGGGTGGCCTTGGCCCCGTCCTCCACTTCGCGCACGCCCTGCAGGGTGCGGCGGTCTTCGTAGCGGCGGGGGTAGTGGTGCAGCAGGTCGCGCACCGCCCGGAGGCCCAGCTCGGCCAGCTTTTTCTTGCTACCGGGCCCCAGGTTCAAAGCCTCGAGGGGGGTGTCGAGATGCAGAGGGGAGGGGGAAGGGGCCGGGTTCTGAGGGCTTTGGCCCTTATCCCCTGGCCCCTGGGCCAGGCTTTTTCCGCCCAGGAGTTGGATGGCCTCTTCAAGCCGCGCCTTGCGAACCTCCACCTCCATCTGGCGGTAGCCCGCCAGCACCCGTCCCACCTCGGGGAAGGGCTGGCCCAGGTTTTCCAGCAGTTTTTCCAGGCCTCCGGCCACCACCCGGTCGTGGGCTCCGTCGGCAAGTTCGCGCTCCAGGGGGCGCAGCAGGCGGGCTTTGAGTTCGTCGCGGGTCACGGCTTCCTCGTCCAAATCCAGCTACATTGTACCCAGGCAGCTTTGCCGCCTGGATGGGGAGCGGGTCGGGCCGGAGGAAAGCGAACGTAACGCTTTGCTTCGGTGCAATGTCTGAAATGTCATGGTCTGGGTGGGGTGGCTTCGTATACTTGGGGGGTATGGCGGTAGCACAAGTTGAAACTCTGCCCAACGGCCTGACCCTGGCCGTGGAGGAACGCCCCTGGAACCCTGGCGTGGCCATGCAACTGCTGGTGCCGGTGGGGGCCGTGAACGACCCCGAGGGGATGGAGGGGGCAGCCAGTTTGCTGGAGGGCTGGCTCTGGAAAGGGGCCGGCAGCCGGGATGCTCGCGCCCTGGCCGATGCCTTCGACGACCTGGGGGTGCGCCGGGGGAGCAGCAGCGCCCTCGAGCACACCACCTTCGCCGCCCAGTTTCTGGCCGACAAGCTGCCCGCGGTGCTCTCGCTGTACGCCGATGTGCTGATGCGGCCCCACCTGAGGGCCGAGGCCCTGGAGGCGGTGCGCCAGATTGCCCTGCAGGAGCTGGCCTCGCTGGAAGACCAGCCGCCCAAGAAAATGTTCACAGCCCTTCGCCGGACGGTGTTTGCCAGCCCCCACGGGCGCAACCCCAGCGGGCAGAAAGCCCACTTAGAAAGCCTCTCTGCCGAGGCCCTGCAGGCCGATTTCGCCCGGCGGTATGCCCCGCGGGGGGCGATTCTGGCCCTGGTGGGGGGGGTGCGCTTTGAATCGGTGCGGGAGGCCGTCTGGAGTGCGCTGGGGGAGTGGAAGGGAGAGGGGGCCGGGTATCCGGCGGTGGAGCTGCGGCCCGCGCAGGCCATCCACCTCGAGCAAGACAGCGCCCAGGTGCAGATTGGCCTCATCTACCCCGACATCTCCTTCGACCACCCCGAGTTTTACAGCGCCCGCCTGGCCGCTCAGGTGCTCTCCGGGGGCAGCAGCAGCCGCCTGTTTACCGAGGTGCGGGAGAAGCGGGGCCTGGTCTACTCGGTGTATGCGGCGCCCAACGGGGTTAAGGGCTATAGCTACCTGACCGCCTACGCCGGTACCACCCCCGAGCGGGCCGACGAGACGCTGGAGGTGCTGCAAGCTGAAATTGCCCGGCTCTCGGAGGGTGTGACCGAGGAAGAGCTGGAGCGCACCAAGGTGGGCCTGCGGGCTGCCTTGGTCATGCAGGATGAATCCTCGCGCTCGAGGGCCGCCAGCATCGCCCGCGACCTTTACCTGCTGGGCCGGGTGCGTACTCTGGAGGAGATCGAGGCCCAGATTGCCGCTGTGGACGGGCCGCGCATCAACCGCTACCTGGCCGCCAACCCCTACCGCAACCCCTGGGTTGCCACGCTGGGGCCCAGGAAGCTAGTTGGGGCGGAATAAAGCCTGGGGCCGAAGGCCAAAAGCGAGCGCTTCCTGCCACCTGCGGCCATCCTGACCAACTCATCTGGAGTGCGTATGACCCAAACCAAGTCTGCTGTTGAGTTCAAGCAAGCCACCCTGGGGAATGGCCTGACCGTGATTGCGGAGGTCAACCCCGAGGCCCGGAGCGTGGCCCTGGGCTACTTTTGCAAGACCGGAAGCCGCGACGAAAGCCCCGAAGTGGCCGGGGTGTCGCACTTTCTGGAGCACATGCTGTTCAAGGGTTCCGCCACGCGCGACGCCCTGGGGGTGAACCTCGAGTTCGACCAGATGGGGGCGCAGTACAACGCCTACACCTCGGAAGAAAACACCGTTTACTACGGGGCGGTGCTGCCGGAGTTCGCCCCCCGGCTCCTGGAGCTCTGGACCGACCTGATGCGCCCGGCCTTGCGCCAGGAAGATTTCGACACCGAAAAGCAGGTCATCCTGGAGGAAATTGCCCTCTACGAGGATCGGCCCAACGTGATGCTCTTCGACTGGGGCCGCGCGCAGTACTTTGCGGGCCACCCGCTGGGCCACAGCGTGCTGGGCACCACCCGCTCCATAACTGCCCTGACCCGTGCGCAGATGGCCGATTACCTGGCGCGGCGGTATGTTCCGGGCAACCTGGTGCTGACCCTGGCGGGCCGGGTGGACTGGGAGCGCACCTTGGAGCAGGTGGCCCAGCTCACCGCTGGTTGGCCTAAGGGTGAGGCCCCCCGGGCCTACCCCGAGGTCAAGGCCCGAGTGGGGGAGTTGCGCGAGCCTTACCCCAAGGCCACCCAGACCTATCTGGCCGTGCTGGCCCCAGGGGTTTCGGCCCAGGACCCGCGTCGCTACGCCGCCAGCATCCTGGCCAACATCCTGGGGGAAGAGGGCAACAGCCGCCTTCACTGGGCCCTGACCGACCGGGGGCTGGTGGAGTCGGTGGGGGCGGGGGTGGACGAGGCCGACCGGGCCGGGCTGTTTTACATCTATGCCCAGACCCACCCGGTCAACGAGGAAGCGGTCAAGGGCGTGATACGCGAGGAGCTGGGCCGCCTCGAGCGCGAGGGGGTGCGCCCGGAGGAGCTCGAGCGGGCCAAGAACAAACTGGCCACCGCCCTGGTGTTTGCGGGCGAGACCCCCATGCAACGCCTGATGAGCATGGGGCTGGGCTACATCTACAACCAGACCTACGAGCCATTGAGCGAGATTGCCCGCAAAGTGGAGGCGGTCACCACCGCTGATGTGAACGCCCTGCTGGAGGAAAAGCCCTTCAGCCGCGCCTTCTACTACAGCCTGGTTCCGGCGTAGGCAGATGGCACTTTTTTGGCTTTTGTGGATTGGGCTGAGCGGGGTGGCCCTGGCCCAGGGCGCGCTGGAGCTGGAGGTGTTGCAGCGCACCAATCAGGCGCGAACCGAGCATGGTTTGCGGCCCTTGCAGTGGGATGCGCTGGCCCATAAAGCGGCCCTGGCCCACGCCCAGGATATGCTCCGGCGCAACTTTTTTGCCCACCAGAACCCCGACGGCCAGGGCGCTGCCGACCGGCTCCGGGCGATTGGGGTACTCGAGGTGATGGTGGGGGAGAACCTGGCCAGTTTCGATGGCTACCCGGATGCCGAGATTCCCCGGCGGGCCCTGGTGGGCTGGATGAACAGCCCCGGACACCGGGCCAACTTGCTCAAGCCCGAGTTTACCCACCTGGGGGTGGGGCTGCTGCGCGAGGGGCGCCGGGTGATGGTGGTGCAGAACTTCCTCGGGCGGCCCTTCGACCCCCAACTTCGGCAGACCCCCGCCCAGGCCGAGCGCACAGTGCTGGTGCTTTCCGGCACGGCCCCCGGCACGGTGGGCGTTTTCGTGGGCAACCACCTCTACGCCCGGCTCAACCCGCCCATCCACACCCGCCTCGAGCTGCCCCCCCGCTCCGAGGTGAGTTATGCCCTGTTCGATGGGCAGACCTGGTGGGCCACCCGCAACGGCGAGCGCGGCTTGCGCCTGGAGACCGCCCTCGAGCAAACCCAGGTGCCAGGCCGGCAAATTTCCTTTAGCCTGCCTGCCGGTAGCTACACCCTGGCGCTGGGAGCCCAGCCGCGTTTCTGGCAAAACATTTCGGGGCCGGTGCGCCTCGAGCTGACCCTCCCCGGTACGCTAGAAGCCCTGTGGCTGGGCATTCGCCAGGGTAACAGCGTGAACTACAGCCACCGGATTCCTCTTAAGCCCTAGGCCGCTGGCCGGTGGGCGCGTTGCCCGCTGGCTATTGGGGGTCGCCAAAAGCCCGCAGAGCCCATAAGGGGTCATGGGCCTACTGTGTTTTGGGCGCCAGCTTATACGTCCTTAGCGACGGTTTCGTCCGGCCCTGGCCGGATAAGTGGCCTTTTGCGGGCCACGGGCTCAATTTTTCCAGGGTCTTTGCCCTGCAAGCGGGCCCAGAAGAGAGCCATATCCACCACGGCCTGTAGACGCACCTCCAGGGGCAGGGCCTGCCAGCGCTCTTTTTCGGAAGGCACCTCTTCCAAGCAGTACTTATGGGCAACCGGTTTCATGGTTCCCTGGTTTTGGGCAGGTTCTGCACATTCGGTGTTATGGGCCCTCGGTGGTGTCGGCATGTGGCCTTATGCTACTATCCCCCGGTGGATTCTCGAGTGCTGCTGGCAATTGGCCTGACCATCCTGCCCTGGGCCTCGGCGTTTGCAGGCATTCGGGCGGGCCTTCAAGACTACAGCCCAGCCCACCTGACCCTGCTGCGCTTCCTGGTGGCTTCGGGCGTGATGCTGGTGTACGCGCTGTGGGTGCGAATGCCCCTGCCCGAACGCAGGGACTGGGCGGCCCTCCTGGGCCTGGGGTTCCTGGGCATCACCGCCTATCACACCGCCCTCAATTTTGGTCAGGTGACGGTCAAAGCGGGGCCTGCCGCCCTTTTGATTGCGGTGGGGCCGGTATTTGTGGCCCTGATGTCCTATTTTTTTCTGCACGAGCGGCTCTCGGCCTGGGGCTGGCTGGGCATCGGGGTGGCCTTTACCGGCGTGGCCCTGATTGCGTTGGGCAACCACCCCGGTAGCTTTGCGCTCGAGCCCGGTGCTTTGCTGATTGTGCTGGCGGCTTTCGTTACCTCGGTGTACTTTGTGTTCCAGCGCAACCTGGTGAAAAAATACAACCCGCTCCACTTCACCGCCTACACCATCTGGGCCGGGACGCTGCCCCTGCTGGTGTTCTGGCCCGGCCTGGCCTCGGAGATGCGGGCTGCCACGGCCCCGGCCACCTGGAGCGTGGTGTACCTGGGCGTGGTGCCGGGCGCGCTTTCCTACCTGACCTGGAACTACGCCCTGAGCCGCGCCCCCGCCTCGCAGGTGACCAGTTTTCTGTATGTTTCGCCGGTGCTGGCGACCCTGATTGCCTATGTCTGGCTGGGAGAGGTGCCGGGGCTTTTGGCCCTGGTGGGGGGTGGCATTGCGCTGGCCGGGGTGATCATTGTGAATACCCTGGGAAAAGTCGCGATAGACAATCGCCCCTAGACCATAGACAATAATCCAGATGGCTCAGGTTCTTCCCATCCGCCTGTATGGCGACCCCGTTTTGAAGAAAAAAGCCCTGCCCGTGCAGGATTTCAGCAGCATACCCGAGCTGGCCGAGAACATGCTCGAGACCATGTTTGAGGCCCGGGGGGTGGGGCTGGCCGCCCCGCAGGTCGGCATTAGCCAGCGGCTTTTTGTGGCCGCCGAATACCTGGAAGATGAGGAGGAAGAAGGCCCCGAAGCCGACCTCAAAAGCCGGGTCAAAGAGCTTTACGTGATGGTAAACCCCGTCATCACCTATCGCTCGGGCCAGCAGTCCATCACCGAAGGATGCCTTTCGCTGCCGGGGCTGTATGCCGAAGGGGCCCGGCGCGATTTGCAGGTGCGGGTCGAGTACCAGGACGAGAAAGGCCAGCAGAAAACCCTCGAGGCCGAGGGCTACCTGGCGGTGGTGATACAGCACGAGATTGACCACCTGGACGGCATCCTCTTCTTCCAGCGCATGCCCCCAGCCGAGCGGCAGAAGTTCCTCGACGAACACCGCGAAGACCTGGCCGAGTTCCAGCGGCAGGCCAAGGCGTTTTTGCGCGAGGAGGCGGCGCGGTTGGGGCAGGCCCGGTAGGGTCTCGTGGTCAATGGTCGAGAGTCTATAGCCGATGGTCTGTTGCTTTCTGAACAACCCGTTATGACCGCTCAACCCCTACGCCGACGACTGGCCTTTTTTGGCTCGCCCGCCTGGGCCGTGCCGGTGCTCGAGGCCCTGCACCGCCAGCACGAGGTGGCTTTGGTGGTCACCCAGCCGGATAAACCGGTGGGACGGGGCTTGCAAATCACGCCCTGCCCGGTGGCTGCCTGGGCCGAGGCCAAGGGCTTGCGGGTGGAGAAGCCCGCCCGGTTGCGCAAAAACCTTGAGTTCCTGGCGCTTTTCAAAAGCCTGGGCCTCGAGGTGGCCGTGACCGCGGCCTATGGCAAAATCCTCCCCGCTGAGTTGCTGGCAGTGCCCAAATACGGCTTTTTGAACCTGCACCCCTCCGACCTGCCCAAGTACCGGGGCCCCGCGCCCGTGCAGTGGACGCTGATAAACGGCGAGACCGAGACCGCCGTCTGTATCATGCAAACCGACGTAGGTATGGACACCGGCCCGGTGGTGGCCCGCTGGCCAACCGCCATTGGGCCCAACGAGACAGCCCAGGAACTTTCCGAGCGCCTGCGCGACAAAGGCATCGAGCTGCTTTTGGAAGCCCTGGCCCATCTGGAGCACCTGCAACCCACCCTCCAGCCCCCCCAGGGCACCCATGCCCCCATGCTGCGAAAAGACGACGGCAGAATCGTCTGGGAGCGCACCGCGCAGGAAATCTACAACCGCCACCGGGGGGTGCAGCCCTGGCCGGGCAGCTGGTTCGAGTTCCAGGGCAAGCGGGTGAAGGTGATCCGCATGAGCGTCCAGGATTCGGCGAGCCCCCAGGTGCTCGCACCGGGCTCCGTGGTGCGGCTGGCCGAATACCTGGAAGTGGCTACAGGCCAGGGGAACCTGCGGCTGGAGGAAGTGCAGCCGGAGGGGAAAAAGCCGATGTCCGCCGCAGACTGGGCACGGGGCGTGCGCCTGCGCACCGGCGACCGGCTGGCCTGACCCCGGCCCGGTTCGGATGCTTTCTTCCACGACGATTGCATAGCCCTCAAGTAGCATGGACAAGGTGAAGCTGGCCGGGCGCTACAGACTGGTGGCCCCTCTGGGCGAGGGGGGGATGGCCGAGGTCTGGCAGGCCACCGACGAACGCATGGACCGCCCGGTGGCCGTCAAAATTCTGCACACCTACCTGCACCCCAGCGAGCGCAACCGCTTTTTTCGGGAGGTGAAGGCTTTGTCCAAGCTCTCCCACCCAGGGGTGGTGCAGGTGTTTGACCTTGGGGAGGAGGAGGGCCGTACCTATTTTGTGATGGAGCTGGTGGAAGGCGGCAGCTACGACCGCCAGGGCCCCTTTGAGGATGGCCTCGAGGGCCTGCGCCTCCTGACGGCCTCGGCGCGGGTGCTGGAAGCCCTGGGGCACCTGCACGAACGGGGCGTGATTCACCGCGACCTGACCCCCCGCAACATCCTGGTCACGCCAGAGGGCCAGCCCAAGGTGATGGACTTTGGCCTGGTCTACCTGATGCAGGAAAGCCGCCACCTGACCCGCACCGGCATTACCGTGGGCACCCCGGAATACATGGCCCCCGAGCAGGCCAAGGGCCTGCCCCTGACCCCCCAGGCCGACCTGTATAGCTTTGGGGCGGTGCTCTACCGCACCTTTACCGGCAAGCCCTTGTTCGAGGGGGAAAACGACCAGTCGGTGCTCTACCAGCACGTCTACGAGCCGCCCCGGCCCCCAGAGGCTTTGAACCCGGCCATTCCCGCCGAGGTTTCGGGCCTGATTCTGTCGCTCCTGCAAAAAGCCCCCGCCGACCGCCCGGCCAATGCCAGAGCAGCCCACGCGGTGCTGGAGGAAACCCTGCGCAACTACCGCGAGACCCTCTCGGCCACCCCGCGCGCGGGGGCCAGCCGCACCGGGCACTACCCCACCGGGCCGGCCCAGCCCGAGAAGCTCGAGCTCTCGGGCACCTTCGACCTGGCCGGACAGGTGGCCTGGCCGGGCGAGCTGGTGGCCCGTGAAGGCAGCCTCTGGGTGGGGGCCGGGCAGGGCATTGCCCGCCTCGACCTGACCGATGGCTCGGTCTACCGCCAGCGCCTGGGCGACGAGGTCTCGGCCCCGCCGGTGGTGGCGGGGGAGCGCGTCTATGTGGCGGCCTGGGATGGCCGCCTGACCGGAATGACCCTCTCCGGGCGGCCTATTCTGAGCTTCCCCACCCGCGCCGAGATTACCGCCGCGCCCCTGGTGGCCGACCTGGTCTACCTGGCCGGGCGCGATGGCTTTTTGTACGCCCTGGATGCCAGCGGCACCCTGCGCTGGGGCTTCCAGGCCGGCAGCGAGCTTTCCGCCGCCCCCACCCTGTACCGGGGGCTTCTGTTTGTGGCCAGCGAGGGCGGCTGGCTCTACGCCCTCGACCCCTACAGCGGCCACCTGCGCTACAAGGTGGAGGCCGGGGCCGTGCACACCGCCCTGCCCGCCCGCGGGGGCCTGCTTTTTATCCCCACCTGGGCCGGTGAAATTCACGCCTTCGACCCCCTGACCCGCGAGGTGCAGTGGAGTTTCGACCTCGAGGGCGAGCTGTGGGGTTCGCCCGCGCTCGACGAGCAAAACCTCTACGCGGCCAGCTGGGCGGGTCGGCTTTATGCCCTGAACCAGAAAACCGGCGACGAGGTGTGGGCCCTCGAGGTCGGCAAGGTCACCGCGGCCCCCTCCATTGCCCACGGGGTGCTCTACCTGGGCACCGAGGAGGGCCGGGTGCTGGGGGTGGACACCCAGAGCGGGCGGCTGCTCTTCGAGGCGACGGGCTTAGGCCCCATCCAGGTGCCCCCCCTGCCCTACCGGGGGGCGCTGTACGTGGCTACGCTGGCGGGGAAGCTGTACCGGTTTGCCTAGGTTCCGGATAGGATAGAGCCATGCCCCTTACCCAGCTTGTGGTTCGTAACTATAAGAGTTTGGGGAAGATTTCTCTAGAGCTTGGAAACCTCGCGGTCTTTGTGGGCCCTAATGGTTCTGGTAAGAGCAACCTGCTGGATGCTTTGCGCTTTGTTTCGGATGCCCTAAGCATCAACCTCGACTACGCCCTACGCGAGCGTGGGGGCATAAACGAGGTGCGCAGGCGCTCGAGCGGTCGGCCCAACAACTTTCGCATCGAGCTTCACCTGAAGCTAGAGCGTTGGCATGCCAAATACGCCTTCGATATCGAAGCAGTTCGAGGCTACGACTATCAGGTAGCCCGAGAGGAAGCCCGGGTATCGCCGAGGGAGATTTTGGGTTCAAAGGAACATTTTTTTATCGTCGAAAGAGGCTTGCTCAAAGAATCTTCACCCAGACTCAGCGCATTGAGCAGCCCGCAAGACCTGTACCTGAGGGCGGTTTCGGCAGAAGAGGGGTTCAAAGAGGTGTTCGAGTACCTGAC
>NZ_JANWVH010000022.1 GCF_025056915.1 Meiothermus sp. | reverse complement strand
TTTTTCGGGGCGGGGCTTCATTTTTTGGTTTTTATACTGGTATAATTTTTTTTTTACCCCGTTTGGGGGGTTGCGGTTTTTGGGCCACCTTTCCCGCCCCTGGGGGGGGTTCTTGGGGGGGGGGGGTTTAGCGGGAGGGTTCTCGCCGCCGTCCTGCTGCCCGCCGTTCACAAAAACCTTGCCATCGGCCAGCAATGTGGCATTGAGATGGGTGCGGCTGTACTGCATGTTGGGCCCTTGTTTCATCACGGGGGGGGTGGTTGAGCTTTGCCCAAGCTCGAGGTGCAGGCTGGTCTTGCCGTTGCGCGTGTTGTTGAGGGCAAAGATAACCAACTCGCCGTTGGGGTAGGTATCGGCGGCGTATCCCCCGCCAATCACCAGGATCTTGCCGGGCTCATACATGACCGAGGTGCCATAAACCCGGTGGGCATCGTAGGGGATGCCGTGGTTGGTGGACTCCCAGATGCCCTTCCACTGGCCCTGTTGCCAGTCCAGCAAGCCTTTTTGCTTACCCGCCCCCGAGAGGAAGGCCAGGCCGTTGGGGGCGATGTGCCACCAGGGGTAGTAGTGCTCAAAGGACTGTACATCGGCGGCGGTGGCCTCGAGCATTCGCAAGCTGCCGCTGTCGGGGCTGTAGATTTCGAAGGCGTTGTTGAAGGCGGTACCCCTGGCGTTTTGCGTCTTGATTCCGGTCGAGAGACCGGGGCCATTGGCGATGGAACTGAAGCTTTTGCCCAGGGCCAGCCCTTCTGGACAGATACCGGAAGGTGTGCGGCAGGGGTTGTTGGGGTTGCTGGAAGAGCCCTCCTCAAACGCGGGGTCGGGCTCGGCGGTGCCGCCGGTAATCATCACCTCGCCGTTCGGTAGCTTGGTGAGGGTGGGGTACCAGCGGTCACGCCACATATCGGGCGTCATGGGCCCGGGCCCCAGGTTCCAGGTATTGGTTCTGGGATCGAACAGGTTGGTGCGCAGGCTGCCCCACTCCAGGCCCCGGTTGCCTCCGGCGGTGAAGAAGCGGCCATCGGTAAGGACGGTGAAGCCGGCGCAGAACAGGTCGGTGCCTTTGGGCTGGCCGCTGACGGTGCGGCCATTCTGCTGGCTGCCGTTGCCAAAGCTTATGTCTTCAAAGGTATTGCTGTCGGGGTTCCAGAGCACCGCCATGGTGCCGTCTTCCTGGGCCGGAGGGTCGTTGCGGCGGTCCCGCTGGTGGTCGCTGGTGAGTTCACGGTAGCGTCCAATGTCGTCGGAGGCGTACCAGGCAATAACCTTGCCGTTGGGCAGCAAGGCCACGTAGGTGGCCACCACCGGCCAGTTGGGCACCACCGGCCCAAAACAGCCAATGGTGGGCGCGTCGGCAGGGTTGCTCTGGCAGCGGGCCGGCACCGGCACAGGGTTGGACTCGACCCAGGCGCTCTGGCCGTTGGCGGTGCGCGTGCGAATACGGTAGGTGAAGGTTTTGCCTCCACTCACGATCTGGGTGTCGTCGTGGTTGCTGCTGCTCAGGCCACTGGCCAGCGACTGGTAGCCCTGGCCACCCTCCCTGCGCTCGATTTCGAAGCTGGGGTTGGTAAGGCCGTCGGGTGCTTTCCAGGTGAGCTTCACATGCGTAGGGGAGACCGCGTAGGCCAGCACGTTGCGCGGAGGCTCGAGCGTGGCAGGGGGTTGGGGTGTGGACTGTGGACATCCGGTAATCAGCATAGCCAAAGCCACTCCAAGCCCGCCCGCTTTGAAAAAAGGTATCTTCATACGTGCTGTCCTCCTGGCTGTGCCCAGACCTTTGTGAGAAACGGTAAAAGATAACCTCGGTACTGCGAGTAAGCACCCGTCTCCCAAGGCGAGGTTAGCCTCAGCATAGGCGTACTTTTGTCCTTTACGGAGGTTATTTCTGTGAACCGGGCCGTTATCTTGATGACACGTGTGCAGGGTGGATAAAAAACCGTGTCGTTATGGATCTGATTGTGTAACGCAGGCAGTTTTAACACGGCATGTAATGTGTATCCCAGGCGAGCGCTATCATTTTCAGCGCCGTGTAGCAAAGCAGCGCGGTCAGTTTATGATTGAAACCATGCAAAAGGGAGCCTTGAAGACAGCGTTTATCGGGCTTGGGGCCATGGGATACCCAATGGCGGGGCATCTGGCCAGAAAGTACGAAACCCTGGTCTGGAACCGTACCTTTGCCAAGGCCGAAGCCCACGCGAAAGAGTTCGGCTCGAGGGCCGTGGAGCTACCCGAGGTGGCCCAGGCCGATATTATCCTGACCTGCCTGCCCACTTCCCTCGAGGTTGACGAACTCGCCCGGCAGCTTCTGCCCCACCTGCGCCCCGGAACGCTCTGGGTAGACCACACCTCGGGTGAGCCGGAGCTGGCCCAGAAGACGGCCCGGATGCTTCAGGAGAAAGGGGTCTCGTATCTCGATGCCTGCCTGTCGGGGGGCGTGGCGGGTGCGGTTCAGGCCAGGGCCACCGTCATGGCCGGGGGCTCGGCGGAGGATTTTGCCAGGGCCAGGCCGGTGATGGAGGCCTACGCCGCCAAGATTGTGCACGTGGGGCCGCTGGGGTCGGGCCACGCGGTAAAGGCCGTCAACAACGCCCTGCTGGCGGTGAACCTGTGGGCCTTGAGCGAGGGCATGGTGGCCCTGGTCAAGCAGGGGGTGGAGGCGAAGCTCGCCCTGGAGGTGATCAACGCCTCCTCGGGGCGCTCCAACGTGAGCGAGAATTTATTTGGTCAGCGGGTCATTTCACGCCAGTTTCCCAACACCTTCGCCCTGGGCTTGCTGGCCAAGGATATGGGGATTTGTGTGAAGGTACTCGAGGCCGCCGGAACGCCGGCCCCCATGCTCCGGCAGGTACGGGAGTTCTTCGAGATTGCCCGGCGCGAAGTGGGCTCCGCCGAGGTAGACCACACGGCGGTGGCGCAACTGCTGGAGAAGTGGTCGGGGGTGGAGATCAAGTAGGGGTGGCTGTTGGGCTGACAAGATACCCGCCGGGGTTGGCCCTGCTCGCCAGGGCGGGCCATACCTGATGCGCTCTAAACCCCACATTTGCAGGGCAGGTCTGGAAGGTCAATCTGTAGGTGCCTTGCGGCCTGTTTATCCCAGGCGCACCCGCTGCGGGCCTCGAGGCTTGAATGAGAAGTTCGGCGACGCAAACGTAGAGCATTCTCAGATTGAACCCAGTATTGCATCATAAAGTAAAGCATGGCGCAGGTCAGCATGGGTCGGCTACTCAAACCCCTGCGGTTGGGTTTGGTCACGATGGCTTTGCTGGGCATGGGGTTTGTGGCCGGTCGGCTGTCGGCCCAACCAGGGCCAGGTGGTTCCCTCGAGGCCCGGCAGGGGGTCAGGCTGCAACCGGTTCAGTTTGACCGGCAGCAGCTTCTGCCGGCGCCCGACCCCCGCGAGTTAATCCCGCTTCAGCCGGGGCCGGGGCAGGGGCCAGGCCAGCCGCAGCCGGGACAGGGGCAGGAGGAGTGCCCCATCCTGATTTATCAGGATGGCCAGCTGTACCGCTTCGACCTGCCCGGGCCTCAGATGCCGGGGCCGGGGGGCTTGCAGCCCGGGCCGGGCCTGCCGGGCGGCTCTCCCGAACTCATCCCGCTCGAGCCGGGCACACCTTCCCTACCGGGCCCGCCTTCGTCGCCCACACCCTCTCCGGCACCAACGCCCCCGGAGGCCAATCCGGATCAGTCTATTTGAGCTTTCGTCTTGGTCTTGCGCAGCAAAGCAGGTTTTAGTGACCAGCAGAGGTTCTTATGAGTGAAGCCGCCAAACCCGCCCTCGAGCCCCAGGCCGTAATGGATGCCGCCGCCAGGTTGCGCACGCTGTTGCTGGAGGTCAAGAAGGTCATTGTCGGACAGGATTTGATGCTCGAGCGCATGGTGGTGGCGCTTCTGGCGCGGGGCCACATCCTGATTGAGGGGGTGCCGGGGCTGGCCAAAACCCTGGCCATCAAGACCATGGCCGAGGCCATCGGGGCCAGCTTCAAGCGCATCCAGTTCACCCCCGATCTGGTGCCTGCCGACCTGGTGGGGACGCGCATCTACAACCCCAAGGAGGCCAGCTTCGAGGTGGAGTTGGGCCCCATTTTCGCCAACCTGATTCTGGCCGACGAAATCAACCGGGCTCCCGCCAAGATTCAATCGGCCCTGCTCGAGGCCATGCAGGAACGCCAGGTCACCATCGGCCACGAGACCTTCAAGCTGCCCGACCCCTTTCTGGTGCTGGCAACCCAGAACCCCATCGAGTCGGAGGGCACCTACTTCCTGCCCGAGGCCCAGGTGGACCGCTTCATGTTCAAGGTCTGGATTGACTACCCTGCCTTCTACGAGGAGATGACCGTGGTTGACCGGGTGTCCGGCAAGTTCGAGCGGGTGGCCGAGGTGCTCACCGGCGACGACCTGCGGGCCTTGCAAGCCATGGCCGACCAGGTTCACGTCCACCAGGCCGTAACCGAGTACGCGGTGCGGCTGACCCGCGCCACCCGCGACCCGGGCGAGGTGGGCCTCTCGAGCCTCAAGAAGTACATCAGCTTTGGCGGAAGCCCCCGCGCCAGCGTGAACCTGATTCTGGGCGCCAAGGCCCTGGCCATCGTGCGGGGCCGCGAGTACGTCCTGCCCGAGGATGTGCGCGACCTGGCCCCCGAGGTCTTGCGCCACCGGGTCATCCTGTCCTACGAGGCGCTGGCCGACGAGGTGAAGCTCGAGGATCTGGTGCAGAAGATTATTGCGGCCACGCCCCTGCCCAAGGTGCACATTGGCGACCCCTACCGCGATACCCGCGGGGCGGTCTCGGAAAATCCTTCGGCCTGAGGGGGGCCTATGCTGTTTCGACGAGCCCGCAAAAACAAAATTGAAATCACCCTGGCGCCGGAGCCCAAAGAGGTTCGGCCCGGCCAGCGCGAGCTGCCGGTGGAGCTATTGCGGAAGCTCGAGTTCAGGGTCTTGAAACGGCTGGACGGTTTTTTGTTTGGCGATTACACCGGCTTTTTTTACGGCCCCAGCCTGGATTTGGCCGAGGTGCGGGAGTACCAGCCGGGCGACGAGGTGCGGCGCATTGACTGGAACGTAACCGCCCGCACCGGCAAAATTCACATCCGCCAGTACCGCGAAGAGAAGGAGGTGACGGTCTGGCTGGTGGTGGATTTGTCGGCCTCGATGCGCTTTGGCACCCGGCGGGTGTTGAAGCAGGAAGAGGCGCTGGAGTTTGTGGGCACCGCAGCAGCCATCGTGGGGCGCCACGGGGATAAGGTGGGGGCCATTGGCTTTTCTGAAGCGGGCATGCGGGTGATTCCTCCGGGCACAGGCCGACGGCAGGCCCTGCGAATCCTGCACGAGCTGGATGGCTTGCTGGGGCCAAGCAAGGCGGACAGGGCCCAACCCTCTGCGCCGCTTTCCGGCTCTTTGGAACAGGCCCTCGAGTACGCCGCCCGAACCCTCAAGCGCCGCACCCTTTTGTTTGTGGTGTCCGACTTTTTGAGCCCCAACCCGGAGGAGCCCTCCTGGGCGCAGGGGCTGCGCCGGCTGGCCTACCGGCACGATGTGGTGGCGGTACGCATCTTCGACCCCGCCGAAAAAGAGCTGCCCAGAGCGGGCGAGCTGCGGATGCGCGACCCGGAGAGCGGGGAGGAGTTCTGGATTGATACCGGCGACCCCAGGGTGCGCCGCGCCCACGCGGCGCTGGTGCAGGCCCGCGAGGCGGCGCTCGAGCGCACCCTGCGGGCTGCCCAGGTAGATGTGCTCTCGCTGTCCACTGCACAGGAAATTGTGGAACCTCTGCTGAAATTCACCTTGCGGAGAAGGGGGCGAAGATGAGCTTTACCTGGCCTGCTTTCCTGTGGCTGTTGCTGTTGATACCGCTGTTGGGGGCTTTTTTGGTCTGGGTCCATCGGCGACGGGAACGTACCGCCCTGGCCTTTGCCGAGGCCCACCTGCTGCCTGCGGTGGTGCGCCAGCCGCCCAGTGCCCACGTACGCTGGCCCCTGGCCCTGCAACTGCTGGCGCTGTTTCTTTTGCTGTTTGCAGCAGCCCGTCCGGTGGCCAGCCCGCCCCTGCCCACCAACAAGGCCGCGGTGGTGCTGGCCGTGGACACCTCGCGCTCCATGCTGGCCACCGATCTAAACCCCAGCCGCCTGGAAGCGGCCAAGGCCACCGCCCGCAAGTTTATTGAGCTATCGCCCCCCACCACCCAGATTGGGCTGGTCAGCTTTTCCGACTCGGCTTCGGCCCTGGTGATGCCCACCACCGACCGGCAGAAGCTGTTGGAGGCCATCGAGCGGCTCAAGCCGGCCCAGAACACCTCCATCGAGAACGCCATCGTGACCGGGGTGCGGATGTTGCCCGGGCGCAGGCAGCTCAGGCCCCCTGCCGAGCTACAGCCC
The DNA here is from genome assembly GCF_025056915.1 of Meiothermus sp. GTDB lineage: Bacteria > Deinococcota > Deinococci > Deinococcales > Thermaceae > Meiothermus. The sequence goes on along the minus strand of NZ_JANWVH010000022.1, from coordinate 30,361 downwards.
CCCGGCCTGGGGCAGCCCGACCCCCTGCAGGGCGTGCCCGATTTACCAACCCCGCAAGCTACCCCCTCCCCCAAAAACCTGCCGCCGGGGAGCGTGGTCATTCTGTCGGATGGGGCCTCCAACGTGAGCAACAACCCTGGACTGCCCACCCGCAGCAGCCTCGAGATCGCGGCCCGTTTTGCCAAGGAGCACAACGTCCGGCTTTACACCTTTCCGATGGGGCAGCCCGGCGGTACGGTGGCCCAGATTGAAGGGCGCAACTACTACATTCCCTTTGAGCCCCGAAACCTCGAGCAACTGGCCCAGGCCACGGGCGGCAAGCACACCTTTCCACCCACCGAGGAGGCGCTGCGGGCGATTGTCAAAGAGCTGGGCACGGTGATCCGCTGGGAGGGCACCAGAACCGAAATCTCCGCGCTGCTTTCGGCGGTGGCGGCCCTTTTGATGGTGGTGGCGGCGGGGCTGAGCCTACGCTGGCAGCGAAGGGTTCCGTAGGAGGGCCGATGGGTTTTTTGGCGCCCTGGAACCTGCTAGCCCTGCTGGGACTGCTGGCTTTGGGGGTGGTGTATTGGCGGCTGCGGCAGGGCCCCTCCAGCAGCCATGTCTGGTTTCCGGGGGCCGGACGGCTGGGCGCTGAGGCGCCCAGAACCCTGTGGCAACACCTGCCCGCCCTGGCCTTTTTTCTGGCCCTGGCGGCGGCCCTGATCGCCACGGCCCGTCCAACCCTGCGCCTATTGATGCCCGAGAACCTGGCCGCAGTCATCCTGGCCATCGAAAACGGCTGGTCCATGCGCCAGACCGATATCGCCCCCAACCGCATGGCCGCGACCCAGATGGCCGCCAAAGCGCTGGTCGAGAAGCTGCCCCCCCAGGTCAAGGTCGGGGTGGTCACCTTCTCCGGCTATGGAACGCTGTTGCTGCCCCCCACCACCGACCGCCACGAGTTTCGCCAGGCCATTGACCACCTCGACCTGGGCGGGGGGTTTTCGTTCACCTACGGCTTGCAAGCGGCCCTCGAGGCCCTGCCCGAAAACCCGCCCGAGGGGGTCAGCCCGGGGGTGATTGTGCTGTTTTCCCACGGGCACGACGTATCCGGCAACGACCCCCTCAAGATGGCCGATGAGGCCTTGCGGCGGGGCATCCGGGTTCATGCCATCGGGGTTGGCACCCACGGCCACAACTTTGACGAGGAGATGCTCAAAAAAGTGGCCGAACGCACGGGGGGTCGTTACTACCCTATCTTCTCGGCCCGCGATTTGAGCCATGCCCACGCCGAGCTGGGCCGGGTGCTGGGCTGGCGGCCCCAGACCCTCGAGGCCAGCGGGATTCTGAGCCTGCTGGCCGCGCTCTTGCTGGGCTTGAGCCTTGGCGGGTCGGCCCTGAGGCGGCAGGTGGTTTGAATGGTGTTCATCTGGCCCTGGGCGCTTATTTTGCTGCTCCTGGTGCCGGGGTTGGTCTGGCTTTACCTTCGTGGCCTGCGCCCCCCTGCGGAGTCGGGGGTGTTGCATCCGGACGCGGCCCTGCTGGCGCGGGCCTCGAGGCCAGCCCAATCCGGGCTGCACCTCCCGGCGGGATTGTATTTGCTGGCACTGGTGGCGGCGATTGTAGCCCTGGCCCGACCCACCCTTCCGGTCTTGCAGGCCGATCCCCGCGCGGCGGTGGTGCTGACGGTGGACATCAGCCGCTCGATGCAGGCCACCGATATACTGCCCAGCCGCTTCGAGGCGGCCAGGGCCGCCCTGCGAACCTTCATCCGCGAGCTGCCGGAGGGGTTGCAGGTGGCACTGGTCACCTTTTCCCGCGACGCCCAACTGGTGGTACCCCTCACCACCGACCGGGGGCGCCTGCTCGAGGCGGTGGACTTCCTGGATCTGAACCTGGGCACGGCCATCGGCGACGCCATTCTGGAGAGCATAGCGGCCCTGCCGCCCCTCTCCGAACGCGCCGAGGCCCTCGACCCCAAGAGCCTGGCGACCATCATTCTGCTCACCGATGGCCGCAGCCTGGCCGGGGTTGACCCGGTCGAAGCGGCCCGGGAGGCGGCCCGCTTGCAGATTCGGGTTCATGCCATCGGCATTGGTCGGACTTCGGACGGCCCGGTGCCGGGCCTGCCCGAGCAGTATGCGCTGGCCGCGCAGTTCGACGAGGAAACGCTGAAAGAGATTGCCCGGGTGGGGGATGGTCAGTATTTCTTCGTGGACTCGGCAGGCAAACTCAAGGAGGCCTACCGCACCCTGACCCGCCAGATGCAGTGGCGCATCCGCAGGGATGAAGCCACCGCCTACCTGGCCCTGCTGGCCGGGGCGCTCTTGCTGTTGAGCCTGGGGGTGGCTCAGCTCCGGCGCCAGGTGGTCTAGCCTTATCGGGCTTCCCGTCAACCGGCCTCCCGCGGTGAAACTAATGCGCTCGCCCCGACCTGGTTGAACACGGTTGGAGCGGCCAGACAGCGAGCCGGAGTTCGGGGGTAGGGGGCCCTTGATGGAGACCCACCCCCGACCACCTTGTGTGTTGCTTCTAAGCCAAAAGTTTGTATGGGTTGGAACGTTAGGCCTCGGCGGCGCTGCCCGAGAGCGAGCCCTGGCGCATGAGGGTCTGGGCCAGCTCGAGCCGGGCGACCAGCGAAGGGGCCTCCAGCAAGGCCTGCCGGTCCAGGGCCGAAACCCGAAGGTTCACGCACAAAAACGAGGCCTGGTACAGCGGGTCGTCGGGCAGGTTGGCAATGGCCTCTTCCAGCGCCTGCGGGTCGGCTACCCCGGCCACGTAACCCCTAAAGGCCTCCATGGCATCCCAGGCGGCCACAATCTCCTCGCTGCGGGCGGAGCGCTCCAGGGGAAAGGGCCGGTCCAGGGTGGTGTGGTAGAGGTTTTTCTCGAATACCCCCACCCCTTCCACCCGGCAGCGCTCGCCCCCCCGGCACACAATGTTGAAGGTTCCATCGGGGTTTTCCGAGGCGGCCAGCAGGTCCACATAGCCCCCCACCTCCCGGATGCCGGCCTCGGTGGCCAGGGTAATCACAAACCGGCGCTGCTCCTCGCTCTGGGCCAGCAGGTCGCGCACCATCTGCTTGTAGCGCTCCTCGAAGATATATAGGGGAATGAGCAGCCCTGGAAAAACCACGGTCTCCGGCAGGGGGAACAAAGGCAGGCGCTTCATAGGGTTCAATCGGGGGGCGGGCCAAGGCGGGCCTGCCAGCGTTCCTGGAGCTTCTCGAAAATCCGCAGGAGCCTGGCCCGGGGCAGAATCACCTGCTCGGTGTAGCCCTCGCCAATCTGGTCGCCCAGCTCGTTCCAGGCGGTGCACCTGGCGTGCACGCGGTTGCCCTCGGTGCGGAGGTGTTCGGCCACAATGCGAACCTTCATGCCCGGCAGGGCCGAGGCCTGGTGGTCCACGCTCACCTTGGAGCCGATGCCCTCGTCGCCCTCTTCCAGAAAGGGCAGAATAATCTTGCGGCCCGCCAGCTCCATGTGCTTGGCCATCCAGTAGGTGGCATAGACCGGGTGCAGCTTGCCAAGCTGGGGGTCGTCGGGGTGCTCGAAGTCCACGGTCATCTCATCGGTGACGACCGTCTCGAAGCTGGCCTGGTAGCCGGGGGGAATGGGTTTCATAGGCTTTATGTGGGTGGGGGCGAGCCCTCAACCCATTTTACGCAAGTCCGCCACCCGTTTGAGCTTGCCGCCCTCGCTGCGGGGGGCGGTGCCGGGGTTGATGAGCGAGACCCGCACCGAGACGCCTACGTTGTCCTTGATTTTCTTGGCCACCTTCTCGCGCAGGTTGTGCAGCCGGTGGTCGGCCTCGATCACCTCGTCGGAGAGAATCTTCTGACCGATTTCCCGGAAGAAGGGTTCGGAGACCTCGAGCTTCAGCTCCACCTCGTCGAGGGTGCCCTCGCGGGTCAGCACAATCTGGTAGTGCGGGGCCACCTCGGGAATCTCCTTGAGCACGGCCTCAATCTGGGTGGGATAGACGTTCACCCCCCGCACAATCAGCATATCGTCGGTGCGGCCCCGAATCTGGGCCATGCGGGCGTGGGTGCGTCCGGAGGCCCCCGGCTCGCGGGTCAGGTAGGTGAGGTCGCCCGTCCAGTAGCGCAGGATGGGCATGGCCTTCTTGGTCAGGGTGGTCAGCACCAGCACGCCTATCTCGCCCTCCGGCAGGGGTTCGCCGGTCTCGGGGTCCACCACCTCGGGGTAGAAGTGGTCTTCCCAGATGTACGAAAGCCCCTCCCGCTCGCCGACATCTTCGTTGGCCACGCCGGGGCCGATAATCTCCGAGAGGCCGTAGATGTTGGTGGCCTTGACCCCCAGCCCTGCATCCACGTTCTGGCGGATGGCCTCGGTCCAGGGCTCGGCCCCCAGGATGGCGTACTGGAGGCTAATTTCCTCCGGGCTGACCCCCCGGTTCTTGAACTCTTCGGCCAGGGTCTGGGCATAGGAGGGGGTGCAGGAAATCATCTCGGGCTTGAAGTCCTGGATGAGCATGATCTGCCGGTCGGTCATGCCGCCGGAGATGGGCACCACAATCATGCCCAGCTTTTCGGCGCCGCCGTGCAGGCCCAGCCCGCCCGTAAAGAGGCCGTAGCCGTAAGCGTTATGCAACATCATGCCGGGCCGCCCGCCGGCAGCCGCCAGCGAGCGGGCCACCACCTCGGCGAAAATCTCCAGGTCGCCTCTGGTGTAGCCCACCACGGTGGGCTTGCCGGTGGTACCGGAGGAGGCATGGATGCGGGCAAGCTCGTGGCGGGGCACGGCAAAGAGGCCAAAGGGGTAGGTATCGCGCAGGTCTTTCTTTTTGGTAAAGGGCAGCTTGGGCAGGTCTTCGATACCCCGAATGTCGCTGGGCTTCAGCCCTCGTTCGTCGAAGGCCTGCTTGTAGAAGGGCACGCGCTCGTACACGTAGGCCACCTGCTCGCGCAGGCGCTGGCTTTGCAGAAGGGTGAGCTTGGGACGGGGCAGGGTCTCGAGTTCGGGTTGAAACATGGGCATAGGCACCTCTTATAGCCTGACCGGGTCGCCAGGGCAGAAGACCCGGCGTTTGAGGGTTGTGACGGGGTCGCGCCGTGTCCGGGGGCCGTCGGCCCGCAGGCCCACCTCCATCACGCCCGCGCGGATGGGGCCCAGGCTTCCAGAGAGCGGGCAGCGCTCCCTCACAAAGCCGTCATCCCCCCATCCACGGCCAGCACCTGCCCGGTCACGTAGTCGGAGGCCGGACTGCAAAGGTACAGGGCCGCCGCGGCCAGCTCACCCGGCTTGCCGATGCGCCCCAACGGGGTGCGCTCGCGCAGCAGCGGCTCGGTGCGGGCCAGCAGTTTCTCGGTCATGCGGGTGGGGAAGAAGCCCGGCGCCAGGGCGTTGACCCGGATGCCAAAGGGCCCCCACTTGACCGCGAAGTCGCGGGTCAGGGCGATGAGCGCCCCTTTGGAGGCCGAATATGCGGCGGCATCCAGCACCTCGCTGGGACTACCGGCCAGCCCGGCCACCGAGGCGACGTGGAGGATTTTGCCGTAGCCCCGGGCCTTCATGCCGCGGGCGGCAATCCTCGAGGCCAGAAAAGCCCCCGTCACGTTGATGTCCAGCACCTCGCGGATTTTTTCCACCGGCACTTCCAAAGCGTCCTGGCCCCAGGTGACCCCGGCGGCGTTAACCAGGATGTCCACCGGGCCGGTGCGGGCCAAGGCGGCCTCGAGGCTCGCCTCCTCCTGCACGTTGCCCACCAGGGTCAAGGCGTCCGGGATGAGCCGCAGGGCCTCCTCAAAGAAATGCTCGCGCCTGGCCAGCAGGGCCACCCGGGCCCCGGCCTGGCGCAAGGCCAGGGCAATCTCCAGCCCCAGGCCCCGTGAGCCTCCGGTAATGAGGGCGGTCTTGCCGTTCAGGTTGAACTGCTCGAGGACGTTCATGGCTGCCTCCGCCGTTCGAATGCACCTTGCTTGGGCCCGTACCGGGCTACAGGCTCTCCACCACCAGGGCAATGCCCTGGCCCACCCCGATGCACATGGTGGCCAGGCCAAACTGCACCTTGCGGCGCTGCATCTCGTGGACCAGATGGGTCAGGATGCGTGCGCCCGAGGCCCCCAGCGGGTGTCCAATGGCAATGGCCCCGCCGTTTACATTGAGCCGCTCGTCCTCGGCGTCCAGACCCCATTCGTGCAGCACGGCCAGGCTCTGCGCGGCAAAGGCCTCGTTCAGCTCAATCAGGCCAATCTCCTTCAGGGTCAGCCCGGCTCGCTTGAGGGCTTTCTCGGTGGCGGGCACCGGCCCAATGCCCATGATGCGCGGCTCCACGCCCGCGACCGCCATGGCCCGAACCCGGGCCATGGGCTTCAGGCCGTGGGTGTGGGCGTAGCCTCGGGAAGCCAGCAGCACCGCCGCCGCCCCGTCGTTGAGCGAAGAGGAATTGCCAGCGGTCACGCTGCCCCCCTGCCGGAAAACCGGCTTGAGCTTGGCCAGGGCCTCGAGGCTGGTGTCGGCCCGGGGCCCCTCGTCGGCCTGAATCAGGGTGGCGTGGCCCTTGCGGTCTTTTACCTCGACCGGCACCATCTGGCTTTGCAGCACCCCGCGCTCCTGGGCCCTCAGGGCTTTCTGGTGGGAGTGCAGGGCAAAGCGATCCTGGGCCTCGCGGGGTATTTTGTACTGCTCGGCCAGGTTTTCGGCGGTCTCGCCCATGGCCTCGGTGCCGTAAAGGGCCTTCATCTGGGGGTTGACCAGCCGCCAGCCTAAGGTGGTGTCGTAGAGGGTCACATTGCCGGTGGCAAAACCCTTCTCGGCCTTGGGCATCACCCAGGGGGCCCGGCTCATGCTCTCCACGCCCGCCCCGATGTACACCTGCCCCTCGCCCAGCATCAAGGCCCGGGCGGCGTTGGCCACCGCGTCCAGCCCGCTGCCGCACAGCCGGTTGATGGTGGTGCCCCCCACTTCCACGGGGAAGCCCGCCAGGAGCAGCGACATGCGGGCCACGTTGCGGTTGTCCTCGCCGGCCTGGTTGGCGCAGCCCATATAGACGTCCTCCACGTCGCCGGCGGGGATGCCGGTGCGCTCCAGCAGTGCTTTGAGTGGCAAAGCCCCCAGGTCGTCGGGCCGTACCGAGGCCAGAACCCCCCCGTGCTTGCCGACTGGGGTGCGTACGGCATCAATAATGAGCGCTTCTTCCATAGCTACGATCCATATCTCCTCTCCTCACAATTTTAGGCCGAAGCCTCCATCCGATAGACGGTTCCCAAAAACAAGGCCACCACCTGGCCCTCCCGCTGAATTTCGATGCGGTAGGTGGCGGTGCGGCGGCCCAGGTTTTCTTCGCTGGCGTGGGCCTCGAGGTAATCGCCGTTCTTCACGGCTTTGAAGTACTGCATCTGGGTGGTGAGCGCCACCGCCGGGGTGCCGTGGGCGTTGGAGGCCAGCGCGAAGGCGGCATCGGCCAGGCTGTACAAAAAGCCGCCGTGGCACGAGCCGTGGATGTTGAGGTGCTCGGGCTTCACGCGGGCGGCCACCACCGCTTTTCCGGGTTCAATGCTCAGGGTTTGTAGACCCAGCAACTGCATGTAGGGATCGGTGGTCGCGCTCATGGTCAGGCTTCGGTCTTGGTGCGGATGCCCAGGTAGCTCTCGATGACCCGTGGATCGTGGAGCAGTTCCTGGCCCCGGCCTTCCATCACCAGCTCGCCGGCCTCGAGCACATACCCCCTATCGGCCAGCTTGAGGGCCATGCGGGCGTTCTGTTCCACCACCAGAATGGGCACGCCCTGGGTTTTGAGTTCGGCCAGGATGTGAAAAATCTCCTGCACAATCAGGGGGGCCAGCCCCAGGCTGGGCTCGTCGAGCAGCAGCAGTTTGGGCCGGGCCATCAGGGCCCGCCCGATGGCCAGCATCTGCTGCTCGCCCCCGGACATGGTGCCCGCCAGCTGCTTGCGGCGCTCGCGCAGGCGAGGAAAAAGCGTATAGACGCGCTCGAGGTCTTCCCGGATGCCCTTCTCGCGCCGCTGGTATCGGGTAAAGGCCCCCAGGAGCAGGTTGTCCTCCACCTCCATGGAGGCGAACAACTCGCGCTTTTCCGGCACCATCACCAGGCCCTGCGAGGCCAGTTGCTCGGGGCTGCGACGGCTTTGGACTTGCCCCTGGTAGCGCACCGTGCCGCTGGTGCTCACCAGGCCCACAATGCCCTTGAGGGTGCTGCTCTTGCCCGCCCCGTTGGGGCCAATCAGGGTGATGGCCTCGCCTGCGCCCACCGAAAGGCTCAGGTTGCGAACAGCCTCCACCGCCCCGTAGCGCACGGTAAGGTTTTGCACTTCCAGTACGCTCATCCTTGCTCCTTTGCCCTGGGCTTACCGCCGTCTGCGCCCTTCACGCCGCCTCCCCCAGGTAGGCCTCGATCACCTTGGGGTTGCGCTGCACCTCGGCGGGGGTGCCTTCGGCCAGCTTTTCCCCATAATGCATGACGACCACGCGATCGACCAGCCCCATCACCAGATCCATATCGTGATCCACCAGCAGCACCGTGACCCCTTCGTTGACCAGCTTGCGAATCAGGGCCGCGAACTGCCGTTTTTCCCCGGCCCGCAGCCCAGCAGCCGGTTCATCCAACAGCAGCACCTCCGGCCCCGAGGCCAGAGCGCGGGCAATTTCCAGCAGGCGCAGTTGCCCGATGGCCAGGCCATCGGCTTTTTGATGGGCAATCTGGGCCAGACCCACCCGCTCGAGGGCCCGGTAGGCTTCGGCCAGAGCGGCTTGCTCCTCGGCCTGGGCCAGCCCGAACATGGAGGCCACCAGGCCCCGCCGGGTGCGGGCATAGGTGCCCAGGGCGGCGTTTTCCAGCACGGTCATCTCAGGAAAGAGGTGGGGGTGCTGGAAGGTGCGGGCAATACCCAGCCGATGAACCTCGTAGGGCATCCGCCCCGAAACGACCTGCCCCTTGAAGCGCACCTCGCCTCGAGTGGGCGGGAAGACCGAGGTAATCATGTTGAAGCAGGTAGACTTGCCGGCCCCGTTGGGGCCAATCAGGGCCAGAATCTCGCCCCGACGAAGCTGGAAGCTCATGCTGTTCACCGCCAGCAGGCCGCCAAACTGCTTGGTCAGGTTGTGCACCTCGAGCACCACCTCCCCCGCTGGCCCGGCGGCCAGGCGGGCTGGCAGCCCCGGGCCGGTGGGGTTTTGCGCTTTAGCCTTGGGCAGGTAGCGCTCGATGAAGGGCCACAGGCCCTTGGGCGCAAACATCAGGATGGTCACCAGAATCAGGCCGTAGGCGATTATCTCGTAGTTTCCGGTGCGGCCAAAGATGCGCGGTAAAAGCCCTTTGAGGATTTCCTCGAGGCCCGTCACCAGCCCCGAGCCCAGAATCACCCCCGGTATGCTGCCCACCCCACCCGCTACGGCGGCAATCAGGTACTTGATGGAGGCGTCGAGGCTGAAGGGGGTGGGGCTGATGAACTTCTGGTAGTGCACATACAGCCAGCCTGCCACCCCGGCGTAGATGGCCGAGAGCACGAAGACCTGGAGCTTCAAGACCGCCGGGTTGACCCCAAAGCTGGCTGCTGCGATGGCGTCTCCCTTGGAAGCCCGCATGGCCCGCCCGATGCGGCTGTTGGTCAGGTTCCAGGCGGTCCAGGCCCCCAGCAACACAAAGAACCAGGCCAGGTAGAAGTAGCTTCTCGAGTCGCCGAGCGTCCAGCCAAAAATTGAAACCGGCGGAACCCCGCGCAGGCCGGTGTGGCCCCCGGTCAGGCTGATCCAGCTGCCCATCAGGATAAACAGCGCCATACACCAGGCGATGGTGGAGAGGGGCAGGTAGTGGCCCTTCAGGCGAACCGTAATCCCCCCCAGAACCACGGCCCCGCCCACCGCAATCAACACCCCCAGGGGTAGCGTGAGCCAGGGGTTCCAACCCTGCCCGATGGTCAAAAGGGCGGTGGTGTATGCCGCCAGGCCCATGAAGGCGGCCTGGCCGAAACTGGTCATGCCGGAAAGCCCGGTCAGCAAGTAAAGCCCCAGGGCCACCAGCGCCCCAAAAGCGATGTAATTGCCGATGCTCAGATAAAACGAAGAGGCCGGCAACAACAAGGGCACCCCCAGGAGCAGCGCCACGGCGGCCAGTGTCAAGGGAGAGGGTCTCATTCAATACCTCCAGTGACCGGGGCGACCAGGGTATTTCTGCGGACAAGCGCGCGGCGCATCACTCCTCCTCCCCAATTTCGTGGCTGCGCAGGCTGCGCCAGAAGAGGATGGGCAGCAGCAAGGCGAAGACGATGGCATCCTTGTAGGCGCTGGCCTGGAACGAGGCCCACGACTCCATCGCCCCGACCAGCAGGGCGCCCACCACCGCCAGGGGGTAGCTAATCAGGCCGCCCAGAATCCCGGCCACAAAGCCCTTGAGCCCCAGCAAAAAGCCCTGAAAGTAGGCCGGGGAGATGAGCGGTGAGAGCAGCATCCCGCTTACGCAGACAATGAGCGTGGCGATGCCAAAAGACACATACCCCGCCTGGCTGGGGCTGATGCCCAGAAGACGGGCTCCGTACCGGTTGACGGCACAGGCCCGAAGGGCCTTGCCGAAGATGCTGCGGGTAAAAAAGAGGTACAGCCCCAGCATGGCCAGGAGCGCAAAACCGTACACCAGGAAAGCCTGATTGTTGACCGGCACCAGCCCGATGGGGGTTTGTCCGGGCCAGATGGCTGGCAGGCGGAACTGCTCAGGGCCAAAAAACACCAGCCCCAAGCCCATGAACGCGAAGTGCAGGCCTACCGCAATGATCAGGTAGGTCAGCACGCTCGCATTCTTGGCCGGCTCAAAAAAGAGTCGGTAGGAAGCAGGCCCGATGGGCAGCACGACCAGGATGGCAAAAATCCAGCCCAGCCACATCGGCACCCCCTGGGCGCCCCACCAGGCGATGCCCAGAACCCCCAGCGCAGCCAGCAGCAGCAAACCTGCGCGTCTTCGATTTGATCGGTCTAAAATTGCCCACCACACGAGCATGGCCGCGGCCAGCCAGGCGGTGCCCGGCATCTGGCCCTGAAGGTTCAGCCCGCTGACCTCGGCGGGCAAAAACCACACATAGGTGAGGGGGGCAAAAACCAGGAATTCGCCCAGCGGAACCAGAATGACCCGCGTGACCGCAAACACCAGCACCAGCGAAAGGGCCAGCAAAGCATAGATGGTGCCGTTTTGCAGGGCGTCGGCAGTCAGAAAAGAAACGATGGTCCAATCCATAACAGATGCGGATGGCTTTTAGCCAATAGCCGATAGCCTGGGTGCACTGCTATCAGCTATTGGCTAAAGCCCAGGAGCCTCCTACCGGAACGTCCGCAGCAGTTTCCAGTCGAGTTTGCCATTGGCGTCGCGCACGATTTCCACCATGACGGCGGCCTCGTTGAAGCGCAGGCCCAGGTGGTCGGTGGGCGACATGTTGAAGATGCCGTGGGTGCCGACCACATTGCGGGTGGCCTCGAGCTCGTCCCGCAGAACCCGGCGGAAAGCGGCCAGGTTGGTGGTCTGCTCGCGGCGCAGGGCCCGCTCGAGGGCCGGGCGCAGGATGGCCCAGGCATCAAAAGCGTGACCGCCAAAGGTGGAGTAGCTCCCGATGCCAAAACGAGACTCGTACTGCTGCACATAGCTGGTGGCCACCTGGCGGTTGGGGAAGTCGGGCGGCAGCTGGTCGAAGACCAGCACCGGGCCTGCCGGCAGGCGGGTGCCCACCACCACCTCGCCCCCCACCCGCAGGAAGTCGGGGTTGGCCACGCCGTGGGTCTGGTAAATCAGGCCCCGATAGCCGCGCTCGCGCAGGGTGCGCTGGGGCAGCACGGGAGCCGTACCCGAACCCCCAATCAAGACGGCATCGGGGTTGCGGGCCAGAATGCGCAGCACCTGCCCGGCCACCGAGGTATCGGTACGGGCGAAGCGCTCCGAGGCCACCACCTGGATACCCGCCTCGCGGGCGGCGGCCTCGAAGGCGCGGGCCCAGCCCTCCCCGTAGGCGTCGTTGAAGCCGATATAAGCCACCGTGCGCACGTTGGAAGCCTGCATATCCCGCACGATGGGGATGCTCATCTGCTGCTCGGTTTGCGGGGTTTTGAACACCCAGCGCCGCTTCTCGTCCACCGGGAACACAATTTCCAGGTTGGCGGCCATGGAGATTTTGGGTACCCCGGCCTCGGCCACCGGGTCAATCATGCCCAGGCTGGCCGGCGTGGTGGTGGTGCCGATGATGGCCAGCACCTGGTCTTCCTGAATCAGGCGCCGGGTGGCCCGGACGGCCTGGGTGGTGTCCGAGGCATCGTCAATGACGATGAACTGTACCGGGCGACCGGCCACCCCGCCGCGGCGGTTGACCTGCTCCTCCAGGAGCACCAGGGTGTTGCGCTCGGGGATGCCCAGGCTGGCGGCGGGGCCGGTGGCCGAGACCACCACGCCAATCTTGAGCGGGGCCTGCTGGGCCAGGCCCAGCCCCAGTCCTAGGGCCAGAAGTCCGATCAAAGCTCGCTTCATGTTGCCTCCTTTACAGTGCGGGTTTGCAAATCTCCCAGGGTAAAAGCCCTGGATAGATCCCCAAAAGTTTCAAGCCCGGCGGCCACCATCCGGCGCAGCAGGGGGTGGGGGCGGTAGCGATCCTCGCCCAGCTCGGCGTGCAGGCCTTCCAGCGCGCGCAAAACGGGTTTGAGCCAGATGCGCTCGGCCCACTCCAGCGGCCCCAGCGGGTAGCCGGTGCCCAGGCGCATGGCCCGGTTCAGGTCGTCCGGGCCGGCCACGCCTTCGGCCAAAGCCGAAACGGCCTCGTTGATGAGCAGGGCCAGGATGCGAAACCCCACCCCACCGGGCTGGTCGGGCAGCAGCAGGGTGGTGTGCCCGTGAGCGGTAAAGTATGACTGGGCCAGCTTTAGGGCCTCGTTCACCCCGCTCAAAGGCGCAAACAGCTCGACGATGGCCTTCTCGCCGATGGGCGGAACCAGGCTGAACCCGGCCACGGCCCGGCCCCGGAATTCACCCTGCACCGAGCTGGCGGAGTGCCCCCAGACCAGCGAGACCACCGGCAGGTTCTCGAAAAAGTCGTGCTTGCGCTCCAGCATTACCCGGCAGTCCAGCACGAAGCGGGCCTCGGCGACGTTTTCGGTGTGCCGGAAGCGGGCGCGGAGTTCTTTGGCGAGCGGGTTGGGGCCAATGATGATGGGAAGGGGAAGCTCCTGGGCTTGGGTGGGCGGTGGGTCGGGCAGAGGGGGTGGCCCCGGCGGGTAGCGGTACCAGCCCTGGCCGGTCTTGCGCCCCAGCATCCCGGCGGCCACCCGCTGGTATTGCAGGGGATGGGGCCGGTAGCGGGGTTCCCCGTAAAAGCTCTGATAAACCGAGCTCGAGGCGGCGTAGTTGACATCCAGCCCGATCAGGTCCATCAGTTCAAAAGGCCCCATGGGGAAGCCCAGGCCCCGCATAATCCAGTCAATGTGCTCCTTGGGGGTGCCCTCCCCGTAAAGCCGGAGGGCCTCGCCGTAGAAGGGGCGGGCCACCCGGTTCACCAGAAACCCAGGGGCATCCACCACCTTCACCGGTTCCTTGCCCCAGGCCTGCATCCAGTGCAGCATTCGCTCGAGCAGAGCCGGAGCCGTCTCCAGACCCCCTACCACCTCCACCAGCCTCATGCGCTGGGCAGGGTTGAAAAAGTGCAGCCCCAGCACGCGCTCCGGGTGTTTGACCTTGGCCGCGATGGCGGTGACAGAAAAGGTGGAGGTATTGGTGGCCAGAATGTTCTGGGGGTTCAGCTCGCTCAGCTTGCCGAGCAGTTCTTGTTTGAGCTCGAGCTTCTCCGGGGCCGCCTCGATGACCAGGTCGGCCCTGGCGCAGTCCTCCAGGGCCTGGGTGGTTTGGATTCGACCCAGCAGCTCTTCGACCGGGTTCTGCCAACGCCCTTTCTCGACCATTTTTTGCAGGTCGGCCCGAATCTCGCCAAGGGATTTCTCGAGCGCAGCCGGATAGGGGTCGTAGAGCCAGACCGTGTGCCCAGCCATGGCCGCTACCTGGGCAATCCCCCGGCCCATTGTTCCTGCACCCAGCACCGCGACGGTTTCCTTCACCCAGCCTCCCCTAAAAACAAACAAACAGTCGTTTGTTTAACTTTGTGTTGGGCGTAAGTCTAATGGCAGATTTTTTCGTTGTCAAGCCTCCAAACTAAGGTTTTTCACCTGGACATCGGTACACACACACCACGGGGCCGCCGTAAAGCGGAGGATTGCCGAATCTGGAGCGGGCCATTTTAGCCCTCCTGGCCCCTGCGGCGGGTGCAGGAACCGTGCTCCCACCTAAACCTTGTGCTGTAGCCCTAATGGGGATTGTGACCAGTGTGCAGGGGTGTCTGTCCATAAAGTGGCCCCAATTTGTACGGGGTCAGATTACGTGAACCGGCAGCCCTTGCAGTTCAGACTCCTGGGTCGGCACCCAGCCGCCCTCAAAGGCTTCCAGGAGCGAACCCTCCAGGAACCAGCTCTTGGGGGTCTTGGCGCCCCACAGGGTCTGGCGGCGGGGGTCGTTGAGGCTCCAGCGGATGGGCTCAAAGTCGGGGTCCACAGTGGAATAGTCGGAGGTGTAGAGCTCGATGCGGTGCCCGTCGGGGTCACGCAGATACAGGAAAAAGGCGTTGGAAACCCCGTGCCGGCCCGGCCCTCGCTCGATGGCCTCGGTCTGTCGGGCACCGGCCAGGATGTCGCAGGCCTTGATGATGCTCATGGCATCGGGCATCCAGTAGGCAAAGTGGTGCAGGCGGGGGCCGGTGCCGTTGGTGAGGGCCAGGTCGTGGACGTTGCCCTTGCGGTGAATCCAGGACGCCCAGATTCGGCCATCGTCGCCCTCGGTGTACTCCGACAACCGGAAGGCCAGCCTGTCCATGTACCAGCGGGTCATGGCCTCGACCTGGGGGCTCATCACGTTGATGTGGTCAATGCGCTGGATGCCAGGCCCTTTGTGCAGGTCGTAGCGCTGCAAAAGCCAGGGGTACTTCTGGCTTTCGGCGTAGAAGGCCAGCGGCACCCCGAAGGGGTCCTGGAGGCGGAGCAGCTTGGGGCGGTCTTGTTCGGACTCCCAGCGGTAGGGCAGCCCCAGGGCCTGGGCCAGCTCGACCAGCAACTGCAAGTCAAGCTCACCGGCCACCCGGTAGGCCAGGTGCTTGATGCCGGCCTCGGGGGCCAGCTCGAGCTTGAGTGTCCACTCGCGGTCTTCGGTGCCGCGCAGGTAGAGGGCGCCGGGGTTTTCGTGCAGCACATTCAGGCCCAGCAAGTCCACATAGAAGTGGCGCGAGCGCTCGAGGTCGGTTACATAAAACACCCCGTGGCCAATACGAACGATGTTGGGAATCTGGTTCATGGTTTCACCCCCGAAAGGTCGCAAGTCCCAGGTCGCAGGAGAGATAAAAGGAATCATGCTGAAGGAGAAGGGTCTTGCGCTCCAAGCTACGGCAACTGCCGGTAGCCCCGGTTCCAGTAAAGGAGCGGGCGGTTGGACTCGCCCAGCGTCACCTGTTCGACTTTGCCCACCACAATCTTGTGGGTGCCGCCCGGATAAACCGCCCAGGTCTGGCAGTGAAGCGTGGCCAGAGCGCCCTCGAGGGTGGGGCTTTCCCCCCGCGAGAGGGGGTCATAGCCCTCAATGGGACGCCCCGCAAAATGGGCCGAGGTGTGTTCGTGGCCCTCGGCCAGCAGGTTCACGCTAAACCGCCCGGCTTTTTCCAGGAGGGGCCAGAGCTGGGTGTTCTCGTTGATGCAGACCAGGATCAGGGGGGGCTCGAGGCTCACGCTGGTGAAGCTGCTGGCCGTCATGCCGCGGGTCTCGCCGGCGTGGTGGGCCGCAATGACCGTGACCCCGCTGGGCCAGCAGCTCATCACCTGGCGAAGCTGGTCTGAAAGGGTGGGTTCAGTGGTATTCATGGAGGTCTGTGGGCTGCCGGGTGCCCTAGTCGCCGGCCACCACCTCTGGCTGGGCCTGTTCTTTCCAGCCCAGAAACTCCTTGATGCGCTCTTTGTACGGTTCTTTGTCGTAGACGCTGAAGAGGGTCTGGTACATGCGCACCGGATCGCCAAAGAAGAAGCGTTCGTACAGGGTCTGGCGTGCGCCGAAGCCGCTGGTGGTCATGTCCCAGGCCAGGCGGAACAGCTGCACGCGCTCCCGGGCGGGCAGGGTGGCGGATTGCAGGAACTTTTCGATGTAAGGCCCCACCGGCGAGTCGAGGTCGGCCTCGGAGGGGAGGGTAATCATGCCGGAGGCCCCAATCTGCTGGACAATCTCGTTGATGCGGGGGTAAAGCCTGGGGTAGAGGTTGCGGGCCCCGTCAATGGCCCCCCGGTCGGGACACAAGAGGCCGTACTTGTTGGGCCTGGCGTCCCGCTCGGCGCGGGCCCAGAAGCCTTTCATGGCCTCGAGGTAGACAATCACCTCGGCAATCTTCTCCTGCACGTGGGGGAAGGTGTCGGCCCCGATGGTCTCGCCCAACAGCGAGACCAGCCCCAAAAAGGCCTCGGTCTTGGCGTTCTTGAGCACCACCACCTGATGGGCCATGTGCATCAGGGCCCCGGTCTCGGCGTAGGCCGTGTTGCAGCGGGCCAGGTCTTTGTAGATGAAGACCCGCTCCCACGGCACGAAGACATCGTCGAAGACCGTCAGGCAGTCCATCTCCTCGAGGCGGCTGCTCAGGGGGTAGTCGTAGGCGCTCTCGCCTAGGGCCATGCTCTCGCGGCTGATGAAGTGAAGGCCCGGGGTGTTGGTGGGAATGGCGAAGGCCACCGCGTATTTGTCGGCCCCCGGCCCTTCCTTGAGCAGGGTAGAGGGGAAGACCAACAGCTCGTCGGCGGTGGGCAGGGTGGAGAGCATCCGGGCCCCCCGCACCACGATGCCCTCCTCGCTCTCGCTCACCACGCCCAGGGGAATGTAGGGGTCGGGCTGCTCGAGGTTGCTCTTGGCCCGGTTGACCTGGGGGTTGGTCAGGCAGTGGGTGGTGGAGAGGTCGTGCTCGCGCACGTGCTGCACGTAGCGGCGCACGTTGTCGGCGTAGGGGCCAAAAAACTCGGCGCTCTGCTCAAAGGCCATCAGCACTGCATTCAGGTAGTCCGGAGAGCGGCCCATCATGCCCAGGTTGGCGTCGGCCCAGAGCTTATAGGCGGCGCTGCGCCGGGAGAGGTCTTCGGGGGTTTTGGCCGGTAGCAGGCTCATGGCGTAGCGCTGGCCGTTTTGTTCGTAGGTGAGGGTCTCGCGGTGGCGTGGGTCGTGCTGCATGTCGTACAGACGGGCCAGCGCGTGGGTGATGCCCTTGAAGACCGGGTGGGTGGTGGGGTCTTCGACCCTCTGGCCCTTGTACCAGAGGTTGGGAGGGTTCTTCCTGAGGGCTTCCAGGTAGGCATTGCCGGTGCGTGCCATGGGGTCTCCTCCTTAGCGTCCGAACTTCGGAATCGGGTGCTCGGTGAGCGGTAGGGCAATGTGCTTGAGCTCGGTGTAGAACTCCAGGCTGTGCGCTCCGCCCTCGCGGTGGGTGCCGCTCATCTTGACCCCGCCAAAGGGCGTGGGCAGGTGGCGCACGTTGTGCGAGTTGATCCAGGTCATGCCGGCCTCCAGGTAAAGCGCCAGGCGGTGCGCCCGCGCGACGTCCCGCGTCCAGACGTAGGAGGCCAGGCCGTACCTGGAGTCGTTGGCTTTTTGCAGGGCGTCGGCCTCGTCCTTGAAGGGAATAACCGTCAGGATGGGGCCAAAAATCTCCTCCTGGGCGATGCGGTGGTGGTTCTCGGCCACAAACAGCCCAGGCCGCACGTAGTTGCCCTCGGTGCCCACCTGCTCGCCGCCAAAGATGTGCTGCGACTCCTGCTTGCCGATTTCCACGTAGCCCAGCACCCGCTTCAGGTGCTCGGGGTGAATCAGGGGGCCTACCTCGGTCTCGGGCTCGAGAGGATGCCCCACCCGCACCCGCGCGGCCCGCTCGGCCACCCGCTCTACGAACGCCTCGAAGATGCTCTCCTGCACTAAAGCGCGGCTGTTGGCGGTGCAGCGCTCGCCGTTGAAGCTGTAAATCTGGAAGATGGTGGCGTCTAGGGCCCGCTCGAGGTCGGCGTCCTCGAAGATGAGGGCGGGGGATTTGCCGCCTAGCTCGAGGGAGAGCCGCTTGAGGTGCTCGGCGCTGTTGCGGGTGATGAGGGCGCCGGTGGTGGTCTCGCCGGTGAAGGCAATCAGGGGGATATCGGGGTGGCGCACCACCGCGTCGCCGGCCTCCTCGCCGAAGCCCTGCACCACGTTGAACACCCCTGGCGGCAGGTCGGCCTCCTGCGCGATTTCGGCCAGCTTCCAGGCGGTCAGGGGCGACCACTCGGCGGGCTTCAGCACCACCGTATTGCCGAAGGCCAGCGCGGGGGCAATGCGCCAGGTGGAGAGCATCATGGGGGCGTTCCAGGGGGTGATGATGCCGCAAACCCCTACCGGCACCCGCACCGAGTAGTTGAGCCACTCCCCGTCTACCGGGAAGCTCTGTCCGTCCATGGCCCGCTCGGCCCACTCGGCATAAAAGCTAAAGTTCTCGGCGGCCCGCGCCACCTGGGCCCGCACAATCCGCAAGGGCTGCCCCGCGTCCAGGCACTCCATCACGGCCAGCTCGTCGCCGTGCTTCTCCAGCACCTCGGCCATTTTGAGCAGGTATTTCTTGCGGGCTCTGGCGTTCAGCTTCCACCGCTCAAAGGCTTTCTTGGCGGCCCGGGCGGCTTTGTCCACGTCCTCAGCGTGGCCCCGGTAGGCCCGGGCCAGCACCTGGTTGTTGGAGGGGTCGAGGCTCTCGAACAACTCCCCCCGCACCCCCGGCTGGAACCGGCCCTCAATGAAGTGCTCTACGGTCTGGGCGGCAATCTTCTGTCGCACCTGGGCGATGAACGCGGGGCTGATGGCCTGGGTTTTCTCCGATACTTTCATAGCACCACCGAACGGTCTCCCTCTTCCGAAAGCACGGGCGGGGCCTCGTCGGTTTCCCACTCGATGGGGTTCTCCAGCGCGCCCAGCCCCTCAATCTCCATCCGCATCACATCGCCGGGATGCACCTGCGAGATGCCCCTGGGGGTGCCGGTCAAAATGACGTCCCCGGCCTCCAGGGTCATGAACCTCGAGATGAACTCAATCACCTCGGGAATCGAAAAAATCATGCCCTGGGTGGTGGCCTCCTGGCGCAGCTCGCCGTTCACATAGGCCCGCATTTTTAGGTTGTGGGGGTCGGGTACCTCGTCGGCGGTCACGTAGTAAGGCCCCAGCGGGCCGAAGGTGTCCCAGCCCTTGCCCCGGATGGGCGGGCGGAAGGTGTTGGAGACGTAGTCGCGCACCACCAGGTCGTTGGCGATGGTGTAGCCGCCCACGTAGTTGAGGGCGTCCTTGGCCCTGACCCGCCGGGCGTTGCGCCCCAGGATGACCGCCAGCTCGCACTCGAAGTGCATGAAGCGGGCCCCCTGGGGGTAGATGACCGTGCCCTTGTGGGGCAGCAGGCTGGTGTTGGGCTTCCAGAAGAGGGCCGGCTCGCTGGGTTTGCGCAGGCCGAACTCCTCGGCGTGCTCGGCAAAGTTGAGCGCCAAAGCCAGCACCTTGCCGGGCTGCACCGGAAGCTGCCAGACCACCGCCTCGGGGTGGTGGGCTTCGCCAGCATGGTCAATTAACAGGCCGTCCTGCAGATGCCCTTGCAGCAGGCGGCCTCTGGAGAAGAAACGAGCGAGTTTCATAGGTCGAAGGCTGAAGGCGGAAGGCTGAAGGCCAGTGCAGAAAAGCCCGCTTTGGGCTCCAGGCTTTTGGCTTTCTGTGTTTTACACATATTGTTTCCCGGCGGGGTCGGGCAGCACCGGGGGGTGGCCCGTCTGGGCTGGAACCAGGCCATAGGACTCGGCCATGCGGCGCAGGCGGGCCTCAATCTCGGGGGTGGTGGGGCCCAAAGGCTCGCGCCACTCCTTTTCGCACAGGCCCATCCAGGACAGCACGGTTTTGAGGGGGATGGGGTTGGTGTCCCAGAAGACCGCGTCGTTGGCCTCGAGGCCGTAGTAGTGAAGCTCGAGGGCCTCTTTGTAGCGGCCCTCCAGGGTGAGCTGGCACATCTGGGCGGTCTCTTTGGGCAGCCAGTTGGCCGTAGCAGCAATGGTGCCCACTGCGCCCACGCACATCATGGGGAAGGTGAGGGCCTCGAGGCCACAATACACCTTGAAGTCCCGCCCCACCCGGCGCAACAGCTCCGAGACGTACTCCACATCCTTGGAGGAGTGCTTGAGGCCCACCACGTTCTTGAAGTCGCGCCGCAGCCGGGCCACGGTCTCAATCCTGATCTCGATGCCCGCTCGCCCCGGAATGTTGTAAAGGACGATGGGCATCTCGGGCACCGCCTGGGCCACCTGGCCGAAAAAGCGGTAGAGCCCCTCCTGGTTGGGCTTGATGTAATAGGGGGTAATGACCAGCGCGCCCGCTGCCCCCATCTTCTGGGCAGCCCGGGTGATTTCCAGGGTCTCGTCGAGGCGCAGGGTGCCGGTGCCGGCCAGGAGCGGCACGCGGCCCCGGATGAAGCGGAGGGCCAGCTCGATGAGGTGCTTGCGCTCCTCCAGGCTCAGGGTGCCGGGCTCGCCGGTGGTGCCGCCTACGCTCAGGGCGTGGGAACCGGCCTCAATTTGCCGTTCGATGAGCCGCTCGAGGGCGGCCTCGTCAATTGCGCCGTTTTTGAACGGTGTGACCAGGGGTACGATGCTGCCTTTGAACTCGACCATTGCACTCCTTTGCGGGTGTGTAGCCCAGCTTGCTTATCGTCCGGCTTAAGATAGTTAATATATTAAGTAAAACTCTGGCCCAGTTTGCAAGCCCAGGTACAATTGTCCCCGCAACCCCAACGCTATGGCCTCCACCCTCCCCAAAGCCCCCTCGAGCCCGCTCCTGCGCGATCTGACGCACTCGCTGCCCATGGCCCTGCTCCGTACCCGTGAGG
Source organism: Meiothermus sp. (assembly GCF_025056915.1). GTDB lineage: Bacteria > Deinococcota > Deinococci > Deinococcales > Thermaceae > Meiothermus. The sequence continues at coordinate 9,442 of NZ_JANWVH010000022.1, read as the reverse complement.
CCGTGGTGCAGCGCTTCCGGGAGGTGCTCTCGCGGCATGGCCTGACCGAGCAGCAGTGGCGCATCCTGCGGGCGCTGGATGGCCGGGAAGGGCTGGAGGTATCCCTCCTGGCCGAGCAGTGTCAGATTCTGCCCCCCAGCATGAGCGGCATCCTCAAACGCATGGAGCAGCGGGGGCTCATCGTTCGCAAAGCCAACCGGGCCGATGGCCGCAGCATCCTGGTGGCCCTGACCGGTGAAGCGCAGGCCCTGGTCGAGCAGATCAAACCCGAAATTGTGGCCGTCTATGCCGAGATCGAGCGAATTCTGGGCAGGCGCAAGCTCGAGCAGCTTTACATCCTACTCGAAGCGCTGGAAGCAGGCCTGAAGCGGAATTCCTGATTCACTGTGCGCTCTCCAGCAACCGGATGCCCTCCGGAGGCCGAAACTCCTCGCGCAACATGCCGTACAGGTAGACATCCTCCTTGATGCCCTGGCGGGTCTCGTGCTGGCGCAGGATGCCTTCCAGCACGAACCCCATTTTTTCCAGGAGGCTGCGCATGCGGGTGTTGGAGCTGTGTACCCTGGCAGTGATGCGCTCCAGACCCAGCTCGGCAAAGCCCTGCTCGAGCATCTTCAGGCCCGCCGCATACCCCACCCCCTGCCCCCGGTGAGCCTCCTCGCCGATGGCCACACGCAGCCGGGCCCGTTTCTCGAGGGGGTTGAGCTCGCGCAAATCCACAAACCCCACCAGGTGGCCTGCGGGGTAGGCGGGGGTGGTGACCACAATGCCTCTGCGCACCAGGTCTACGGGCGGGTTGTTGAGCAAGCGCACAAACCAGTCCTGTAGTTGCTCGGCAGGCAGCCCCACCGGCCAGCCGTTGGCCAGGCAAAAGGCCTCGTCGCGGCTCCACTCGAGCACCCGGGCAAGGTCGCTCATCACCAGGGGGCGCAGATGCACTTCTAACATGGTCTTCCTACCTTACAACCCCCTTTACCCAAGTAGGGTGTGTTTCACCCGAATTCACGCCAGGTCATCGCTTTTTATGCCCTGTTCACGCAATTGGCCCTTCGGAGGAAACGGCCCGATGGGTTGGTGTGCACATTCCGGAGCTAGGGGCACGGCTTTGACGACTTCCCGGCAAAGCGCTACCCTCAGGGGGTTGTGCTGCCGAAGAGACCCCAGGTGTGGCTTCGTTTGAGCGGAGGTGAAAAATCCTTTGGCGAGCGAGTCTTGTTCAAGGGCGCTCAATTTTGGCTGGAGCCGCGCGAGCGAGCGGTGCTGGTCGGGCCCAACGGAGCCGGCAAGAGCACCCTGTTCCAGGCCCTGAGTGGGCAGGTTTCCCTGGATGAAGGCCGAGTGCTTTTGCCGGAGGGGGTGCGGGTGGTCTACTTGCCGCAGGATTTTCGCCCTGCAGGGTTCACGGTCTATGCACTGGCCTACGGAATTACTCCCCTGCACCGGGCCGAGCTGGAGCTGGCCCGCACCCAACCCGAGCAGGCCGGAGAAGCCTGGGCCAGGGTTCGCGAGCTTGCCCACTGGAAGGGCCGGGTCGCCCGCACCCTGGCCGACTTTGGCCTGGACGCCCATTGGAACCAGCCAGCGGAGCGGCTTTCCGGAGGCGAAGGGGTGCGCTTGGGGCTGGCCATGGCCTTTCTTTCGGGCGCCGAAGTCTTGCTGCTGGACGAGCCTACCACCCACCTGGACCTGCGCATGCGCCTGCGGCTGGAAGAGATGCTGCTGACGTATCCTGGCGCAGTCGGGCTGATTTCCCACGACCGGGCCCTGCTGAGGCGGGTCGCCACCACGGTCTATCACCTCGAGGCCGGGCACTTATTCAGGGTGGCGGGGGGCTATGCCACCTATATACAGGAGCGCGAGCGCATTCGGCGAACCCTGGAAAAAGCCCGCCACGAAGCGGAAAAAGAGCGCGAGCGGCTCCTGAAAGCCATCCCAGACCGGAGGCGGCCCGGTTCGGATCGCCGGGCCAGCGAGAAAGCTGCGCTACAAACTCGAGCTGAGCGGATCCAGATGCCCGATCCGCTCCCCCCCGAACGCCGCTGGAGTCTGGAAATTGCAGCGGAGGGGACGCCCAGGCTGGTGCTCGAGGCGAAGGGCCTGAAAAAGTCCTATCCGGGCACAGGTGCAGCCGAGCAGGGCGGAGGAGACGTGGGCCAGCGCAGGGTTATCCGTGAGGCCACCCTTCGCATCTTCCGGGGGGATCGGATTGCCCTGGTCGGGCCCAACGGGGCGGGCAAGACCACCCTGCTGCGCTTGCTGCTCTCCAGAGAACGGCCCGATGAGGGTGAGCGAACCCTGGGCTACGGGGTGAGCACAGGCTACCTTGACCAGCTCTACCACGGCCTGGAGCCCGACCAGCCGCTTTTTGCCCAGTTTGCCTCGAGGTTCGGGGAGGCACGGGCGGCGGCCCTTTTGGGCCGGATGGGCTTTCGCCCGCCCCACTGGCACGACACCCCCCGCAGTTTTTCGGGGGGTGAGCGGGCCCGCGCGGGCCTGGCCTTGCTGGGGGCCTTGCGGGCGGGTCTGCTGGTGATGGACGAGCCCACCAACCACCTCGAGCTAGAGCTTCTGGAAGCCCTTGAGAAAGCCCTGACCGACTACCCCGGCACCTTGCTCTTCGTCTCGCACGACCGGGCGCTGATCCAAAAGGTGGCCACCCGCTTCTGGGGGCTGGAAAACGGGGTGCTGGTGGAGTACCCCAGCTATGCCGAGGCCGAGGCCGCCATGCTGGGCAAGCCCGCCCTGCGGCTGAACCCCTATGGGGAGACCCCTCTGGAAGCCGAGCCGCCCCCCGAGGAACGCGACCTCGAGCAGGAGCGCCTGGCCCTGCTGGCACAACTCGACGAGCCAGGCCTGACCGAACGCAGCCGCGCCCGGCTGCGGGCCGACCTGCTCTCGCTGGAAGCGGCTTTGTACCGGCAGTACGCCCAGCAGTTTTTCCAGCCCCACCCCTACCGCTACCGGGTGCAGCAGGAGGGCTTAGAGGTTTTTGCCGACCAGGAACTAAGCTGCTGGCACTTCTGGAGCCGCGAGGAGGCCGGCTGGGGCGAGCTTTCAAACGGCGTTCTGAGCCTGGAGGGAAAGGTGGGCCCTCGCCTGTTGCGGGCCATCCTGCGGGTGGCCTTTGAGCTGCTGGGCGCAACGGTGGTACGGCACGGGCCGCAGAGTTTTGGCCGAAAGAGCTACTTGAAGCAGTTCAAGAGGCCCCAAGGGCAAAACGGGGGTGGGCGGTGGTCTGCTGGAGCCCGGCGCCGCCAAAAAAACTCGGAAAAAGCCGCTCAGGCTGGCAACGCCCTTACCTCCCCAAAGCCCTGACCTCAGCGCCCTCCCTGCGCTTCGCGCACCTGGCGTTTGATGCGGGCCAGCACCGCCTGCAAGCCGCGCAGCCGCAAGGGGGTGATGATTTCCTCCAGCCGGGCCAGGCTGTAAAAGTCCTCCGGCACGCCGAGCACGGCCTCGGGGCTTTCACCCTCGAGGCCCTCGGCCAGCAAGCCGGCAAAAGCCCGCACCGTGGGGGCTTCCCTGGGGGCATCGAAGAAGAGGTGCACCCGGCCCTCCCTGAGTTCGGCGTGCACGAAGAAAGGGGTGGTGCACTCATGCACCTGCTCGAGTTTGCCCTGCATACCCTCGGGCAGAGGGGGCATCTTCTTGGCAAACTCCAGCAGCATTTCGGTCTTGATAACCTTGGGGGCGCTGCCCAGGGTCTTTACAACGCTCTGTAGTCTGGGGGGTAGCTGGGCCAGGCGTTCGTCGGTGGTCATAGGCATCAGGGTAAGGGGTCGGGCAGGTGGGGTCTAGAGTGCTCTTCACATATGATGGGCCATTCGACTTCGAGAAAGCCTGGTTCTGAACAGAACAGTGGCGGCCTGGAAACTCGAAAACATGCGTCTCGGCCCAGACAGAACGCAGACGAGCGTGCCTCACCGAGGTGAGGCACGTCTCTTTGTCCCTTCTCGTTTTCCTGGGCGGCCACATCTCCCGATAACCGCCATACTGCACAAGTGCTCGTTCGGGCATCACCCCCGAGCCGTGTGCAGGGCTGGATGGGTCTTGAGGGGGGCCAAACGCCGGTGGCTACCGGTTGTCGGCAACGTCCACCACGTGGGTCTGGTGGGAGGTCTCGAGGATCAACTGCGGTCTGAACCGCACCACATCGGCGGAGACAAAGTGCAGCGGAACCCCGTTCCACGCCTTGGGCAACCGTTCGGGGTCGGCCCCGTGCAGGTGCCCATAGACCACACAGGTAGGGCGGTAGCGGTCGATCAGCTCGGTAAAGCCGGTGGGGCCGCCGGTAGGGCTGTAGGGCGGGTAGTGCATGGCCAGAATCAGGTATTCATATTCGTGGCCCTGGATGGTCTTGAGGGAGAGAGCCAGCCGCTCCACCTCGCGTTTGTAGATTTTTTCGTCTTCAGGGCTGAAGTTGTAGCTGCCGGGGGTGTCCCAACCCCGACTTCCAGCGATGGCCAGGTTGCCCATAATCAGCGAGTCGTGCTGCAAGGCGTGCATGCGCGGAGGGAGTACCTGGCGCAGGCGGCTGATGGAGGGCCACCAGTAGTCGTGGTTGCCGCGCAGCAGGACCTTGGTACCGGGCAGCTGGGCGATATCGGCCAGATCCACCATCGCCTCGGGCAACTTCATGGCCCAGGAGATGTCCCCGGCCACAATGACCAGATCGTCTTCGCCCACGGTTTTGCGCCACTCCTCGAAAACAGCTTCCGGATGCCCATCCCATTCGGCCCCGAAGATGTTCATGGGCTTGGGGAAGGCTTTGGACAGATGAATGTCGGCAATGGCAAAGACGCGCATAGGTCTAGGGGGCTTCCAGAACCGGGGGTTCAACCCGTGAAGGGCAGTGTCTAGTGTCTAGGGTTCGGGCCGGGGCGTCAAGAGTTGGGCGGCACACAAACTTGAAAAGCTACGGAATACGCCCGGCCACTTTACGTTCGTGGCATAATCAGGGAGGATGAAGGATGCCAGCCCCGACCAGTTGTTTTTGTATGCGGTGCGGCTCTTGGGGGCCCGGGCCTGCTCGGAGGCGATGCTGCGCCGAAAACTGGCCCGCCGGGCCAACCCGGAAGTGCTCGAGGCCGTGGTGCAGCGGGTCAAGCGCCTGGGGTATCTCGACGATGAGCAATACGCCGAAGGCTACGCCCGGCTTTATGCGGGCCGCTGGGGTGCCGCTAAACTACGCCGGGCGCTTCTGGAGAAGGGCGTTTCGGCCAGCATTGTTGACCGGGTGCTGGCCGAGCAGGCGGCCCAGGGCAATCCCGAGGAGGAGGCCCTGGCCCTCCTGGAGCGCTACCAGAGCCGCCACCGGGGCGAGAAGCCCAGGGCCATTCGCTTTCTGGTGAACCGGGGCTATGCCCTGGGCCTGGCCCTGGCCGCCTGGGAGAGATACCAGCAGCAAACGGCCCCGCCCTAGGTCGCTTAAACCCATTCTCCCCCTCGCATGAGCGGCTCAGACTGCCCGCTGGCGCTGATGCCGTCCACGTCTATCTCGCTCGAGCCAATCATCCAGTCGATATGAATCAGGCTGCTGTTGGCCCCCCTGGCGGCAAGCGCCTCGGGGCTGAGCCGGCTGCCGCCCTGAATGCACTCGCTATAGGCCTGGCCCAGGGCAATGTGGCTGGCGGCGTTTTCATCAAACAGGGTGTTGTAGAAAAGAATTCCGCTCTGGGCAATGGGGGAGGAGTGCGGCACCAGGGCCACCTCGCCCAGGCTGCGGGCTCCCTCGTCGGTCTGGAGAATGCGCTCCAGCACTTCGCTGCCGCTCTTGGCTTTGGCCTCCACCACGCGCCCTTTCTCAAAGCGCACCTCGATCTCCTCGAGCAGGCTGCCCTGGTAGGAGAGCGGCTTGGTGCTCCGCACCCGCCCTTCGATGCGGTCTTTGTGCGGGGCGGTAAACACCTCCTCGGTGGGGATGTTGGGGTTGCAGACCACGCCGTTTTTGGCCTGCACAGCCCCCCCCGCCCACAGGTGGTCGTCGGCCAGACCCACCACCAGGTCGGTGCCGGGGCCTTTGAAGTGGAGGGCGCGGTAGCGCTTCTGGTTCAGGTAGGCCACCCGCTCGGTCAGGCGCTGGTTGTGGGCCTGCCAGGTGGCTACGGGGTCGGGGGTATCGAGCCTCGAGGCCTTCCAGATGGCCTCCCAGAGCTTTTGTACGGCTTCTTGCTCGGCCAGCCCAGGAAAAACCGTTCTGGCCCAGGCCGGATGGGGGTAGGCCACAATGCTCCAGTTGATGTGGTGGCTGGTGATGAGTTCCAGCACGGGCCGGTAGGCCAGCGAGCGGGCGCGGTTGGCCCGGGCCACGCGCTCGGGGTGCTGCCCGCGCAGCAAGTTGGGGTCGCTGCCGGCAATGTGCAGACGGGCGGCCCCGCTCTGGAAGGCGGCGGCCATGCCATCGAAGAGCCACTGGGGGGTTTTGTCGAAGGCGCTTTCGGGGGCGTGCTGGAAGCGCAGCAGGTGGGCCGCATCGTCGTCGTAGAGCACCGTGACCAGCGGGCTTCCGGCCCGGTAGGCGTGCTCGGTGATTTTTCGGGCCAGCGGTGCAGCCTCGAGGGGAGCGGTGATGAGAAGTTCCTGGCCTTCTTGCAGGCCCAGCCCTACGTGAACGGCGACCCGGGCCAGCTGGTCGAGTTGAGCTTCAAAAGATTCCATCCGCTCAACTTTACCCCAAACCTTGACGGAAGCAGCAGGGCTTGCTACCCTTTGAGCAACATGCGGATTCGTACCCCCCGCAGCTACAAATGGCACCACCAGCGCTGGTGGCGCAGCTAGCCCTGGGCACAGTTTCAAAGCCTGTGCCGGGGCTTATCTCGAGGCGAGGGCCTCGAGTTTTTGTCTGTTAGGGCGACCCATTAGTCCATAGTCCAACGCGATCGTTCATAGTCAATAGTCCATAGTCGATAGACCATCGACCATACACGATAGACCCCCCTCAGGAGACCCCCATGCAACTCCCCAGCTACCCCCTGCCCGATGCCAGAGGGCGCTACGCCGACTTCGGCGGGCGCTACGTGCCCGAGACCCTGATGCCGGCCCTGGAAGAGCTGACCGAGGCCTACCTGCACTACAAAAACGACCCCGAGTTTCTGGCCGAATACGAGTACTACCTGCGCGAGTATGTGGGCCGTCCCTCGCCCTTGTACTTTGCCGAAAACCTCACCCGTCACCTGGGCGGGGCCAAAATTTACCTGAAGCGCGAGGACCTGAACCACACCGGAGCCCACAAAATCAACAACACCTTAGGCCAGGCCCTGTTGTGCAAGCGCATGGGCAAGAAGCGGGTGATTGCCGAGACCGGCGCGGGCCAGCACGGGGTTTCGGTAGCCACAGTGGCCGCTTTGATGGGCCTGGCGTGCGTGGTCTACCAGGGGGCCGAGGACGTGCGGCGGCAGGCCCTGAATGTTTTCCGCATGAGGCTCTTGGGTGCTGAGGTGCGCCCGGTGGAAAGCGGCACCCGCACCCTCAAGGACGCCACCAACGAGGCCATCCGGGACTGGGTGACCAACGTGCGGGATAGCTTCTACATCATTGGCTCGGTGGTGGGGCCGCACCCCTACCCCATGATGGCCCGCGACTTCCAGAGCATCGTGGGCGAGGAGATTAAGGCCCAGCTTTTGGAAAAAGAAGGGCGCGAGAACCCCGATGCGGTCATCGCCTGCGTGGGGGGCGGTTCCAACGCGATTGGGGTTTTTGCGCCCTTTGCCTACCAGGAAGAGCGCCCCCGCCTGATTGGGGTGGAGGCCGCCGGCCACGGGGCGGCCTCGGGGCTGCACTCCCTTTCCATCGGGGCCGGGCGCAGGGGGGTGCTGCACGGGGCCAAGATGTTGCTGCTTTACAACGACGACGGCCAGATTCAGCCGGCGCACTCGGTCTCGGCGGGCCTGGACTACCCTGGGGTGGGCCCGGAGCACAGCTACTATGCCGAAGCGGGCCGGGCCGAGTACGTGGGCATTACCGACGAGGAGGCCCTGGAGGGCTTCCGGCTGCTGTGCCGCCTCGAGGGGATTATCCCGGCCCTCGAGTCGGCCCACGCCATCGCCTACGCGGCCAAGCTGGCCCCCGAGATGGAGCCCGAGCAGGTGATTGTCATCAACCTTTCGGGCCGGGGCGATAAGGACGTGGTGGAGGTGATGCGGATTATGGAAGGGAGTGCGGCATGACCACCCGCGAGGCGTTTGCCAGGGCCAAAGCAGAGGGTCGCGCAGCCCTTATTCCTTACGTGATGGCCGGATACCCGAGCCGGGGGGCCGACCTGAGACTGGTCGAAGAGGTGCTGCCCTACGCCGATCTGCTCGAGGTGGGCCTGCCCTACTCCGACCCCCTGGGCGACGGCCCGGTGATTCAGCGGGCCTCCGAGGTGGCCCTGCGGCAGGGAATCCGCGTGGCCGATGTGGCCCTCTTTGTGCGGGAAATCCGGGCCCTCACCGAGAAGCCCCTCTTTCTTATGACCTACCTCAACCCGGTGCTGGCGGTGGGGCCGGAGCGCTTCTTCCAGATGTTCAAGGAAGCCGGGGCCAGCGGGCTGATCCTGCCCGACCTGCCGCCCGACGAAGACCCCGAGCTGGTGGCCCTGGCGCAAGGGATGGGCCTCGAGACCACCTTTCTCTTAGCCCCCACCTCCACCGAGGCCCGCATCCGCACCGTGGCCCCTTACTGCACCGGTTTCGTTTACACCGTCTCGGTGGCGGGGGTCACCGGAGCGCGGGACAGGCTACCAGAGGGGCTGCCTGAGCTGGTGCAGCGCATCCGCCCGGTCACCGAGGCCCCGGTGGCCATCGGCTTCGGCATCTCCAACCGCACCACCGCCCACCAGGCCGCCCAGGCTGCCGATGGGGCGGTGATTGCCAGTGCGCTCATTCGCGCCCACGAGGAGGGGAGAGGGATGGCGGAGGTGCTCGAAGCAGTAGCTTCAGGATTGGCAAAATGTGCCGACAAATAGGAACCGATATTTTGTTCACCCTTGTCACTTGTGTTTATGAAATGTAATCTGGCAATATGAAGCGCAACAGTATAGTTTTTGCAGAAAACTTAGCTTACTTGCGTACCTTAGACCCAGGGCAATTTCGACTAATCTACATTGATCCGCCATTTAACACTGGCAAGACACAGAAGAGAGATAGGTTCAAGGCTTCAGCTTGTGAAAACGGTTCTCGTTCGGGGTTTGCTGGAAGGACCTACAGCATACAAAAACTTGAATCTCCAACCTATGAAGATTCATTTGATGACTTTATGGCTTTTCTGGAGCCCCGATTTCACGAAGCATATCGCCTTCTAGCTGATGACGGTTCTTTCTTTCTGCATTTGGACTACCGTGAGGTGCATTATGCAAAAGTAATGCTTGACGGCATTTTTGGCCGAGAGTCTTTCATGAACGAGATTATTTGGGCATATGACTACGGTGCAAGATCGAAGCGAAAGTGGCCAGCGAAACATGATA
>NZ_JANWVH010000021.1 GCF_025056915.1 Meiothermus sp. | reverse complement strand
GCAACGCAGACCAGCGTGCTTCACCTCGGTGAGGCACGTCTCTTTGTCCCTTCTCGTTTTCGTGGGCGGCCACGTCTATCGAAGAGCGCGATAGGGCCTGGAGGGAACACCATCAAAGGAGCGGTTGGTTGGACGTTTTTGCGCCCTCATGCGGGGCTTGCGTACAATAGGGCTGTGATTCACGTCCTCGACCTGCACGACCGGGCCCCCAGGGTGATTGCCTCGTTCCTGCTGGAAACCGGAGCGGGGCCGGTGCTGTTTGAGACCGGGCCGGAGTCGCGCTTCTCGGTGCTGCTGGATGGGCTTAATGCGCTGGGCTATGCGGCCTCCGACATTCGGCATGTGTTCGTGACCCACATCCACCTCGACCACGCGGGCGCGGCCTGGCGCATGGCCGAGCGGGGGGCCACCATCTACGTTCACCCCAAAGGAGCGCCCCACCTGGTAGACCCCAGCAAGCTCTGGGCCTCGGCCACGCGCATCTACGGCGACCAGATGGAAGCCCTCTGGGGTCAGATGGGCTACGTGCCGGAGGGCCAGATTGAAATTTTGCAGGATGGCGACACCGTGCAGGTGGGCGAGGCCACTATACAGGCCCTCGAGACCCCCGGCCACGCCGACCACCACCACGCTTTTTTGATTGGCGACGCGCTGATTGGGGGCGACGTGGCCGGGGTCAAGATTGGGCGCGGCCCGGTGCTGCCGCCCTGCCCCCCGCCGGAAATTCACATTGAAACCTGGCTGGCATCCCTCGCCAAAATCCGCGCCCTGAACCCCCGCAAGCTCTATCTGACCCACTTTGGCGAGACCGACGACGTGGGGCCGCACCTGAGTGCCCTGGAGGCCAGGCTGCTGGAGTGGGCCGACTGGATTAAAGTGCGCCTCAAGGCGGGCCAGACCCGCGAGCAGATGGTGCTCGAGTTCGCAGCCTACGTGGCCGCCACCCTGCGGTCTGCGGGCCTCTCGGACGAAGAGGTGCAGGAGTACGAGCTGGCCGACCCCTCCTGGATGAGCGTGGACGGGCTGGTGCGCTACTGGAACAAGCACCACCCGGAGGAGGTGATGGGGTAGAGTCGGCGTGATGCGAAAGATTATTGGAGCCGCTTTTGTCTCGCTGGACGGGGTGATGCAAGCCCCCGGCGGGCCAGAGGAAGATTTGAGTGGTGGGTTTGGGCTGGGGGGCTGGATTTGGGCACATTCCGACGATATCACCCGCGAGGTGGTGCGGGGCTACCTGCTGGGGGCGCCCTACGAGCTGTTGCTGGGGCGCAAGACCTACGACATTTTTGCGGCCTACTGGCCCCAGGTGCCGCCGGACAACCCCATTGCGGCGCGGTTCAATCCCACGACCAAGTGGGTGCTCTCGAGCCGCAACTTGAGCCCTCCCTGGCACAACAGCCACCGCTTGAGTGGTCTGGAAGCGGTGAGGGAACTCAAGGCCAGCGAAGGCCCCGACCTGCTGGTGCAGGGAAGCTCGACGCTCTACCCCCAACTGCTGGCGGCGGGCCTGTTGGATCGGTTGATTTTGCAGACCTTTCCGGTGGTGCTGGGCCAGGGCAAGCGGCTTTTTGGCGAGGGGACGCCGCCCGGGAGCTTTAAGCTGGTGAGCAGTGTGGTTTCGAGCACCGGCGTGGTGATGACCACCTATGAGCCCACGGGCCAGAAACCTGTAGTTTCGTCCGTAGCCTGAATGCCTTGCTGGCGGGGGCTCGAGGGCTATATCAAAGCCCACAGCCCAACGACACAAAGTCCTGTGTCGTATAAAAGCCCGTACAACCACACCCGCACGGTGAGTGATAAGTCAATCCTAGCCTGGCCTCGCTCTGTTCCTCCCCTACCTCGTAGGGGAGGCCAGGTGGGGTGGCTGACCTGGCCCTTCACGCAACCAGCCGATTGGGGGTCTTTTTGATACCCTCCCCAACCCTCCTTACGTGGTAGGGAGGGGCTCGAGGGCTATCAGTCTTTGGAAACCGTGGACGGGTATGGGTATCTTTACGACGGTGTACAAAGGCCGGTAAATGGTATTTTGAGCAGAGAGCCATGAACACCATCGCCGCAGACCTGGAAGGCACCCTCACCACCGGCGAAACCTGGCGCGGCATGGCCGCCTGGATGCAGGCCCACGGGCGGGCGGGGCAGTACCGGAGGTTTTTTTACCGGCACCTGCCGGGGGCGCTGGCCGCGCGGCTGGGCCTGGGGGACAAGCGGGCCTTCCAGGATCGCTTTATGGAAGGGGCTGCCGGGCTTTTGGCCGGGCTTGGCCAGGAAGAGCTGTGGGCGGTGAGCGAGTGGGTGGTCACCAACGAACTCTGGCCCCGGCGGCGGTTGCAGGTGCTCGACGAACTGCTCAGAATCAAGCAGCAGGGGCGGCGGCTGGTGCTGTGCTCGGCCACCTTCCAGCCCATCCTGGAGGCGTTTGCCCGGCGAATGGGGGAGGGGGTGGTGGCCCTGGGCACGCCCTTGGAAATGGAGGGGGGCGTCTTTACCGGGCGGCTGCGGGGGCCGGTGCGCTCGGGAGCCCGCAAGGCCGAGCAGCTTCGGGCCTTTCTGCGGGGCGAGGCCCTTTTTGCCGCCTACGGCGACAGCCTGCCCGACCTGCCCATGCTCGAGCTGGCCGAGGAGCCCGTGGTGGTGCACCCCGAGGCCCGGCTGCGCCGACTGGCCATGGAACGCAACTGGAGGGTGATTGGATGAGCTATTTTCCGCTGGGCCGCCCGGCCCGGATTGCGGTGATGGCCTCGGGGCGGGGGAGCAACCTGGAAGCCCTGCTCAGGGCTTTCCCGCACGACAACCCGCTGGGGCATATTGTGCTGGTCATCTCCGACAAGCGCGAGGCCCTAGCCCTGCAAAAGGCAGTCGAGGCCCAGGTGGAGGCGGCGTACGTGCCCTGGCCCAAAAGCCGCGAAGCCGGGGTAGCCCACAAGACCGGGCGCGAGCAGTTTGAGCAGGTGGCCGGCCAGCTCCTGCACGACCACCGCATAGACCTGATTCTGCTGGCAGGCTTTATGCGTCTGTTATCGCCCGCGTTCGTGCAGGCCTGGCAGGGGCGCATTCTCAACATTCACCCCTCGCTGTTGCCGCAGTTTCCGGGGCTGTATGCCCAGCGCCAAGCGCTCGAGGCCGGGGTTGCCGAGTCGGGCTGCACGGTGCATTTTGTGGATGCTGGCATGGACACCGGCCCCATCGTGTTGCAGCGCCGGGTGCCGGTGCTGCCCGGCGATACCGAAGAAACCCTGGCCGCCCGCATTCTCGAGCAGGAACACCTGGCCTACCCCGAGGCCGTGCAGAAGGTGTTGCTGGGAAAGGCCTGATACCGGCTTCAGCCGTACAGGCAACTTTCAGGGACACCCAAGGGGGTGGTCGGCAGACCCCTGCGGGCTGCTTCGCCGCTCGTCCAGTTTGGCAAAGATGGCCCGGGCCGCGAATGCGCCGCGCATTTGGCGTACCTGCCGGGCCTGTGGCGTTGGGGAAAAGGCATAGGAGGGGTGCGCCCTGCACCCTCAACCGGGCGGGAGCCTGCACACCCCTACCCCCGGTGGCCCGGCCCCTGTTATTCTTGGCTCCGTGAAGGTTCTGGTGGTGGGTTCGGGTGGACGTGAACACGCGATGTGTTGGAAGGTGGCGCAGTCGCCCCAGGTCACGCAGCTCTTTGCCGCGCCGGGCAACCCCGGCATGGCCGAGCTGGCCGAGTGCATTCCCTGGGACGGCAATGTGTCGCAGCTGGCCGAGTGGGCCGACCGCGAGGGCATTGAACTGACCCTGGTGGGGCCCGAGGCACCCCTGGTTGAGGGAATTGCCGATGCTTTTGAAGCCAGGGGGCTCAAAATTTTCGGGCCCGTGCAAAAAGCGGCCATGATCGAGGGCTCCAAGGCCTTTGCCAAAGACCTCATGGCGCGGTTTGGCATTCCCACCGCCCGGCACAAGACCTTCAGCGATGTGCTGGATGCGCTTTCGTACCTGGAAACCACAGGGGCGCCCATTGTGGTCAAGGACTCGGGGCTGGCCGCCGGGAAGGGCGTAACGGTGGCCACCTCCCTCCACCAGGCCAAGCAGGCGGCGGCCAACATCCTCTCGGGGCCAGAGCGGGCCGAAATTGTCATCGAGGAGTACCTGAGCGGCCCCGAGGTGACGGTGCTGGCCGTGACCGACGGCATCACCATCGTGCCCCTGTTGCCTTCGCAGGATCACAAGCGCCTCCTGGAGGGCGACACCGGCCCCATGACCGGGGGAATGGGGGCCATCTGCCCGTATCCGCTGCCCCCTGGCGTGCTCACCGAAATTGTGGAGCGAATTTTGAAGCCGCTGGTGGAGGGCCTGCGGGCCGAGGGGATTGTGTATAGGGGCGTGATTTATGCCGGGCTGATGCTGACCGACGAAGGCCCCAAGGTGCTGGAGTTCAACGCCCGCTTTGGCGACCCCGAGTGTCAGGCCATTCTGCCCCTTTTGAAAACCGACCTGCTCGAGCTGGCCCTGGCGGCAGTGGAGGGCCGCTTGCACGAGCAAAGGCTCGAGTGGCACCCCCTGGCCTCGGCCTGTGTGGTGATGGCTGCGCCGGGCTACCCCGACGACCCCCACAAGGGCCTGCCCCTTTCGCTGCCCCCGGCGCCGCCTGAGCGGGTGCTCTACTTCCAGGCCGGCACCCGCCGGGGCCCGGAGGGCCTGCTGACCCACGGGGGCCGGGTGCTCAGTGTGGTGGGGCTGGGGGAGGATTTGCCCGGGGCCCTCGAGCGGGCCTACGCCGGAGTGGCCGCGGTGCGCTTCGAGCACGCTTTGTACCGGCGGGATATCGGGCGGAAAGTGAGTCTGGCAAAGGCGGCCTCGAGAGGGGGAGAGACCGACCAACCGAAGGCGTAGCCCGGTTCGGACGGGGTTGGTGCGACCGCAGCCCGCCGGAGCTAGCCCAGGGATGGCTCAACCTGAAGGAGCGCACGATGAACCAAGACGCGCGAAATCTGGTCATGGCGGCAACGGGGTTTCTCTTCGGCGCTTGGCTTTACTACCTTTACCAAGACGGGGGCTGGAGCCTGGTGCTGGCCGAGGGCTGGAAGGGCCTGGGGGTGGCGCTTCTGGTCTTTGGGCTGACCTACCTTCGGGGCCGCGCGCGGAAGTAATGCTTTGCGCCTACCCGGGCGACCTCAGCGGCCTTGCAGGGTTTCCAGCAACTCTTGGTGTATCCGGGCGTTGGAGGCCACCAAGTAGCGGTTGCCGAGCCGGTAATCCTCCCCGGCAAAGCCCGTGACCCGCCCCCCTGCCTCGGTCACGAGCAACCAGCCGGCAGCCACGTCCCACGGGTTTAGCTTAACCTCCCAGAAGCCGTCCAGCCGGCCCGCCGCCACATAGGCCAGGTCGAGGGCTGCTGCGCCGGGCCGCCGCACCATGAGCCCCTGGGCCAGCGCCCGCTGGAAATAGGTTAGGTTTTCGGGGTCTTTGTTCACGTCGTAGGGGAAGCCGGTGGCCAGCAGGCTGCCGAGCAGCGTCTCGCGGGTGGAGACCCGAATGGGGCGGCCATTCAGAAAGGCACCCGCGCCTTTGAGCGCGGTGAAGAGTTCGTTGCGGGCGGTGTCGAGGACAACCCCCAGCACCACCTCGCCGTGGGCTTCAAGCCCAAGGCTCACCGCATAAAAAGGAAAGCCGTGGGCGTAGTTCACGGTGCCATCGAGGGGATCCACAATCCAGCGAAAAGCCCCTTCCCGGTCCTGGCCCTGCTCCTCTCCCAGCACCACGTGGTCGGGGTGGCGCGAGGCGATGAGTTCTCGGATGGCCGCCTCGGACTCGTGGTCGGCCTGGGTCACCACGTCGGTCGGGGTTGATTTGGTGCTCTGGGTGAAGCCTTTTTCCTGGTAGTACTGGTGGATGCTTTTGGCCAGGTAGGCTGCGTCGAGGGCGGTTTGCAGATAGGCTCGCAGGTCCATAAGGCAGATTCTATAGGGAGTGGCTGGTGCCCACGAATGCTCCATAGCTGGGCTTTTGTCGTTTTTCCCGTACGGTGCAGTTTGTTTTAAGGTGGGCGCTTGGTCTTGCGGATCGGGCAGGGCGGAACGAGGCCTGAATGGGCCGGGGGCCTACTCACCCTCCCAGACCAGGAGTCCCTCCTCGTCTTCGGGCGGGGGAGGGCTGTGGGCGGGTTTCTGACAGGCCAGGTAGCGGGGTTGCTGGGCCAGGTCGCGGTATACCCTGGCCTCGCGCCAGCCCTGTGCAGTGGCCTCTGCGAGCAGGGTGTAGATGTTCTCGGGGGCCAGCTCCAGCCACAGCCAGCCGCCGGGTTTGAGCGCGGCCCAGGCCTGCGCGAGCAGGGGGCGGGCCACATCCAGCCCCTCGAGGCCTGCGTAGAGGGCGGTGGGGTCTTCGTAGGCCAGCTCGGGCGGGGCTTCTTCGCGGTAGCGCTCGGGCAGGTAGGGGGGGTTGGAAACAATCAAATCCAGCCCACCGAGGCCCCCGGTGAACGGCGCTTCCAGGAAGGTGACCTCGAGCCCCAGTTGCTGGGCGTTGTGCCGGGCCAGCTCGAGGGCTTTGGGATTGATGTCCGTTGCCCATACCGTGGCCCTGGGGCGCGCGGCCTTTACCGCCAGGGCGATGGCCCCACTGCCGGTACCAATGTCCAGCACCTGCGCTTCGACCTCGGGCGGAACATAGCCCAAAGCCTGTTCCACCAGCCCTTCGGTCTCCGGCCTGGGAATCAGCACACCGCGCTCCACTTTAAGTTTGAGCCCATAAAACTCGGTCTCGCCCAGCAAGAGTTGCAGGGGGTAACCCTTCAGGCGCAGGTTCAGCATGGCCCAGGCAGCCTCTTCCACATCGGGCGGCACCGCCTGCATCAGCCGGGCGGCCAGCGCTTTGTCGGACAGGCCCGCGGCGTGGCCTAAAATCCAGCGGGATTCGGCGGCGGGTTTGCGGGCGGCCTCGAGCCGCCGCTGGAACTCCCGTAAAAGTTCCAGGTAACTTTTACTCGCCGGATTCATCCTGGTCTGGAAGCGGGGGCTGGCTGGCGTCGCGCGGCAGGACGACGACGTGCCGTTCTTCCCCTTCACCCACCGAGGTGGTGGTCACTTTGGGGTGCTGTTTGAGCATCACGTGAATCAGGCGTCGTTCGCTGGGGCGCATGGGCGGCAGCTCGATGGGCTGGCCGCTCACCTCCACCTGCAACACCGCATCGGAGGCCATCCGGCGGATGCGCTCCTCGTTCCGACGGCGATAACCGGCGGCGTCCAGCACCACCCGGTAGGTCGAGCCAAACTGCTTGGCCATGGCCACGTTGGCGATGAACTCGAGGCTTTGCAGGGTTTTGCCCTCGCGCCCAATCACCCGCCCGGAGTCACCCCCCAGAATCTCCACCCGAAAAAGGTCGCCCTCCTGCACAATGTCCACCGAGTAGGCCGGGTCTAAACGCAGCAACAGTCCGACCATGAAGTGCTCGAGGGCACTTTTGGGGTCCTGTGTTGGGGTGGCCGGGGTCACGATGGGGGCTGCCTCTTCCTCTTTGAGCACGACCTCAGGCGCGGTTTCGTTTTCGCCAATCCCCAGGTCGGATAGCAGGTCGTCCAGTCCACGCTTCTTGTCATCCATAGCTAATCGTCCGATTATAGCTTATCAGGCACCAGAAAAAAGCACCCCCGATGGGGTGCCGTTAGGTTGAAGATGACTCTTCACCAAAAAAGAAAGTTGCTCAGGAATGTGTTGTAGATTCCAAGAAGCTCCATCAGAATCTCCACTTTCCTCACCTCCTTAGTCGCCATCCTACAAAAAGGCGGCCTGGTGATTGACTCACCAGGCCGCCTTTGAACCGACCTTTCCCTGGAAGAAAGACAAAGGTCCTATACGGGACTTGGTTTTCCAATACCAAGCTGTTTATTTATGAAGTACTGCTGGCCAATACCCAGAATCGTGAAGAATGTGTAGTAAAGGTTAACCCCAGCCGGGAAGCTAAAGAGAATAAAGGCGAATACCAGATTTATGATGATTCCTTGCCGAATAGCGTCCTTGTTTCCCGCAGCTGTTAGGTAAGTTGAGACAAAAATAACCAGTATGTAAATCACCGGAAGCACGTAAAAAGGGTCTGGCAAAGCAAGGTCAGGAATCCATAGGAATCCCTGGCCAAACTCGTAGCCCGACATCAACTTAAACATTAAGAATAGGATTGGCATTTGTAATAGGATGGGAAAGCATCCTGCCAGGGGATTGATTTTGTGCTCCTGGTAGAGCTTCATCATCTCCTCTTGCTGTTTTTCCTTGTTGTCTTTGTATTTTTCCTGTATTTTCTTCATTAGGGGCTGGATTTTTTGCATTTCAGCCATACTTTTGTACTGCTGGTGCATCAACGGCCAGAAAAGCAGCCTGATGACTATAGTCACCAAAATGATAGCTAGAAACCAGCTACCCCCGGCCAGCTTGTGGGCCTCCTCCAACAGCCAGAGCAGGCCCAGGGAAATCTGACCCCAGATGTTGGGCTGGAACACCCCCGGCAACTGGTAGAAGCCCTCCACATTGAGCCGCACCAGCTCGTTGGCGCCGCCGTACACCTTGAGATTGAAGTTGCCTGCCGGAACCGCAATCTCGGCAATCCCCGCCCCGTTGAGCTGGGTCAGGCTGATGGGGGTCGGGTTTTGGGGCTTAAGGAACATGGCAAAGCCCGCCCCTTTTTGGGTCTGCCAGCCTGCATACACCGCCGGCCCCTGCCCGGCGTTGAGGGGCTGGTTGTTGCCCTGGCCCAGCCACTTGGTGATGGGCGTATCGGTTCCGCCGATGCCGGTCCAGGTGAGCTTCTGGGGGGCAGGGGTCTGGATGTCCACATCTATGGTCAGGAAGCGGGGATGCACGGTGTAGGTGAGGGTGGTCTCACCATTGCTGAAACGGGCAATAAAGTCGGCGTCGGGGTTGTTGGGGTCGCGGCGGCTGAACTCGCGCTGGGTGGGGGTAAATTTGGAAAGGGTTCCGGGTAAGGTCTGGCCCGCCCGAACCAGGTTGGGGGCGCGGTCGTAGTTGCCCTTGAAGTCGGTGGCGCGGGTCATTTTGATGTACCAGCCCGCAATCTGCCCCTGTTCGTTGAAGGCGATGTCGGCCAGATTGGTCACGGCGACCTTTTCGGGCTTGCCATCCTTGTTGATGTCCACATCGCGCCACTCAGGGGTGAGGGCCAAGGCAGGGGCCAGGGCAAACAAAGCCAAACTTGTCCAGAACCAGCGTTTCATCCAGTTGCTCCTTTTATTTCAGCGAGTCCAGGGGGTTCCAGCGAACTCTGGGGCGTTCTCGAGGCACATAGTCCAGCCCGCCGGGGTGCAGGGGGTGACACTTCAGAATGCGCTTGACGCTCAGGTAGAGGCCCCAGAAGGGCCCGTGGAGTTGCAGCGCCTCCAGGGCGTAGTGGCTACAGGTGGGGTAAAAGCGGCAGGTGGGCGGTTTCAGGGGCGAGATGAAGCGCCGGTAAAACCGCACCGAACCAATCAAAAACTTGTTCAACATGTGAGACCCGCGCTCCGACTCCCAGGATAGGGCATACCAACCCGTGTCATTGTACCAGCCCGCTCTTTTTCAGGGCATGGGTTAAGTCCCTGAGCAAATCCCAGTAGGACGCATTGACCGACTCGGGCTGGGCCACGATGACCATCTCGCAGGGCGGAAGATGCATTTTGCGTAAAATTTCCCGCAGGCGACGGCGTATTTTGTTGCGCACGGTGGCTTTTTTGGAGACCTTATTGGAAACCACGATGCCCACCCGCACCGGGTTATAGGCGGTGGGCCTCAGTGGAAACCACCGCACCGTCAGGTATCTGCCGCGTCCGGGACGCCCCCCGCGGATGCGCTGGAAGGCTTTTTCTCCCTTGAGCGAAGAGAACGGCATGGCAACAGGTGAGGGGCTAGGGGTCAGGGAAGACGGGATGGTTTTTCTAGCCCCTGACCCCTTTACCCTGATTCCCTGGGGTAAAAAAACTCCCCAGAGGTGGGGAGCTGCGCGGCCAGCCTGGGCCTAGCGGGTCAGTTGGGGTTCGCTGCTAACGGTGAGCTTCACACGGCCTTTGGCGCGGCGGCGGGCCAGCACCTTGCGGCCTCCGGCGGTCTTCATGCGGGCCCGGAAACCGTGGGTTTTGGCCCGCTTGCGCTTGTTGGGTTGCCAAGTGCGTTTCATCGCTTCCTCCAAAAAACTGGCCAGGGTTGGAGACGCCCTGATTTGCCAGACAGAAATCTGCCGGGTCGAGCCAGGCAACCCTCAAAGTGTAGCACATTTGCACGGGGGCGGGAAGGGCTCTCATGAGCCAAATCCGGGCGCCACCCCACTGCCGACAGCGACCTTCACCTTCAAAAACCAGGCCAACGCAACCTTCACCACAAAGGGGAAGAGGGTTGGTAAAGGCGTGGAGTGCCCGCCCCCGCGGCCTTCTGCCCGGAAGGTCACCGCGACCCCCAAACTCGTTCAGAGGCGGTTTGGTTTTGTGACAAAAAACCGGCTTTTCTGCAATGGCTGTAATATGACGTTTTTTTGCAAATCTTGTCGCAAAACGTTGACATGCTGGTAGGGCCTCGTTATACTCAGGCCCAACCAAACGCTCGTTTGTTTGTTGCCTTTGGGTGGCGGAAGATATGGTTATCTTATTGACCCCAAGCTTTAGGCAGGTTTTAGCGAAGGAGGCCCGGTGCAGCTTACGGTAGAAAAGGTGACGCTCAGCTTTGGAGGGGTGAAGGCGCTCAGCGAGGTTTCCCTCGAGGTCGCAAAGGGCGAGCTGGTCTCGGTGATTGGCCCCAACGGGGCCGGTAAGACCAGCCTGCTCAACTGCATCTCGGGCTTCTATCATCCCAGTTCGGGCCGGATTGCCTTCGAGGGCCACGACCTGACCCACGCTTCGCCCCACCAGGTCACCCAGTACGGCATTGCCCGGGCCTTCCAGAACATCGAGCTGTTCACCGGGATGTCGGTGCTGGAAAACCTCCTGATGGCCCGCCACACCTTCGGGCGCTACAACCTGCTGGACAACCTCCTGATCTACGGGCGGGCCATGCGGGTCGGGGTGGAGAACCGCCGCTTCTGCGAGGAGATTATAGACTTCATGGAGCTCGAGCCCTACCGCAAAACCCTGGTGGGCAACCTGCCCTACGGGGTGCGCAAACGGGTTGAGGTGGCCCGGGCGCTGGCCCTCTCGCCCAAACTGCTGCTCCTCGACGAGCCCATGGCCGGCATGACGCTGGAAGAAAAAGAAGACATGGTGCGCTTCATCCTGGACATCCGGGCCGAGCGGGGTACCACCATCATCCTCATCGAGCACGACCTGGGGGTGGTGATGGACATCTCCGACCGGGTTTACGTGCTCGACTTCGGTCAGGTGATTGCCTCGGGCCTGCCTGAGGAGGTCAGCCGCAATCCTCGAGTGCAGGAAGCCTACGTGGGGGTGGATCATGCAGCCTAGGCGGTCTCAGGTCTCGGGTCTCAGGTCTAGAACCACCCCTGACATGGGACATCGGACACGCGACCTGCGGCCACAGGGAGGTCGCCCATGATGCCCTCCGGCTACGAGCTCAAGAAATACACCCTGCCGCAGGTTCTCCGCCTGCGAGCCCAGCAAACCCCAACGCGGGTCGCCATCCGCGAGAAAGACCTCGGCATCTGGAACGAGATTACCTTTGCCGATTACTACCGGCACGTCACACGTTTTGCCGCGGGCTTGCTGGCTTTGGGCTTCGAGAAGGGCGAACGCCTTGCGGTCATCGCCGACAACATTCCCGAGTGGCTTTACGCCGAGCTGGCCGCGCAGTCGTTGGGCGGCATCTCGGTCGGTGTCTACCAGTCCTCCCTGCCGCCGGAGATTGCCTACGTGCTTTCCTACACCGGGGCGGCTTTTGTGGTCGCCGAAGATCAGGAACAGGTGGATAAGCTCCTGGAAATCCGCAGCGAAATTCCCAGCGTTCGCAAAGTCATCTACGAAGACCCCAAGGGCATGCGGGCCTACCGCGACGACCCCTGGATCATGGGGTTCGACGAGGTGGAGCGGCTGGGGGAGGCTTACTTACAGCAGCACCCAGGCGCGGTGGAGGCGCGCATTGACCAGGGCCACGCCGAGGATGTGTGCCATCTGTCCCTCACCTCGGGCACCACAGGCCGTCCCAAGGCGGCCATGCTGCGCCACCGCAACCTGCTGCACATGGGGGTGGCCCTGCAAGAGATTGACCCCCTGGAACCCACCGACGACTACCTCTCCTTCCTGCCCTTTGCCTGGATTGGCGAGCAGATGATGTCGGTGGGCATGGCGCTGGCGGGCGGCTTCGCCGTCAACATGCCCGAGTCGGTGGAAACCGCCATGAGCGACCTCAAGGAAATAGGGCCCCACGTGATGTTCAGCCCGCCCAGGGTTTGGGAGGGTACCCAGAGCCAGATCTGGGTGCGCATCTCCGAGACCTACGCCTTCAACCGCTGGGTCTACAACCAGATGCTCAAAATCGGCTACCGGGCCGCCGACTACCGCATGAGCGGCAAGCCCATGCCCCTGGGTTTGCGGCTGGCCTACTGGTTCGCCGACCAGATTATGTTCAAGCCCCTGCGCGACCAGCTTGGATTCTTGCGTCTGCGCCGGGCCTACACCGGGGGGGCGGCGCTGGGGCCGGATGTCTTCCGCTTCTACCATGCCATTGGGGTCAACCTCAAGCAAATCTACGGCCAGACTGAGATTATCGGGATTGCCTTCGTACACCGCGACGGCGATGTGCGGGCCGATACGGTGGGGGTGCCGATTCCCGGCGGCGAGGTCAAGATTAGCGAGCGCGGCGAAATTCTCTGCAAGTCGGATGCGGTGGTGGCGGGCTACTGGCAGAACCCGGAGGCCACCGCCGAGACCTTTGCGGATGGCTGGCTGCATACGGGCGACGCCGGCTACCTCACCCCCGAGGGGCACCTGGTGGTCATTGACCGGGTTTCGGACGTAATGCACACCAGCACCGGGCAGATGTTCAGCCCGCAGTTCATCGAGAACAAGCTCAAGTTCAGCCCCTACATCAAAGAAGCGGTGGTGTTTGGTGACCAGAAACCCTTCCTGACGGCCTTCATCAACGTGGACCCGCAGACTGTGGGCAAGTGGGCCGAGGACAACCGCATTGCCTACACCACCTACATTGACCTCTCGCAAAAACCCCAGGTGGCCGACCTGATCCGAAAGGAGGTCAAGGCCGTCAACGACGGACTGCCCGAACACCTGCGGATCAAGCGCTTCGTGCTTTTGTACAAGCTGCTCGATGCCGACGACGACGAGCTGACCCGCACCGGCAAGGTACGCCGCAAGTTCATCATGCAGCGCTACCAGCCCCTGGTGGACGCACTTTATAGCCCAACCAGCAAGGTGCAGGTGGACACCGAGTTCAAATACCAGGACGGCACGGTGCAGAAGGTTTCGACCGAGGTCAGCGTGCTGGAAGCCGAAGGTAGCAAGGAACTCGTAGGTGCATAGGAGGGTGAGCCTTGATTGACTTTGTGCAGAACCTTATCTCCGGGATTGCCGTGGGCTGCATTTATGCACTGGCCGCTTTGGGTTTCGTGCTGGTTTACAAGTCGAGCCGGGTCATCAACTTTTCCAACGGACAGTTTATTGCCATCGGGGCTTTTCTGGCCTATGCGCTGGCGGTCTGGGCCAAGCTGCCGGTGCTGCTGGCTGCCCTGCTGTCCATGCTGCTCACCGCTGGGCTGGGCTTCTTGGTAGAGCGGGTGTTCTTGCGGCGGATGGTGGGGCAGCCGATTATCTCGGTCATCATGGTCACCATCGGGCTGGCCAGCGTGCTGGACGGGCTCATGTACCTGACCCCCTTCGGCTCGGGCAACTTCACCTTTCCGCAGTTTCTGCCTCAGGGGGGCCTCAACCTGGGGGGCCTTAGCGTTTCCTACCCGCAGCTCTTGGCGATTGGCTTTACGGCCATCTTCCTGCTCCTGTTTGGCTGGTTCTTCCAGCGTTCGGTGCTGGGGGTCTCCATGCGGGCTGTGGCCGATGACCAGCTGGCCTCTATGAGCGTGGGGGTCTCGGTGCAGCGGGTCTTTGCGCTGGCCTGGGCCGTGGCGGGCCTGACCGCGGCGGCGGCGGGCATCGTGGTGGGAGCGGTCTCGGGTTTGAACCAGGACGGCCTGATTGCCATTGGGCTGGCGGTTTTCCCGGCGGTGATCCTGGGGGGGCTGGACTCGGTGCCGGGGGCGGTGGTGGGAGGGATCATCATCGGCATCCTGCAGTCTTTTTCCACCGCCTACCTGGATGGACTGTTCAGCCAGATTGGTCTGGTGGGAGGTGGGTCGCAGTACGTGATGCCTTTTGTGGTGTTGCTGGTGATGCTGTGGTTCAAGCCCCACGGCTTGTTTGGCACCGAGGAGATTGAGCGGGTATGAGGAAGCCAAAAGCCAATAGCCAAGAGCTGAACATGAAGCGCTTTTTGGGTCTGGGGCTTTTTGCCCGCAGCCCTGAGCGCGCGGGAGGTGCCCATGCGTAACCCCTGGGCCCAGACCGGCAACTACCGCACCTCCTACGAACAGGACACCACCATCTTCGCCAACTACCGCGAGATTGTCTCGGTGGGGTTGCTGCTGGTCGCCCTGTGCATCCTGCCGATGTTCCTGGAGCGCTCGCAGGTGCTGGTGCTCAACTTCATCCTGATTTATGCCATTGCGGTGCTGGGGCTCAACATCACCACCGGCTACGCAGGGCTGATCAGCGTGGGCCAGGCGGCTTTTATGGGGGTGGGGGCCTACACCGTGGCCCTGAGTGCGCCCCACCTGCCCTTCTGGCTCACCATTCCCCTGGGGGGGCTTACGGCGGCCATCCTTGGTTTTATCGTGGGCATACCAAGCCTCAGGGTGAAGCATCTCTACCTGGCCCTGGCTACGCTAGCCTTCCAGGAGATTTTCGTGTGGGTGGTCGGGCGGAGCCCGGCGCTGGCCCAGGGGGCCGCAATTCCGGTAGAGATGCGCAACTTCCTGGGCCTGGAAATCGGCTTTCGCAACCACAACTATTTCTGGTACTACATCATCTTGTTCGTGCTGGTACTGATGGTGATAGCCTGGCGCAACCTGCTGCGGGGGAAGTATGGCCGGGCCCTGATTGCCGTGCGCGATAACGACCGCGCCGCCGACGCGATGGGCATGGATCCGGGCCGCACCAAGCTGTTTGCTTTTGCCCTGGGGGCTTTGTACGGGGGCGTGGCGGGCGGTCTGCTGGCGTATATGCAGCGTGCGGTGGTGGTAGAGGAGTTCACCCTGGGCCGTTCGGTGGCGCTTTTGGCTATGGCCATTGTGGGTGGTCTGGGCACCGTGGTGGGTAGCTTGCTGGGCCCAGCCTTTATCGAGTTTTTGCGGCTATACATGGAGCGACTTTCGGAATGGATGAAGTCCAACGCCTTCATTCAAAGCATCACCCCGGCGGGTGTGGATGTGGCCTCGGCCCTGCTGCCCCTCTCCTTTGGCCTGGTTATTGTGCTGTTTCTGATTTTTGAGCCCAGGGGGCTATACAACTGGTGGCGGCTTTTGCGAAGTTATTTCCGAACGTGGCCGTTTAGGTATTGAGGCTGAGAGCCGTGGATCGTCCGACAAACCAGAGGTCTATCCGCTCATAGCAAATAGGGCAACACCGCGTGAGGCGCGTTGCAATCAAAGCGAGGTCATCTACATGGAGGAGGCATCATGAAGCGAGTGATTGTTTTGGCGATGGTGGCTGCACTGGGAATGGTGATGGCCCAGGGGCGCACGGTGAACCTGCTTTGGTCGGGGGCCGTGACCGGGCCTACCTCGGACGTGGGGGGGCCGTATGGGGCGGGTATTGAGGACTACTGCAAATACGCCAACGAGCAGAAGCTGATTCCAAATGTGACGCTCAACTGCACCGTGCGCGATGACCAGTACCAGAACCCCAACACCCAGCGCATCTTTGAAGAAGCCCTGGATCGGGCCAAGCCTGCCATGTACCTGGGCTATTCCACCGGGGCCATGCTGCAACTCAAGCCGCTGATCAACGAGGTGAAGATGCCGACCCTGCCGGCCTCGGCGCACATTGGCCTGATTGACCCGCCCAACAACCAGTACATGTTTTTGCCGGTGAGCAGCTACTCCGAGCAGGTGGTTGCGCTGATGGAGTACATCAACCGCACCGAAAAGAACGCCAAGATTGCCCTGGTGGTCAACCCCAGCCCCTTTGGGCGGGCGGTGGTGGATCATGCCCGCCGGGCTGCCCAGCGGCTTGGTCAGACCATTGTGGACGTGCGGGAAGTGGGTGGGGGTAACCTGGACAATACCGCGCTGCTGCGGGCTCTGGACGCTGCCGGTGCCACTTACATCATCCACCAGAATGTGGCCGGGCCGGTGGCGAACATCCTCAAGGATGCCAAGAGGCTTGGCCTGGATCGCAAGATCAAGCAGATGGGGGCTGTGTACACCGGCGGTTCTGACCTGATTCGGCTGGCCGGGGACGCTGCTGAGGGTTACCTCTGGGCCAGCAGCTACTACACCCTGGACGAGAACACCCCAGGGATTGCCCTGCAAAAACAGCTCGCGGCCAGGTACAACCGCAGCGCCGATATCCTGAACTCCACCAACTACACCGCGGGCATGCTGGCTGCGGCCATTGCGGTGGAGGCCATGAAACGAGCGGCGCAGCGCTTCAACGGGCGCATTGACAACGAGACGGTTTACCAGGCCCTCATCGGCATGAACGGCCCCAACGCCTTTAAGCCGGGCTTTGCTGTGTCTACCAAGGCGGGCATTGAAATAGACTTCACCCGCACCGAACAGACCGGAGCCGAGGGCTTGCGGGTATTGGAAGCCAGGGGGGGCAAGTTCGTGCCCGTCACCGATCCCTTCACCTCGGCGCTCTTCCGCCAGGTGCGCAACCCGTAACTGCGAAAAGCCGAGGGCTGAAGGCCGGAAGCAGGCCGCTGCTTTGCGCTTTTGGCCTTCGGCTTTCTGCGAGGTTATATGCATCCTGAAGACCTGGGCCCGATTCTTTTGGAAGTCAACAACATCGAGGTGGTGTACAAGGACATCATCCAGGTGCTGAGGGGGGTGTCGCTGAAGGTTCCGGAAGGGCACATCACCGCCTTGCTGGGCCCCAACGGTGCGGGCAAGACCACCACCCTGCGGGCTATTTCGGGGCTGCTCGTGCCTGAGGATGGCAAGGTGGTGTCGGGCGCGATCCGCTACCGGGGTGAAAACATCGCCAACAAGCCGCCGGAGCAGATTGTGCTGAAGGGCATTGTGCAGGTGCCGGAGGGACGGCGGGTCTTCAAGCACCTTACGGTGGAGGAGAACCTGCGGGTGGGCTCGGTCACCCGGCGCGATGGGGCTAAGGTTAAGGAGGACCTCGAGCGCATCTACCACTACTTCCCCAAGCTGGCCCTGATCAAGACCCGTCTGGCGGGCTACTGCTCTGGGGGCGAACAGCAGATGCTGGCCATTGGGCGGGCGCTGTTGGCCAACCCCCGGCTGTTGCTGCTGGATGAACCCAGCCTGGGGCTGGCCCCCCTGCTGGTGCGGGAAATTTTCGACATCGTGGCCCAGATCAACGCCGAGGAGGGCGTGACGGTGCTGGTGGTGGAGCAGAACGCCCGGGTGGCCCTCTCGGTGGCCCACTATGGCTACATCATGGAGTCCGGGCGGATTGCCCTGGAAGGCACCCGGGAGTACCTGGAAACCAACCCCGATGTGAAGGAGTTTTACCTGGGGGTGGCCAAGTCCGGGGGGCGCAAGAGCTTCAAGGATGTGAAAAGCTACCGACGCCGTAAGCGGTTTATGTAGAGTGCTCTTCGCATATTGTGAGCCGCTCGAATGAAGAAAGCCTGGTTCTGGACAGAACAGTGGCCGCCTGGATGGGCGGCCACGGCTGTGAAGAGCGCGATAGGCCCGTGAACGTTGGCTCGTGGCGCGAGGGAGAAAAAGCCCCCGGTCACGGGCCACGGGTTTTTTGCGACCCAGGACAGGATGTGACCAAGGCCGCTCATTTACCATAGAACCCATGAGCGAGACCAAGCTGCCCACCAAAGAGCAGGTTCTGGAAGCCCTCAAGGTTGTGCGCGACCCCGAGATTCCGGTGAACGTGGTGGACCTGGGGCTGGTTTACGATGCCGAGGTGAAAGAGGGGGGCGTGGTGGACATCACCATGACCCTGACCTCGATTGGCTGCCCGGCCCAGGACATCGTCAAGGCCGACGCCGAGATTGCGGTGATGCGCCTCGAGGGGGTCAATGCGGTCAATGTGGATTTTGTCTGGACGCCGCCCTGGACGCCCGCCAAGATGACCGAGGACGGCAAGCGCCAGATGCGGATGTTTGGTTTCAACGTTTAGAGCGCTCTTCACATAGTCTGTGAAGAGCGCGATAGGCGTACTTTCAAGGGAACACCGGGTGGGCGTGGATGGGGGCCTTCAACACCTGCCTCCCACCCCCAACTTGTGAAAGCAAGGTCTGCGCCTACAGTGGGTATCACATGCGGCTGGTAAAGTCCCGCTTGACGTAAAGCACGGGGTCGGTGGGGTTGGCGGTGGCGGCGAGGAGCTTGCCGACCGCCTCATCCGACTGTTCAAACAAAGCAGCGTACTCCGAAGGGGCTATTACGGCCTCTTTGAAGCTGCTGACCCCGCGCTCCAACAGCCAGAGGGTGAGTTCCCTCAGGGCGTCGTCCCCTTCTGGCCCAAAGCGCGGGCCAAAGGCATCCAGGCTCAGCACCCGGTGCTTACCCTCGTGAACGTAAATGGCATACCGGGCCTGGGCCCGCTGGTCTTGCCAGTCGGTGATGTAGGTTGCGGTGGCTTCAGGAAAATCAACGCCCTTCAAGGCTTCCTTCAACTCGGCAAGGGTTTCTTTGGGCGCACCACGCAGGCCAACAATGTTCATGGGCTTATTCTAACGACTCAAGCGGGCTTTTCCTGGATGGAAAGCTGGAGAGGCGTTCCTGAAGCCCTTGACCGGCGACACCTCGGTTGCGGTCAGTGACGTTGCCGTCACCATTGTTACCGCGCTTTTGACAGCGGGGCCGCCCACGAAAACGGGAATGCCTCTGGCTCCAGACGCATGTTGCGCACCCAAGCCTGGGCCGGGCCCGGCCTGCGGGTGCTTGGGTTTCGAGTTTCCAGGCGGCCATCTGGCCAGGTCAAAGCTTTACCGAAGTTGAACGGCGCATAAATGTGAAGAGCGCTCCAGATACCACTGGCGGGCCGTCGTTCCCTGTACCCGCCCAGGGGGCATGGGGTTCAGGTGGATTTGGAATGAAGGCGAACCTCCGAAGCGCATTAGGGCGCCCCATTGCGGTTTGGGAGAAGGGGGTTATGGCAGCAGGAACGAGATGAGCTTGGTTTCCAGGAACTCTTCCATGCCCCAGTGCCCGCCCTCGCGGCCTAAGCCGGAGTTTTTGTAGCCGCCAAAGGGCAGGTTGGCGCCCATCGCGCTGGGAACCGGGTCGTTCACGCCCACAATGCCGTACTCCAGGGCCTCGGCCACGCGGAAGGCCCGGCTCAAGTCTTTGGTCCAGATGTAAGCGGCCAGGCCGTAGTCGGTCTGGTTGGCCCAGGCGATGGCCTGTTCCTCGTCTTCGAAGGGCATCAGGGGGGCTACCGGCCCAAAGGTTTCTTCCTCCAGGATTTTCATGCCCGGCTGGATGCCCGTGAGTACCGTGGGCGCATACAATAGCCCGCCCAGGGGCTTGCCCCCAGTGGCCACCTTGGCCCCCTTGGAAAGGGCATCCTCTACGTGCGAGACCACCTTATCCAGGCCCTGTTGCTCGACCAAAGGCCCTACGTTGGTGCAGGCATCCAGGGGGTCGCCAACCTTGAGCTGGCTCACGGCCTCGGCCAAGGCAGCGGCGTAGTCGGCCTCGAGCTTCCGGTGCACGTAGATGCGGTTGGTGGTCACACAGGTCTGACCGGCGTTGCGGTACTTGGAGAGCAGCGTAAACTGCACGGCCTTCTCGAGGTCGGCATCCTCAAACACGATGAAGGGTGCGTTTCCGCCGAGTTCCAGTGAGACCCGCTTGAGGGTATCGGCCCCCTGGCGGTAGAGGATTTTTCCCACCGGGGTCGAGCCGGTGAAGGTGATTTTGCGGATGCGCATGTCCTCCATCAAGACCCTGGAGACCGGAACCGGGTCGAGGGCCGGCAGCACTTGCAGGGTGCCGGCGGGGCCGCCGGCTTCCTCCCAGAGCTTGGCCAGGTACAGGGCGCACAGGGGGGTTTGCTCGGCGGGCTTGACGATGATGGTGCAACCTGCGGCCAGCGCGGGGGCGGCCTTGCGGGTAATCATGCTGGTGGGGAAGTTCCAGGGGGTCACGGCATACACCGGGCCCACCGGCTCGTAGACGGCCATCTGGCGCTTGTGGGGGAAGCGCGAGTGAATCAGCTCCCCGTTCACCCGGGGGGCCTCCTCGGCGCACCACTCCACAAAGCTGGCCGCATACAAAACCTCTCCCTTGGCCTCGGTGATGGGCTTGCCCATCTCCAAAGCGGTCAGGCGCCCCAGCTCTTCCTGATGGGCGATGAGCAGGTCGTTCCATTTACGCAGGATTTTGCCGCGCTCGAAGCCGGTGAGCTTCTTCCACTCGTTGAAGGCTTTGACTGCGGCATCGGCGGCCATTCTGGCTTCGGCCTCGCCACAGTCGGCCACCTGGGCCAGCAACTCGCCGCTGTAGGGGCTTTTGACCGCAAAGGTTCGGGGGGTTTGGTGCCACTGGCCGCCCACATAGGCGCTGCTGGGAAAATCGAAGTTTTTGACCATAGCGAGTTCTAGCATACTCCTGGGCTTGCGGGCAAATGGTAGGGAATTCTTGCTTTCTTCCTTTGAATGCGAGGCGGAGAGCAGGGCCCTCTGACCGGTGGCCGGGGTTCGGTTCGGGCCCTCGAGGCTGGAAGCCGCCCGGCTATTCAGGGGGCGCTCGAGCGGCTAGACTTGAACCATTGGTTCTGCCGATAGGAGTCTTCGGTGCAAATCTCGCTCAAGCAGCTGGTCTACTTCATAGCGGTGGCCGAGTCGGGCTCGATTTCCAAAGCCCTGACCTCGCTGAACGTGACCCAGTCGGTGGTCACGGAGGCCATCAAAAAGCTGGAAGATACGCTGGGTGCCGAGCTTTTTACCCGGCATGCCCGGGGGATGATTCTGACCCATGCGGGACACCAGTTTCTGCGCCACGCCCACGAGGTGCTGGCCGCGCTTCGCAACGCCGAGCAGGCCATCCGCGAGCGCCCCGATGCCACCACCGGGCAGCTCAACCTGGGCGTGACCAGCCTGGTGACGGCCTACTACCTGCCCTACCTGCTGGATCGCTTCGAGCGGGTGTTTCCCGGCATTCAGGTAACGATAGTGGAAGACCGGCGGGGGTACATCGAGCATTTGCTGATCAATGGCGAGCTGGATGTGGCGGTCATGAATGTTTCGGCGGTGGACAAGCAGGCCATCGAAACCCGCACCCTGCTGCGAGCCCCCTGGCGGGTCTGGCTCGCCTCCAACCACCCGCTGGTGCAGCGTGAGGCGGTCGCCCTCCAGGAACTGCAAACCGAGCGGTTTTTGTCCCTTAGAAACGATGAGCTCGAGGAGATCAGCCAGCAGATCTACCGCCTGAGCGGCTCGCCGCCGGTGGCCGTGCGCACCGACTCCATCGAGGCGGTGCGGAGCCTGGTGGCCCTGGGCATTGGGGTGGCGGTACTGCCCAACCTGATGTACAGGCCCTGGAGCCTGGAGGGGGATCGGCTGGAGTCGCGGCCTTTGCAGGAAAACCTGCCCCGCCTGGAAATTGGCGTGGCCTGGCGGCGGGGCAGTGCGCTGAGCGAGGCGGCCCGACAGTTTTTGGTGGTGGTCGGCGAGCACAGCCGGGTCCAGGAATATGGCATGAACTACGCCGAGCTGCCCAGCCCCTCGGAATGAACGAAACCCATCTTTTTTACCGATACCTCCTATATTTTCGGGTTGCTTGTTCTCCACCGACCCGGGTCTATATCGTAGAGGGCAGTTCGACAGCTCGAGCCCTTGGGAAGGTGTGGCCAGGCCTGGGGCTGTCGTATTGGAGGAGGGTGTATGAGAACACGGTGGTTCTTGGCAGTGGTAGGACTGGCAGCAGTGGCAGGTCTGGCCGTGGCCCAGCTTCCGGCCAGTCGGGCCAAACAGTCGCTGGGGCCCAGCGAGGGCCAGCTCAACATTCTGGCCTGGCCGGGGTACGTAGAAAACGGCTCTACCGACAAGAGCGCCGACTGGGTCACGGGCTTCGAAAAAGAAACCGGCTGCAAGGTCTCGGTTAAGGTCTTCAGCAGCTCCGACGAAGCCGTGCGCTTAATGAACCAGGGTGGCTACGACCTGGTCACCGCCTCGGGTGATGCCACCCAGCGCCTGATTGCCGGCAATGTGGTGGCGCCCATCAACTGGAACCTGATTCCCAACACCCGCAACCTGGATCGCCGCCTGCTCAACGCGCCCTGGTATGTGGTCAACGGGGTGCGCTACGGGGTGCCTTACCAGTTTGGGGTGAATGTACTGGCCTACAACACGAACGTTTTCAAGACCCCCCCGGATAGCTGGAAGGTGGTCTTCGAAGAGATGATTCTGCCCGACGGCAAGAGCAACAAGGGCCGCATCCAGGCCTACTACGGCCCCATCTATGTGGCGGATGCGGCGCTGTATCTGATGCGCACCCGGCCCGAGCTGGGCATCAAAGACCCCTACGAGCTCAACGAGCAGCAGTACCAGGAGGTGCTCAAGCTGCTGCGCCAGCAGCGCACCCTGCTCCAGCGCTACTGGAACGATGCCAACGCCCAGGTGCAGGACTTCACCAACGAAGGGGTGGTGGCTTCGACCACCTGGATTTTCCAGGTGAACACCCTCAAGGCCAACAAGCGTCCCATCGGCTGGGTGGTGCCCAAGGAAGGGGCTACCGGCTGGGCCGATACCACCATGCTGGCGGCCAACTCCAAGAACTCCAACTGCGCCTACCGCTGGCTCAACTGGCAGCTCACCAACAAGGTACAGGCCGACATCGCTGGCTGGTTTGGCTCGAACCCGGTGGTGCCCGCGGCCTGCAACACCCCTGGCTCCTTGTTGCCTGCCGATGGCTGCAAGAACCAGGGCTTCAACGACTTCGACAAAATTTTCTTCTGGCGCACCCCCACCACCCAGTGCCGCACCCAGAACAACCAGTGTGTGCCCTATAGCCGCTGGGTGAGCGATTACATTGCCATTCAGGGGGGGCGCTAAGGGCCTTTAGAGCCTCGAGCGCCCAAGGGCCTCCCTGGCAGGGGCTAGCCGACGAGGATGGCCGGAGGCCGGTTTGGGGGTGGGGAAAACCCCACCCCGGCTTCTCGGCTAAAAAGCGAAAGACCCATTACGATGGTGCAAATGCTCAAAGAACCCAACACAGCGTCTGCTCAGGCTGCCGTGGTGCTTCGCGAGGTGTCCTGTTACTTTGGCTCGGTGAAAGCCGTGGACGGGGTGAGCCTGGAAATCCTCCCCGGCGAATTCTTCTCCATGCTGGGGCCGTCGGGTTCGGGTAAAACCACCTGCCTGCGCCTGATTGGGGGGTTCGAACAGCCAACCTCGGGGCAGATTGTACTGTTCGGGCAGGATGCCTCCCGGCTGCCGCCCTATGCCCGCGATGTGAACACGGTTTTTCAGGACTATGCGCTGTTCCCCCACATGAACGTGCGCGACAACGTGGCCTACGCGCTCATGGTTCGGGGGGTGCCCCGACCGGAGCGCCACCGACGGGCCGAGGAGATGCTGGAGCTGGTCAAGCTGGCCGGGTTTGGTGACCGACGGCCAGGGCAGCTTTCGGGTGGACAGCGGCAGCGGGTCGCTCTGGCTCGCGCCCTGATCAACAGACCCAGGCTGCTCTTGCTGGACGAGCCGCTGGGCGCGCTGGACTTGAAGCTGCGGGAGGAGATGCAGATCGAGCTCAAGGCCCTGCAACGCCAGCTTGGCATCACCTTCATCTACGTCACCCACGACCAGGGCGAAGCCCTCTCCATGTCCGACCGGGTGGCGGTATTCAACCAGGGCCGAATCGAGCAGCTCGACACCCCCAAGCAGCTCTATGAATACCCCCAGACCGAGTTTGTGGCCCGCTTTGTGGGCAGCGCGAATGTGCTCGAGGGCCGCCTGCTGGGGCTTGAAGGGGGCAGGTATGCCCTGCGCCCGGAGCGCATCGCCATCCGGCCCGGGAGCCAAAACGGCCCCAACTGTTTGAGCGGAATCCTGCTGGACATCCACTACCTGGGGGCCCAGACCCGCTACGAGGTTCAGGTGGGTGAGGAGCGCCTGACGGCGGTCACATCCTCGGAAGAACAGGGCTTGCAGATTGGCAGCGCCGTTACCCTGAGCTGGGAGCGCGGCTCGCTGCGGCCTTTGCGGGAGGCCGTATGAGCCGGTTCGGGTGGGTCCGAAGGAGGGGGGCATGACCCTGCGCCGCCGCCTTTCCGATGCGCTGTACTTGCGCCCCTGGTTGTTGCTCTCGCTGTTGCTGATTCCCCCTTTGCTCTGGCTGGGCATCATCTACCTGGGCTCGCTCTTCAACCTGATGCTCTATAGCTTCTACTCCCTCAACGACTTTACCGGCCAGGTGGAGTACCGCTTCTCGCTCTCGGCCTTTCGGCAGCTTTTTAGCTCTCCGGCCAACGTGGATATCGTTGTGCGCACCACCCTGATGGCCCTGGTGGTCACGCTGGCCTGCATTGGCATTGGCTTCCCGATTGCCTACTACATTGCCTTTTACACCAAAGGCAACGCCAGAACCTTCTGGTATCTGATGGTGCTGCTGCCTTTGTGGTCCAGCTACCTGATAAAGGTTTACGCCTGGCGCTTGATTCTGGCGGGTGAAGGGGTAGTCAGCTGGTTTTTCAATGCGCTGGGTCTGGGCTGGCTCTTGCAGGGCATCCTGAGTGTACCGGTGATTGGTGGCCCCAGCCTCTCCAACAGCTACCTGGGTATGTTTCTGGTGTTTACCTATGTCTGGCTGCCCTACATGATTCTGCCGATTATCGCGGCCCTCGAGCGCGTGCCCAGGTCGCTGATTCAGGCCTCGTCCGACCTGGGGGCCCGGCCCGGCCAGACCTTTCGCAAGATTATCTGGCCTCTGGTGATTCCGGGGGTAGCGGCGGGTTCTATTTTTACCTTTTCGCTCACCCTGGGAGACTACATCATCCCCCAGGTGGTGGGCCAGCCGGGTTTCTTCATCGGGCAGATGGTGTACGTGCAGCAGGGCACGGCGGGCAACCTGCCCCTGGCGGCGGCCTTTTCGGTGGTGCCGGTGGTGATCATAGCCGTGTATCTGCTGATTATGCGGCGATTGGGGGCGTTCAATGCGCTTTGACGGTTCTGAGCTGCTGGCCTCGAGCTGTGGGCCAAGCCGATGCAGCCGGGGTATCCCTAAGGGTGGGTTTGTCGAGGTCGCAGCGCTTCGCAAGCGGAGGTGCGCAAATGCCGGGTAAGCCTTCGCTGGGCCTGCGCCTGGCGTTTTACCTGGGGATGCTGTTTCTGCATTTCCCCATCGTCATCATCGTTCTGTACGCCCTGACCACCGAGGACCGCACCTACCAGTTTCCGCCTCCCGGCCTGACCCTGCGCTGGTTTGGCGAGGCCTTCCAGCGACAGGATATGTGGGCCGCGCTCTGGCTGTCGTTGCAGGTAGCGGCCATGGCCACCGGAATAGCCCTGGTGCTGGGGACGATGGTGGCCGCCGCCATGTACCGCTTCCAGTTTCTGGGCAAAGACTTCATCACCGTGCTGCTCATTCTGCCCATCGCCCTGCCCGGCATTCTGACCGGCATCGCACTTCTGACCACCTTCAAACGGCTGGCCCTGGAGCCGAGTTTCTGGACCATCGTGATTGGTCATGCCACCTTCTGCATCGTGACGGTGTACAACAACGTGGTCGCACGCTTCCGCCGCACGGGCTTTTCGCAGATCGAG
Organism: Meiothermus sp.; assembly: GCF_025056915.1. Taxonomy (GTDB): domain Bacteria; phylum Deinococcota; class Deinococci; order Deinococcales; family Thermaceae; genus Meiothermus. The sequence goes on along the minus strand of NZ_JANWVH010000021.1, from coordinate 10,890 downwards.
GCCTCGATGGATCTGGGCGCGGACTGGTGGACCACCTGGCGCATGGTGGTGCTGCCCAGCATCGCTACGGCCCTGTTGGCGGGCGGCATGCTCTCGTTTGCCCTGTCCTTCGACGAGGTGATTGTGACCACCTTTACCGCTGCCGACCAGAAAACCCTGCCCATCTGGTTCTTGAATGAGCTGTTTCGGCCCCGCGAGCGCCCCATCACCAACGTGGTGGCGGTATTCGTTATGCTCATCACTTTTTTGCCCATCGTGCTGGCCCAGTGGTTGACCCGCGACACGGACGACCTGCACGGGGGCGGAAAAACCGGATGAAGGCGCGGGAGCAAACCCAAATTAGGCCCAAGGCAAGTCTGAACCCAAGGAGATAAACATGGCAACCACACTGATTGGACAGAGCAAGATGCTGATTGATGGAGCGTTTGTGGTCGGGGAGAGCACCCCTTTGGACATCCTCAACCCGGCCACGGGCGAGGTGCTCCTGAAGCTACCGGAAGCCTCGCTGGAACAGGTCAAGCAGGCCGTGCTCGCGGCAGAAAAAGCCTTCGACGCCTGGTCGCAGACCACCCCCAAAGACCGCTCGCTTTTGCTTTTGAAGCTGGCCGACAAGATTGACGCGCAGGCGGAGGAGTTTGCCCGACTGGAGTCGCTCAACTGTGGCAAACCCTTCCAGGCCGCGCTGAACGACGAGATTCCGGCCATCTCGGACTGTTTCCGCTTTTTTGCCGGGGCGGTGCGGGCCATGACCGGGGCGCTTTCGGGGGAGTATCTGGCCGGGCACACCAGCTTCATCCGGCGCGACCCGGTGGGGGTGGTGGCCAGCATTGCGCCCTGGAACTACCCGCTGATGATGGCGGCCTGGAAGCTGGCCCCGGCGCTGGCCGCGGGCAACACGGTGGTGCTCAAGCCAAGCGAGCAGACCCCCCTGACCACCCTCAAGCTGGCCGAGCTGCTGGCCGAGATTTTCCCGCCGGGGGTGGTGAACGTGGTGACCGGGGTAGGGGAGACGGTGGGTTCGGCGCTGATTCATCAGCCGGGGGTGCGGATGATCTCGCTCACGGGCGATGTGGCCACCGGCAAGCGGGTGCTCGAGGCCGCCTCGCAAAGCCTGAAGCGCACCCACCTCGAGCTTGGCGGCAAGGCCCCGGTAATCGTGATGGACGATGCCGACCTCGAGGCCGCCGTGCAGGGCATCAAAATTTTTGGCTACTACAACGCCGGGCAGGACTGCACCGCGGCCTGCCGGGTGTATGCGGGCAAGAAAATCTACGACAAGTTTGTGGCCGAGCTATCCGATGCGGTCAAGTCCATCAAGGTGGGGGCGCAAACCGAGGACGGCGTGGAGATGGGGCCCCTGATTACCGAGCGGCAGCGCTCGAGGGTGGCCAGCTTTGTGGAGCGGGCCCGGATGCAAAAACACATCGAGGTGACGGTGGGGGGCCACCCCATGGAGGGCAAAGGCTTCTTCTACGAACCCACCGTGGTGGCCGGGGCCTTGCAGTCCGACGAGATCGTACGGCGGGAGGTTTTCGGCCCGGTGGTTTCGGTGACCCGTTTCAGCGATGTGGAGGAGGCCATCGCCTGGGCCAACGACTCCGACTACGGCCTGGCCAGCTCGGTCTGGACGCAGGACGTGGGCAAGGCCATGCGGATTGCCAGCCGTTTGCAGTACGGCTGCACCTGGATCAACACCCACTTCATGCTGGTCAACGAGATGCCCCACGGGGGCCTCAAGCAGTCGGGCTACGGCAAGGATATGAGCCTGTATGCCCTGGAGGACTACACCGTGCCCCGGCACATCATGGTCAAGCATTAGGGCAACGCCGAAAGCCCCATGCCCAAGGCTCAGAGCGAGGGCTGGGTGCGGCGCGAACTGAGTCCGCAGTCGTAAAGATACCCATACCCTCAGATTTGAGTGATAGCCCTCAAGCCCCTCCCTGGGGAGGGTTCAGGAGGGTATCGAACAAAACCCCCATCGGCTGGTTGCGCGAAGGGCCAGGCCAGCCACCCCACCTGGCCTACCCTGCGAGGTCGGGAGAGCGAGTCCAGGCCAGGATGGACTTGATTCGCTCCCCGTGCGGGTGTGGTTGCATGGGTTGTTATGGGATATGAGCATTCGACTTTGAGAAAGCTTTGTTCTGAAGATAACAGTGGCCACCTGGACGGGCTACGTGGGTTTGCAAGCAAGTTTCGAGAATGCACAAGCTGACGGTGGGGGTCGGTTTCCAACCTGCCCCCTACCCCCAGATGCTTGGTTCTTGCCGCACCATTGGGGGCAGGCTTGGTGAAAAGGGCATCCCTCTTGACAGCGCTTTCAAAATTTGCTTTACTCTTATGCAGCAAAGAAAGTTCAGCTTATTTGGAGGCAAGTTGAGAGAAGCCGTTACCCTGAGCGATGTAGCCCGAGAGGCCGGGGTTTCACCCAGCACGGTTTCTCGAGTCATTAACGGAACAGCTCGGGTCAAGCCTGGCAAGCGCGAAGCCGTATTGAGGGCCATTGAGCGCTTGCACTATCATCCCAACATTCTGGCCAAAGGACTTGCCCAGGGGCGCTCTCTCACGATTGGCGTTGTTACCCAGGAGATTAGCAGCCCCTACTATGGCGAGATGCTCAAGGGTGTGGAGCAAGCCCTCGAGAAAACCCCCTACCATCCTATTTTTGCCAGTGGACACTGGCGCGCCGACCAGGAAGAAGCCGCCCTTAAGGTGCTGGTTGGCCGGCAGGTAGATGCACTGGTGGTGATGGACGGCAGCGTGCCCGGAGAACTTTTGTTGGAACTGGTCAAGACGATGCCGGTGGTGGTGGTCGGACGCAACATTCCAGGCCTGCCCTGCTTGGGTATTGATAATGTTCAGGGGGCCTTGGAAGGCACCCGACACCTTATCGAGCTAGGCCACCGCCGCATCGCCCATATTGCTGGACCGCAGTCGCATCCCGACGCGATTGAAAGGTTACAGGGCTACCGGGAGGCCTTGCAACAAGGGGGAATTGCCTTCGACCCAGCCCTGGTTGTAGAGGGCGATTACCTCGAGCCTTCCGGTCTTATGGCGGTTGAATCGTTGCTGGCTCGAGGTGCTTTATTTACTGCCATTTTTGCTGCCAACGATCAGATGGCCTACGGGGCCAATGTGGCCCTTTACCGACGAGGAATTCGAGTTCCGCAGGATGTTTCCTTGGTGGGCTTCGACGATCTGCCCAGCTCCAGCTACTTTACCCCGCCCCTTACAACTGTGCGCCAGCCCGGCCTGGAGATGGGATGGGAGGCTGCGCGGCTGGTGCTGGCCCTGCTCGAGGGGAGATCCTACACCCCCAGAAATCTCTCTACCCGCCTGGTCGTTCGGGAGTCTACCGCGCTGTTACGCTCTCCGGGCGTGCGAGTTCCGCACGCAGTTCCTTAAGCTTACGCTTCTGAAGGAGGTTGATGGTTGGAAATGCAAAAATGAAAGCGCTTTCAAAACGGCTCGAGGCTCTCTGAAGGACGGGAAGTCCAGCTTCTTGAGGAGGAAAACATGCGGCGAATCCTGGTACTGTGGGCATTGCTGGCGCTGGTCGGTTTGGGCCTGGCTCAGAAAACCACCCTGACGGTGGCGGTTTTTCCAAACCTGGACGACTCCCTTAAGGCGCAAATTCCGCTGTTCAACAAAAAATACCCCGATGTCGAGATCAAGCTGGTCATTCAGCAGTACGCCGACCACCACAACGCGCTAACCACTGCTCTGGCCACAGGACAGGGGTTGCCGGATGTGGCCGCCATTGAGATTGGCTTTGTCGGTCGTTTTGCTGAGGGCCAAGGCTTTGAAGACCTGAACAAGGCTCCCTTCAACGCCGGCCAGTTCAAGCGCCTTTTCACGCCCTATACCGTGGCTCAGGCAACCTCGGCGGATGGGCGTTTTATTGGCATGCCGGTAGATATCGGGCCCGGAACATTCTTCTACAGGACGGATATCTTGCAAAAAGCGGGGGTGGATCCCCGAACCATGATTACCTGGCCGGGCTACATTGCGGCGGGTCGCAAGATTAAGTCCACCACAGGCTCGTTCCTAATTGCCGATGCCGCCGATGTGGCCTGGATCAACATCTTTGCCACCACCCCCGCCAACAACAGCCCCTACTTTGATGAAAAGGGCAACGTGGTGGTGGACAGCCCACGTTTTGTGCGGGCTTTTGAACTGGCCAAAAACATTCGTGCAGCCGGTCTGGACGCCCGCATTGGATCCTGGACCAACGAGTGGTACGATGCTTTCAAAAAAGGCACGGTAGCCACCCAGTTCTCTGGGGCCTGGTTGCAGGGCCACCTGCAAAACTGGATGGCGCCTGAAACCAAAGGGCTCTGGCGGGTACAGCAGCTCCCGGAGGGCATGTATGCCTCGTGGGGGGGTAGCTTCTACGGCATTCCCACCGCCTCCAAGAACAAAGCCCTGGCCTGGGAGTTCATCAAGTTTGTAACCACCAGTGAAGAGGCGCAGATTGCGGGCTTCAAAGCCATTGGAGCCTTCCCGGCGTTGCTTGCGGCACAAAACGACCCGGCCTTTAACCAACCGGTTGAATTCCTGGGTGGCCAGCAAGCCCGTCTGCTGTGGCGGGACGCTGCTCGGCGGGTCAAGCCGCTCAAAGCCAACAAGTATGACCGCGTGGCCTACGAGATTTTGGGTACAGCCCTCTCCCAAGTGCTCGACGAGGGGAAGGAAATTCAGGCGGCGCTGGCCGAGGCGAAGCGACTCATAGAGCGACGGATGCGCTAGATATCAGGGGAGAGGGGCTGCGTCCCTTCTCCCCCTTTCTGTGGCCTTTTATGGCTGCACCAAGCTCTTACCGGCAGTCCTAAAACGCGATGAACCAGCCGGCTCGAGGGGGTGCTAACCGGAAAAGAGAGTCTCCGGTCTTTTAGAGACTGTCTTTTTGAGCCCAGAATATGAGGAAAGGGCCACCAGAAAGGAGCACCTGTGCGAAAGTCTATGGCTAGCAACCGCCTCCAACCGGACGTGGGCTTCAACTTTTGGATGCGCTGGAGCAACTTCCAGCGGCGCTATGCACCGTATATTTTTATAAGTCCGTTCTTTGTATTGTTTCTGGTGTTTGGGCTTTATCCCAGCCTGTTTTCGCTCTATATGTCGTTCCAGTCCTGGACACCCAGCGATGGCTGGGGGCGCTGGAAGTTTGTGGGGCTCGAGAACTACACCTTTACCTTTACCGATCCCATGTTCTGGCGCTCCTTCTGGAACACGCTGTGGCTGGGGGTGTTCTCGGGCGTGCCGCAGCACCTCATTGCCATTCCACTGGCCTTCGTAATCCACATGGTGCTGAGCCGATTCAAGACCTTTGTTACAGCGGTCTACTTCCTGCCCTACATCACCTCCTCGGTGGCCATTGCGCTGATTTTCAATACCCTTTTCGCTACCCACAATGGCGTGATCAATCTGGTCATCGCCCAGCTCAACACATGGCCTCTCCTGGGGGCGCTGCTTCCCGATCAGAACATCAACTGGTTCACCAGCGCCAACATCAAATATGCCCTGGCGGTGGTGGTGGTCTGGCAGTTTACGGGTTGGAACACCCTGCTCTACCTTTCGGCCATCCAGGCCATTCCCAAAGACCTCTACGAGGCCGCTGCCGTGGACGGGGCCAGCCGCTGGCAGCAGTTCCGTTACATTACCCTGCCCCTTCTGCGCCCGATGATGTTTTTTGCAGTAAGCCTGACCATCATCGGCAACATGCAGCTTTTTGAGCAGCCCTTCGTGCTATTGAACGGTGGGGCCAGCACGGCCACGCCGGGGGGGCAGACCGTGACCATGTACATGTATCGCACGGCCTTTGAATGGCTCGAGATGGGTACTGCGGCCTCCATTGCCTGGATTCTCTTCGTGTTTATTGGAATTCTGACCTACCTGAACAACCTGGCATTTGGTCGTGCCGCCCGGGGAGGGGATTAAGATGGTGTCGCCAAAACGCAGTTCAATCCTGGGTCTTCTGCCACGGCTGGGGGGGTATGCGCTGCTGGTGCTGGGGGGCGTTCTGACCATTGCGCCTTTCTACTTCATGTTTGTGTTTGCCACCCACCAGCGTTCGGAAATTTTTGGGTTCCCACCCCCGCTCTGGTTCGGCGAGCACTTCTGGAGCAACTACCAGATTCTCTTGCAGAAGATTCCTTTCTGGCGGGCCTACTGGAATACCTTTTACCTGGCCTTCATGATCACCATCACCACCCTGTTTTTCTGTAGCCTGGCCGGTTTTGGCTTTGCCATGTACAACTTCCGCTGGCGCGAGCCGCTTTTTGCGGTGGTGCTGGCCACTTTGTTGATTCCGGCCATCCTGAACCTGATTCCTTTTTACCTGCTCATCTACCAGATTGGCTGGATCAACACCCCCAAAGCACTGTGGGTACCGGCTATGGCCGGTGCGGTGGGGATTTTCATGATGCGGCAGTATATCGTCTCGGCCATTCCCAGAGAGCTTGTGGACGCGGCTCGAATAGACGGGTGCAGCGAGTTTCAGATTTACTGGCGCATCGTACTCCCCCTCGTTCGCCCGGCCCTGGGCACCCTGGGCCTGATTACCTTTATCGGGGCCTGGAACAAGTTTGCCGATGTGAACGTGATTATGCGCACCCAGGAGACCAAAACCCTGCCGGTGGTGCTGCGTACCCTTCAAGGGGCTACCGACGTGGAGTGGGGGGCCATCATGGCCGGTACGGCGCTATTGGTGGCCCCGCTTCTGCTGGTGTTTGCCCTGGCGGCGCGGCAACTGATGGAGGGGCTCACCTCGGGCGCGGTCAAGAACTGAGAAGGGTTCCGTTCAGACCCGATGGATGGTTGCGAAGAGGGGCACGGGTATCTCAAGTTGCCTATTCCTGAGGAGGGTTCATGCCTTTTCGTTGGTGGAGCCTGATGCTCATGTGTTTGCTGGTGGCCCTGGCTCAGTCCGGCCCACCCCTGCGCGCCCTGGCCGAAAAGCGCGGCCTTCAGATTGGGGCTGCGGTGGAGCCGAGCCTGCTGCTGCAAGACCCTGAGTACGCAGCGGTGCTGGCCCGGGAGTTCAACCTGGTGGTGGCGGAAAACGTGATGAAGTGGGGGGCCCTGCAGACCTCGAGGGGCCAGTTCAACTTTGGTGCCGCCGACGTATTGATGGATTTTGCCCGGAAGCACCGTATGGCTGTGCGGGGGCATACCCTGGTCTGGCACCAGCAGCTTCCCCGCTGGATGTATGGCGGTTTTAGCGCCGCCGAGATGGAGACCATTCTGCGCGAACACATCCAGACGGTGGTGGGGCGCTACCGGGGCCGGATTGCCTACTGGGATGTGGCCAACGAGGTCATCGGGGACGACGCCAGGCCCCGCGCGACCCCCTTTGAGGTTTTGCCCGACTACCTGGAAAAAGCCTTCCGCTACGCCCGTGCAGCCGACCCTGGCGCCAAGCTCTTTTACAACGACTATGGGGCCGAGGGTCTGGGCCCCAAGTCGGATGCCATCTACGCCCTGCTCAAGGGGCTGAAGGAGAAGGGTGTGCCGCTGGACGGGGTGGGGTTTCAGGCCCATGTGGATCTGAACTTTTCGCCCGCAGCGGTGCGCATGGCGGAGAACCTCGAGCGCTTCGCCCGGCTGGGCCTGGAAATCCATATCACCGAGATGGATGTACGGCTTGTCGGCCCCGGAAGCAGGGCCGAGCGCCTGGAGAAACAGGCCCGCGTCTACCGCGAGGTGTTGCAGGTCTGCCTGCGTCAGCCCCGCTGCAAGGTCTTTACCCTTTGGGGGGTTAGCGATGCCTTCTCCTGGCGGGCGGCGAGCGAGCCCCTGGTGTTCGATGCCGACTACCAACCCAAGCCCGCCTACTTTGCCCTGCAACAGACCCTGCAACAACCCTGAGGAGACCTGCATGACACGAAGCGATTTCCCCTCCGACTTCACCTGGGGCACAGCCACTGCGGCCTACCAGATCGAAGGGGCGGTGCACGCCGATGGACGTGGCCCAAGCATCTGGGACACCTTCAGCCATACCCCCGGCAAGGTTCGGGGCGGTGATACCGGTGATGTGGCCTGCGACCACTACCACCGCTACCTAGAGGACATCCGCCTGATGAAAGAGCTGGGGGTGAATGCCTACCGCTTTTCGGTGGCCTGGCCCCGCATCCTGCCTGAGGGCCGGGGCCTTCCCAACCCCAAGGGGCTGGGGTTTTATGACCGGCTGGTGGATGCCCTGCTGGCCCAGGGCCTCACCCCCTGGATCACCCTGTACCATTGGGACCTGCCCCAGGCTCTGGAAGATCAGGGGGGCTGGCCTGCGCGACAGACCGCCTACGCCTTCGCCGAGTACGCCGGGTTGCTCTCCCGCCACCTGGGCGACCGGGTGAAGCACTGGATTACCCTGAACGAGCCCTGGTGTTCCGCCCACCTGGGCTACCTGGCCGGGGTGCACGCCCCCGGCCAGCAGGACTTGGGGCTGGCCGTGCGGGCCTCCCATCACCTGCTGCTGGCCCATGGGCTGGCGGTGCCGCTGATCCGGCAGAACGCACCCGGGGCGCAGGTGGGCATCACCCTGAACCTCTCGCCGGCTCACCCGGCCTCACCCGACCCCGCCGATGTGGCTGCAGCCCGTCGCTTCGACGGCTTTCAGAACCGCTGGTACCTCGAGCCCTTGTTTGGCCTGGGCTACCCCCAGGACATGCTGGCCCTCTACGGCGAGGTGGCCCCCCCGGTTCGCTCGGGCGACCTAGAGACCATCGCCACCCCCACCGACTTCCTGGGGGTCAACTACTACACCCGCACGGTGGTGCGAAACAGCACCCTGGGCCCCTACCGCTTCCAGGCCGTGCAGGTCGGCGAGGAGCGTACCGCCATGGACTGGGAGGTCTACCCGGAAGGGCTTGCCGAGCTGCTCTTGCGGCTTAGCCGGGAGTACCGCCCCAAAGCCCTCTACATCACCGAAAACGGTGCAGCCTACCCCGACGAGCCAGGCCCCAGCGGTGAGGTACACGACCCCCAGCGCATCCGCTACCTCGAGCGCCACCTGGCCCAGAGCCTCGAGGCCCTGCGGGAGGGGGCGCCCCTGAAGGGCTACTTCGTCTGGAGCCTGCTGGACAACTTCGAGTGGGCCGAGGGCTACAGCCGCCGCTTTGGCCTGGTCTACGTGGACTACGCCACCCAGCAGCGACGCCTTAAGGCCAGCGGGCGTTGGTTCCGCGACTTCCTGCGGGAGGCGGTGGTGCGGCCATGAAGATTGTCAACCCGGTGCTCCGGGGCTTCCACCCCGACCCCTCGATTCTGCGGGTGGGTGAGGATTACTACATCGCCACCTCCACCTTCGAGTGGTGGCCCGGGGTAAGAATTTCCCACTCCCGCGACTTGGTGCACTGGCGACCCGTTGGCTATGCCCTGACCCGCACCTCCCAGCTCGACATGCTAGGAAACCCGGACTCGGGCGGCATCTGGGCTCCCTGCCTGAGCCACGATGGGGAACGTTTTTACCTGATTTACACCGATGTGAAAACCTGGGGCAACAGCGAAATTTTCAAAGACGCCCACAACTATCTGGTCACCGCCCCGCGCCTGGAGGGCCCCTGGTCGGAGCCGGTTTACCTCAACTCCTCGGGCTTCGACCCCTCGCTCTTCCACGACACCGACGGGCGCAAGTGGCTCCTCAACATGCTGTGGGACCACCGCAAGGGCAAGAACGCCTTTGCCGGCATCCTTTTGCAGGAGTACGACCCCCGGCAAGAAAAGCTGGTGGGCCCGGTGCACCGCATCTTCCAGGGCACCCCCCTGGGGGTGACCGAGGGGCCCCATCTGTACAAAAAAGATGGCTGGTACTACCTGGTGGTGGCCGAGGGAGGCACGGTGTACGAGCACGCTGTGACGGTGGCCCGCGCCCGCCAGATTACCGGCCCCTACGAGACAGACCCCTGCTACCCCACCCTCACCGCCTGGGGCCGGCCCGAGCTGCCACTGCAAAAGGCTGGGCACGCCTCGCTGGTGGAGACGCAGGCCGGGGAGTGGTATATGGCCCACCTGGTGGGCCGGCCCCTCGAGCCCCCCCAGGCTCCCCGGCGCCACTGCCCGCTGGGCCGCGAGACCGCCCTGCAAAAAATCGTCTGGAGCCCCGACGGCTGGCCCCGCCTGGTGCAGGGGGGCAACGCCCCGGCCCTGGAGGTGGAGGCCCCCGCTCTGCCGCCCCACCCCTGGCCCGCAGAGCCGGAGCAGGACGATTTCGATGCCCCTACCCTGAGCCTGCACTTCCAGACCCTGCGCCACCCCCCCGACCCCTCCTGGCTCTCCCTGAGCGAGCGGCCCGGTTACCTGCGGCTGTATGGACGGGAGTCGCTCAGCTCGCGCCACCGCCAGAGCCTGGTGGCCCGCCGCCTGGAGCACTTTTACGCCGAAGCCGAGACGGCCCTCGAGTTCGAGCCCCAGCACTTTCAGCAGATGGCCGGCCTGGTCTGCTACTACGACACCGGCAACTGGGTCTACCTGCGCCTAAGCCGCGACGAGCATCTGGGCAAGACCCTGAACCTGCTCACCTGCGACAACGGCCACTACGACGAGCCACTGGGCCAGGAGATTTCCATTGACGGATGGGGCCGGGTTTACCTCAAGGTGCGCTTCGAGCGCGAGACCTTTCACTTTGCCTACTCGGCCAACGGGCGGGACTGGCAGCCCATTCCCCTGGCCTTTCCCTCTTGCAAGCTCTCCGACGAACACTGCCGGGGGCTTGGTTTCACCGGCACCTTTATCGGGCTCTGCGCCCAGGATTTATCGGGTACCCGGCTGCCCGCCGACTTTGACTTTCTGCGTTATAAAGGCTTCACCGACCGGTAGCCCATAGAGCGCTCTTCACATATTTTGAGCCATTCGAGTTCGAGAAAGCCTGGTTCTGAACAGAACAGTGGCCCCCTGGAA
>NZ_JANWVH010000020.1 GCF_025056915.1 Meiothermus sp. | reverse complement strand
CCTTGCTTGTAGTGTGCCACACTCGAGCACGCCCGGAAGTTAACGAAACAGGCCTTAACGCTCCATGAACACCGGTTGACCTCGGTAAACTGGAGGCATGCTCCACACGCTGGGGGGCCTGCGGCTGGAGGGGAGCGGCTTCAGCCGGGAAAAGCCCTTGCTGCTGCTGGCCTACTTGGCCCTGGAAGGCCCTAGGCCCCGGCGCTTTCTGGCCGAACTGTTCTGGCCCGAGGCCGCCGATCCCATGAACTCGCTGGCGGTGGCCCTGGCCAAGCTGCGCAAGCTGGGGGTGGCCTACAACGATGAGAGCCGGGCCTGGGTAGACCTGGACTGCGACGCCCTGGCCTTGCAGGATGCCCTGCGGGCGGGGCGCTGGGAAGAAGGGGTGCGGCTTTATCGGGGGCCTTTTGCCGAGGGGCTGAAGGAAAGCTTGGGGGCGGAGCTCGAGGAGTGGCTCCTGGAGGTGCGCGAGCGGCTGGCGGGGGAGGTGCGCCGGGCCCATCTGGTGCTCGCCGAGCAGGCCGCCGCCAAGGCCCGCTTTGCCGAGGCCGCCGGTTGGGCCGAGCGGGCCTACCGGGTGGCGGGGGCCCCGCCGTTGGAGCCCGAAGACCTGCCCCGGCTGCACCGGTTCTTGCTGCTGGCCGCGCACCCGCTGGCCGAGCAGCTCGAGCGCGAGGCGCGGGAGCTGGGCATCCGCCTGAGCCGAACCCTCCTCACCCCGCGAAGCCCGACCGGGCCGGGCCTGGTGGGGCGGGAACGCGAGCTCAGGCGGCTGATGGCCGTGGGGGAGGGGGAGTGGTTCTGGCTGAAAGGCGGGGTGGGGCTGGGCAAGACCGCGCTGTTGCGCGAGCTCGAGGCCCGCACCGGCTGGGTCTACCTGCCCGCCCGCTCCGGGCTGCCCTACGCCACCCTGGAGCCCCTGCTGGAGTCGGTGCAGGGGGGCGAGGAGGTTCTTCTGCGCCGCCTGGCCGCCTTGGGGGAGAGCCTCCTGCTGGACGGCTGGGAGGAGATGGACCCCGAGAGCCGGCGGCTTCTTGTCCGGCTGCGGGGCCTGCGGCCCCGGGGGCGGGCCATTGTGGCCGGGCAGGGCGAGCCGCCTTTTGCGGTGGACGGGCTTTTGGAGCTGGAACCCCTGCGCGAGGAGGCGCTCCAAGCCTTTCCGGGGGCCTTCGAGGCCACCGGGGGCCTGCCCGCGCTGGTGGCGGCCTGGCTCCGGGGGGAGCCTCTGGAAGGGGCCCTCGAGGCCCGCCTGCTGGCCTTGAGCGAGGAGGCCCGCCAGGTCTACATGGCCCTGGCCCTGCTGGAAAGCCCCGACCTCCTCCTGGCCCGCGAGGCGGTGGGCCTGGATGCGGCCCAGATGGCCGAGGCCGTAGACGAGCTGCTCTCGGCGGGCCTGGTGGATTTGCAAGGCCGGGTCTATGGGCGCGAGGCGGCTTTGCGCTACGTGGCCGAGCACCCCGCCCTGGAGGCCCGGCTCAGCCTGAGGCTGGCCCGCCAGCTCAAGCCCCAGCAGGCCCTGCCCCTCTACCGGCGGGCCCGGGCCCTCCTCGAGGAGGCCGACCGGCCCCGGGTGGTGCAGGCCTACCTGGCCTGGGCCGCCGAGCTTATCCGGCGCGGTTTTCCCAAACGGGCCGCCGAAGTGCTGGCCGAGGCCCCCAACCATCCCGAAGTGGCTCTGCTCCAGGCCAGGGCTTATGAGCGGGCCGGGCTCTACAAGGAGGCCCTGCAGACAATGCGCTTGCTGCCCGATGCGCCCGAGCACCAGGCCCTCAGGGCCACCCTCTTTCACCGCCTGGGCCGCGCCGAGGAGGCCCGGCAGGCGGCGGAGCAGGCCCTCGCGGGCGGGATGGAGGCCCGGGCCGAGGCCCAGAACACCCTGGGCCTGATTTTTCTGGCTAAGGGCCAGTTTACCGAAGCCGCCGCCGCTTTCCGGCGGGCTGCGGCCTTGTGGCTGGGCCTGGGCGACGAAAACCGGCGCCTGGATGCCCTCAACAATGCCGCCATTGCCCGCGCCCGCATGGGCGAGGAGGTGGCCCAGGTCTTCCAGGAGCTGCTGGAGGCGGCCCAAGACAACCCAAGCCTGCGGGCCCAGGCCCTCATCAACCTGGGGAAGGAGCTGGAGCGGCAGCAGCGATTCGAGGCTGCGCTGCAAAGCTACCGCGAAGCCGAGCAACTGGCCCTGGAGATCGGCAACCTCAAGAAAGCGGCGCTGGCCCAGAACAACGCAGGGGCTCTCTGGCACATCCAGAACCGCCCGGCGGAGGCCCGCGCCTACTACCTCAAGGCCATCGAAGCCGCGCGGGAGGCGGGCGAGGCCTACGTGCTGGCCCTGGCCCTTTCCAACCTGGCCGAGCTGATGGGCGACCTCGAGGTCTGGCAGGAGGCCATCGCAGTCTCGGAAAACGCCGGGTACTTCGACCTGGCCGCGCAGCAGCGGGCGCAGCTCCAGGCGTTCATGGAGCGTTCAGGGTAGCTGGGGCAGGATGCCGCCATGCCCAGAAGCGCGTACTGGCTCGAGGAGACCCTTTATCTGGAGGTTCGAGATGCGATGGATGCTGGTGCTGGCGGTGAGTCTGGTGGGCTGCGACCTGCTGCGCGGGGGTGGGACGAGCCCCATCACGGCGGAGGTCTACCCCGCCCCAAGGCGGGCGGCCTGGGAGGAGGAGGTGCGCGTGAGCCTGCCCTGGCGGGCGGGCTCGAGCCTGAGTCTGCGCCTGGCGGGGGAGGCCATAGCGGGTTTGCGAACTGAGCCGGAAGGGGCCGGCAGCGCGGTCATCTTCAAGGTGCCCAGCAGCGTCTGGGGCGGCCCCCAGGCGCTCGACATCGCCGACGGGGCCAACCGGGCCACGGGCAGCCTTACGGTGCTGGGCGAGAGCGTAGGCGCGGGGGCCCTGGTGGTGCTGAAGCCGGGGGTCAGCGACAGCGCTTTTGCCCAGCAGCTGGCCGGGGCCGGGCTGCGCCTGGTACCCAACACCAGGGGAGAACCCTCGGTGCCTCTGGGCGCCGCTTCCGGGCCCTGCGCGGGGCGGCTGGCCCAGGTGGGCCAGGCCTCCGGCCCGCCGCTGGCCGTGGGGGCCCTGCTGGAGCGGCTCGAGGCCGCGGCGGGAAGCCAGGTGGTGGACCTGGACGGCATTCTGGGCATAGACCCCCTGACCGGCTACGACACCGGCTCCGACCTGCCCCCCAGCCCGAACAGCAGCCCCATCAACGCCCGGCAGGCCATCCAGCGCAACCCCGCCAGCAACTTTACCGGTGCGGGCACCACCATCGCTGTGGTGGACACCGGGGTGGCCAGCCTGACCAGCCTCAACCTGCGCCCGGGGGCCGACTTCACCAACCTCGAGGCCCCCAACCCCAACCTCGACGAGTACAGAGATGGCCAGGGCCACGGCACCGCCGTGGCCGTGCTGGCCGCCGGGGCTGCCTATGGGGTCGCGCCCGCTGCCGGGATTCTGCCCGTCAAGAGCTGCGATAAAAACGGCAAATGCCCCCTGGCTGCGGTCATCCGGGGCATCTGCTATGCCATCGCCTACGCCGAGCAGAACAAGAACCAAAAGCTGGTGCTGAACCTGAGCCTGGGCAGCGACACCCCCAGCGAGATCGTGTACATCCTGCTCAAGGACGCCCTGATGAAGCGCGGGGTGGGGGGGATTCCGGTGGTGGCCGCGGCCGGCAACCAGTGGGCCATCCGCAGCAGCAAAAAGGGCACCCTGCACCACTTCCCGGCCTCCTTCGGGGGCCTGCGGGGGCTCTCGGCAAGCCGTGACCCCGCCCGCCGCATGACCCTGTTGAAGGGCCTTTTGAGCGTGGGGGCGGTGGGGCTGTATGGAACCGAGTTTCGGGTGAGCGGCTTCAGCAACCAGGGCGACTATGTAGACCTGGTGGCCCCCGGCGAGCGGGTGCGGAGCCTGCGTCCGGGGGGCCTCGAGGCCGAGTTCACCGGCACCTCGTTTGCGGCCCCCCTGGTGGCCGGAGCCGCAGCGGTTGTGCGCCAGGCCAGCGCCTTCACCCCCCTCACGCCGGAGGCCCTCGAGCTTACCCTGCTGGCCAACCTGACCAACCCGGGCCTCCCGGCAGGAGCGCCCCCGGAAGCCCGGGGCCAGGGCATGCTGGATATGAGCGGCGGGCCCTAAATCAGCACGCTCACCGACTGGTTGGTGTGCACCCGCCGGATGGCCTGGGCCAGCAGGGGGGCGGTGGGCAGAATGGTGTAGCCCAGCGCCGGGTTAAGTGCGATGGTATCGGTAAAGACCACCTCGCGGATGGCCGGGTGGGCCAGGTTCTCGCGGGCGTTGCCCACCAGCACCGCGTGGGAGGCCATCACCACCACCTCCGGTGCGGCCCCGGCGGCCACCAAAGCCTCCACCCCGCGCCGGATGGTGCCGCCGGTCGAGATTATGTCGTCAATGATGAGGGGGCGCTTGCCCGCCACGTCCCCAATCACGTAGCTGACCTGGGTCTCGCGGGGGCCGGTGCGGCGTTTGGCCAGGATGGCTAAGGGCAGGTTGAGCCGCTCGGAAAGCCGGCGGGCCTGCTCGGCCCGGCCCGAGTCGGGCGAGACCACCACCGCGTTTTCGGTCAGGCGCTGGCTTTCGAGGTACTCGGCAAACAGCCGCACCGCCGAAAGCTCGTCCACCGGCTGATAAAAAAACCCCTGAATCTGGGGGGCGTGCAGGTCTACGGTGATGAGCCGGTGGATGCCCACATGTTCCAGCAAGCCGGCCACCAGCCGCGCGGTGATGGGCTCACGGCCCTGGGTTTGCTTGTCCTGGCGGGCGTAGCCAAAGTAGGGAATCACCGCATTGATGCGCCCGGCGCTGCTGCGGCGCACCGCGTCGGCCAGCACCAGTAGCTCCATCAGGTTGTCGTTGACCGGGGGGGCGGTGGGCTGAAGCAGGTAGACATCGTCGCCCCGGATGCTCTCCAAAAGGCGCACCCGCACCTCGCCGTCGGGAAAGCGCTCCACGGTAGCCTGGCCGAGCTGGATTCCCAGCGCCCGGGCGACGGCCTCGGCCAGGGGGCGGTTGGCATTGCCGCAAAAGAGTTTGACGTGTCCGCCGTTGATGTGCTCCGAAGCCTCCACCAGCTCAGACCCCAGCCGCTGCTCGGTTACGGATGCTGCCCCCATGCTTCCTCCTCCTCGAGTTCCCGCACATGCCCATCCAACAGACCTTGATGCTTCAGTATACCCAGGCACCCCGGCCCGCATCACGGCGTCTTCCGGCTGCGGCCTTTGGGCAGGGGACGACTGCGGCGAAAAAGCGCCTCACAAGCATCTTGCTCAAGGGAGGCGCACTAGGGCAACTTGTGACTGGCCAAGGGAAGCCTTTGTTGGTGCACAAATTTTTGGTCAGGTACTCAAGACCTGGCCAATCAGAGCGGCCAGACGCTCCGAGGCGCTCTCCAAAAAAGCCTCGAAGGCGAGGGGTGCTTCGCTGCCGGCCTGGTCGGTGATGGCCCGCAGCAGGGCCATTGGCAGGCCCATGCGTTTGGCAGTCCAAAGGGCGGCGGCACCTTCCATTTCAACGGCGTCGGCGGCGAATACCCGGCGCACCTCTTCGGCCTGGTGGCGGTGGGCCAGAAAGCGATCTGCGCTGGCAATGCGCCCCAGGTAGATGGGCAGGCCCATGTTCAGGGCCGTGCGCAGCACCCTCGAGGTGAGCCCGGCATCGGCGGGAATAAAGCGCTCGCCGGTTGCCAGCTCGCCCGGCGCACGACCAAACGCGGTGATGTCCACGTCGTACTGCACGGCATCCTGGGCCAGGATCAGGTCGAGGGTTTTGAGGTCGGGGTTCAGGGCTCCGGCCACGCCCACCCAGAACGACTGGGTGGGATTGAAGCGAACCTTGGCATAGGCCACCGCTGCGGCGGCGGCGGCTTTGCCCACCCCGGTTTCGATGAGCACCACCGGATAGCGCCCGAGCTCCCCCTGGTGAATGTTCCAGGGGCCATCCACGTCCTCTTGCAGGCTGAGTTTTCGGCGCACCGCCTGGGCTTCGGCTCCTTCGGCAGCAAAAAGGGCAACCATGGGCATATTGAGTTAGCCTAGCATTCACCCCAGCCAACATCCAGCACCCAGATGGCGGGACACGCCCCATTCACGGGTGGCGTAAACCGGGCGGGGCCGGTGCTAGTCGGCGATCTCGATGGTTTCCTGGATGTGCAAGCCCGTTTCCAGCACCCGCCGGGCCCAGGCTCGAGCACCCTCGGGGTCGTGGTCGCGGTAGTTGCCGCACTCGAGTTCGCTCACCCCCGGTACGGGTTCGGTATGGCTGACCACGTCTTTTAGCGTTGCCCGGAAAGCCTCCAGTACCTTCTGGGGGCCAGGCTCGCCCAGCACCACCAGGTAAAACCCGGTGCGGCAGCCCATGGGCGAGAGGTCAACCACGCCCTCGAGGTGGCTGCGGATGTAGGTGGCCAGGAGGTGCTCGAGGGTGTGCACCGCGCCGGTGTCGAGGGCCTCCCGGTTGGGCTGTGCCAGCCGCAGGTCGTACTTCTCAATCCGGTCGCCCCTGGGGGTTTCCTTCACGCCGGCCAGCCGCACATAGGGCGCTTGAACCTTTTGGTGGTCGAGGCGAAACGATTCAGGGAGAGGTGGCTTGGACATCTACTTCAGTTTATACCGGATTCAAAAAGATAATCATCCAAATGCTGAACGACGAAAGCCACGCCATTAGTACCCACACGGCCCTCGACCCTTGACCTCTTTAGCCTCGTAGCTTTTTCCACAGCTCCGGAGTAAACAACAAAAACACCGGGATTAGCTCAATCCGTCCGGCCCACATCTGAAAAATCAGGATGGTCTTGGAGAGAGGCTCGAGCCCGGCGAACCCCCCCATGGGCCCCACCTCGCCCAGGCCAGGCCCAATGTTGCCTACCGCTTGAGCGCTGGCGGTAAAACCCACCACAAAGTTGTTTTCCAGAAGCGAGATTAGCACCGCTCCGGCGGCCACCAGGGCTACATACAGGGTAATGAAGGCCGCCACCGAGCGCATCACCTCCTCCCCCAGGGACTTGCTGCCCAGCCGCAGGGTGATGATGGCCTGGGGGTGGAGCGAGCGAATGAGCTCTCGCCGCACAATGGCCCCCACCACCAGCAGCCGAATGACCTTGATACCGCCCGCACCCGAGCCTGCACATCCCCCCACAAACATCGCCGCAACCAGAATGGCCTGGGCTGCCGGAACCCACAGGGCAAAGTCGGCGCTGGCATAACCGGTGGTGGTGATGATGGAGGTCACGTTGAAGAAGGCATGGCGCAGGGCGTCGCTCCAGCTATAGTTCATGTCCCTGGTGTGGTGGGTCATCAAGAAAGCTGCCAGCGACAGACTGAACACCAGCACAATGAGGGTATAGACCCGCAGCTCCACATCCTGCAGGAGCGGGCGGGGGTCGCGCGAAAAAAACAGCCGAAACTGCAAGACAAACCCCGCCCCGGCCAGGAACATGAACAAAGTGCCGAACCACTGGGCCAGCGGACTGTACTGCTCAAAGCTGCGGGGGTTGGGGCTAAACCCGGCGGCGGGCAGGGTGGTCAGGGCGTTGCAGACCGCTTCAAAGGCCGGAACTCCGGCAACCCAGTAACATATCGCGGCGGCCACAGTGAGGGCGCTGTATACCTTGAGGATGCTCTGGGCAGCGGTGCGCAGCCGGGGGGTGAAAGGCTCCTTTTGAATGCCGGTGCTCTCGGTGATGAAGAGCTGGCGGCCCGCGACGGCCAGGTGCGCGAGCAGGGCCGCAACCAGCACCAGGAATCCCACCCCGCCGAACCACTGCATCAGGCTGCGCCAGAAGAACAGGCTGTAGCCAAACCGAGAAAAGTCGGCCAGGACGGTGGCCCCGGTGGTGGTAAAGCCCGACATGGCCTCAAAAAGCGCGTCCAGGTAAGACATTCCGCCGGAAATCCAGAATGGAATGGCCCCCAAGGCAGGCACCAAGAGCCAGATGAGGGCAATCGAGAGGAGTGCTTCAGCCCGGCCCGGCTCGTGTTTGGGGTCGCCCAGTTTGCGAAACCACCCGCCAAGCCCCAGGCCCACCACCGCACCGGTCAGGAAACCCCAGGGCGACTCCCGCAGTACCAGCGAGAGGGCCTCCAGCCCCAGCATCACCAGGCCCAAGGCCAGGTACACCACGCCCAGGAAGTAGTAGGCAAAGCGCAGGTTTTCCAGCAGCCAGGGTCTGGTTTTTTTCATGAAAACCTGCCCGCAACGTTTTTTGGCCCCAAGCGGTTGCCATACATCTTCACCCAGGCAGTCTGGGCGATGCCGGACGACTTATGCTTGCTGGGGTGAGCGGTCATGGCAGGGGAGACGAGGCGCATGGTTCGTTGCTGTGGGTTGATTTTGGCAGCGAAGCGCTCCGGAAAAGGCGGAAACTTCTGTGCATGGCGGGGCGTCCCATGGGCGGTTGCTTCAGCGTAGGGATGAGCCTGCGGATTCTTGGGCGCTGCTCGGTGGAAGTTCATGGAGGTCTCAGGCCCGCAGCCGACGCCAGAGCTCGGGGGTGAAGAGCGAGAGCACCGCAATCAGCTCGATGCGCCCCGCCCACATTTGAAAAATCATCACGGCTTTGGAGATGGGGTGCAGGTCGCCGTAGTGGGCCATGGGCCCCACCTCGCCCAGCCCCGGCCCCACGTTGCCGATGGCTGCCGCCGAAGCGGTGAAGGCGACCACAAAATCCTCCTCGAGCACCCCCATCACCAGTGCGCCCAGGGCAAACAGGCCCACGTACAGGGTGATGAAGGCCGAAACCGCCCGCAGCACGTCCTCGCCAATGTTTTTGTTGCCGACCCGCAATGGCAGCACCGCCTGGGGATGCAACGCCCGTTGCAGCTCCCGCCGCACCAGGGAGCCAATCACCAGCCAGCGAATCACCTTGATACTGCCGCCCACGCTGCCGGCGCTCCCCCCGACGAACATCAGCATGACCAGGAGGGTCTGGGCTGGCACCACCCACTGCGCAAAGTCCGCCGAGGCAAAGCCGGTGCCGGTGATGATGGAGGCGGTTTGAAAAAACGCGTGGCGCAGGGCCGGCTCCAGGGTGTAATCGTGACGAAAGTACAGCACCCCCGCCATGACCAGGGCCACCCCGAGCACAATCAGGGCATAGGCGCGAAACTCGGGGTCGCGCAGGGGCGCGGTGTACTCGCGGCCAAAAATGGCCCGGTACTGGAGCAGCAGGTTGACCCCGGTGAGGAACATGACCACCGCCGCAATCCATTGGGTGAGGGGCGCGTAGGCCGCGAAGCTCTGGGGGTTGGGGCTGAAACCGCCCGCGGAGACGCTCGAGAAAGTGTTGGTGATGGCCTCGAACACCGGCACGCCGGTCAGCAGGTAAGCGGTCAGGGTCAGCAGGGTCAGGAGCAGGTAAACCCGCAGGATGGAGTGGGCGGTCTGGCGCAGCTTGGGGGTGAGCTGCTGTTTTTGAACGCCGGTGGTCTCGGCAAAGAACATCTGCCGTCCGGCCAGGGCCAGGTGCGGCAAGACCACGATGAAGAGGAGCAGGATGCCCATTCCGCCAAACCACTGGCTTAGGCTGCGCCAGAAGAAAAGCCCGTAGCTGAGCTGCGAAAAGTCGGCCAGGATGGTGGCCCCGGTGGTGCTGAAGCCCGAGGTGGCCTCGAAGAGCGCGTCCAGGTAGCTGAGCCCTCCGGAAATCCAGTAGGGGATGGCCCCCAGCACGGGCACCAGAATCCAGAGCCCGGCTACGGTCAGCAGGGCTTCGGCCCGGCGCGGCTCGGCCTGGGGGCTGCCGAGTTGCCGGAGCACCAGGCCCAGAGAAAGCCCGATGGCCGCGCCCACCAAAAAGCCCAGGGCATCCTCCCCCAAAAGGGCATCGGCCAGCCCCAGCACCCCCATCACCGCGCCCAGGGCCACATACACGCTGCCGGTCATGTAGGTGGCCACCGGGATGGGGTTGGCCTGAACTGCTTTAGCGAACCTGGGCCAGGACTTCATCGGCCACCTGCCGTTCGGTGAGCACCAGGAGCTTGTCGCCCGCCGTAACGGCCAGCATGGGGGAGCGCAGGTACACCTTGGTGCCGCGCTCGAGGGCCACCGCCACCGCGCCCTGCGGCAGGTCCAGCTTGTCGAAAGGCGTTTCGCGGAAGTCGGAGGGAACCTCGAACTCTAAAAGCTCAATCTGGTCTTCAATCAGGGCCAGGTGGTCCACGTTGTCGGGGGCAATCCAGTCCACCACCTCGCGCACGGCAGCCGCGCGGGGGGTGAGGGGGATGTCAATGCCCACATGCTCGAACAGGCGGCGGTTTTCGCCCCGGTTGACCCGGGTAATCACCTTGGCCACCCCCACCTGCTTGGCCAGGAGCGAGACCAGCAGGTTTTTCTCGTCGTTTTCGGTGACCGCGACCATTACGTCCACGTGGTCAAGGCCCTCCGACTCCAGAAGCTCTAGGTCGGTGCCGTCGCCCTCGAGCACCAGCGCCCCCGGCAGGTGTTCGGCCAGCCAGGCGCAGCGGTCGGGGTTGTGGTCTATGATGGTGACCTCGAGGCGGTGCTTGAGCAGCTCCTTGGTCACCATGTAGCCCACATTGCCACCTCCCACCACCATCACCCGCCGCACCCGCTCGCGGGGGGCAAAACAGGCCTGGATGGCATCGAAGCCCTGGGGGGTGGTCATGAAGAAGATGCGGTCCTCGGGCTCGAGGGCCATCTCCTTGAACCGGGGGTCGGTGGCGGCAAAAAATTTGCCTTCCCGAAGGATGCCTGCCAGAAAGGTTCCGCTGGGCCAGTCCAGCAGTGCAAGCTCCTTCCCCACGTAGGGGCCGCCCTCCCGCACCTGATACTCCACAAAACGCAGCCGCCCTCCGGCCAGCACCTCGGTGTCCACTGCACCCGGAATCCGAATCACCTCGACAATTTCCTTGGCCAGCGAGCGCTGGGGCCAGAAAACCTGGTCAATGCGGGTGCCCAGGATTTCCACCGTGCGGGGGTCGGTCAGGATGTCCACATAAGACTGCTTGCCCACAAAGCAAAGGGTTTCCCGGGCCCCCAGCCCCTTGGCCAGCATGCAGGCAATCAGGTTGACCTCGTCCCAGTTGGTGGTCGCAATGAAGGTGTCGCACAAATCCACCTTGGCTTCGCGCAGGGTTTCGGGGTCGGTCACGCTGCCAATCACCACCTGCACATCGAGCCCCCCCAGGCGCTCTTTGGCCTCGGGGTTGGTGTCCACCACCACCAGGTCGTGCTGGGTGTGCAGGGCTTTGGCAATCTGCGAGCCGATTTCGCCGCCACCGGCAATCACGATGTACATAGCGGGCTCCGCTTTACTACATGCCGAATGCCAAAGGCCAGAAGCCGAAAGCCCTCGGGAGGAAGGTTTTTAGAGGGCTCAGTCTTCAGGTATTGCCGAATGCTCAAGTCCAGGAAGACCTGAAAAGGTTCCATAAGCCAGACCGGGTTCAGCTTACACCTGAATTGTTTCTATGGCTACGTTGTGCGTCACCGGAACCCCGGGTTTCCAGGGCACCCGTGCCACCATCTCGCCCGAAAGGTCGTAGGCCTCGGCCTGGGTGATGCGAACCCGGATCAGGTCGCCGATTTTGACCGTTCCGTCGGTCTCGACGTACACCAGCCCATCAATACCGGGCGCGTCGAATTGGGTGCGCCCCACCACCTGGCCGGGCAGCTCGCCGTAGTCGTCCACGATGACCTCCAGGGTCTGGCCCACCCTGGCCCGGTTTTTCTCGAGGCTAATCTGCTGTTGCAGGGCCATCAGCCGGTTGCGGCGTTCCTCCTTGACCTCTTCGGGCACCGCCCCCGGCAGGGCGTTGGCCTCGGCCCCCTCCACCTCAGAGTAGGTAAAGCAGCCCACCCGGTCGAGCCGGGCTTCGGCCAGGAAGTCCAGCAAGAGTTCAAAGTCGGCCTCGGTCTCACCGGGAAAGCCCACGATGAAGCTCGAGCGAATCGCTAAGTCGGGGGCGATGGCGCGCCATTCCTGGATGGTTTTGAGGTGGCTCTCGGCCCCTCCAGGGCGGCGCATGGCCCGCAGGATTTTGGGCGAGGCGTGCTGCAGCGGCACGTCCAAGTAGGGCAGCAGCTTGCCTTCGGCCATCAGGGGAATCAGCTCGCGCACGTGCGGGTAGGGATACACATAGTGCAGCCGCAGCCAGGCCCCCAGCTTCGCCAGCTCGTTGACCAGGTCCACCAGGTGTGCCCGAACCGGGTTGCCAGCATAGTCGGAGGTTCGGTGCTGAAGGTCCACCCCATAAGCCGAGGTGTCCTGGGCGATCACCAGGAGTTCTTTGGTGCCGCTGCCGACCAGCCGGGCTGCTTCGTAGAGAATCTCGGCGGCATCGCGGCTTTGTTGCAGGCCGCGCAGCTTGGGGATGATGCAGAAGCTACAACGGTGGTTGCAGCCCTCTGCAATTTTCAGGTAGGCGTAATGGCGGGGG
The DNA here is from genome assembly GCF_025056915.1 of Meiothermus sp. Classification (GTDB taxonomy): domain Bacteria; phylum Deinococcota; class Deinococci; order Deinococcales; family Thermaceae; genus Meiothermus. The sequence goes on along the minus strand of NZ_JANWVH010000020.1, from coordinate 25,089 downwards.
GTAAGCTTGACCTGGGGCGGCACCAGGGCCGTAAAAGGGTTTCGGTCTACCGGCGCCACCCGCTGCACGGCGGCCAGCACCCGGTCTACTTCGCCGGGGCCGGTGACTTCCAGCACCTGCGGATGCGCCTCTTGAATCACCTCAGGGCGGGCTCCTAAGCAGCCGGTCACAATGACCTTTCCGTTCTCCGAGAGGGCCTCGCCAATGGCGGCGAGCGACTCCTCCACCGCCGGGGTGATGAAGCCGCAGGTATTCACCACCACCACATCGGCGTCGTGATACGTGGGGGCGGTCTCGTACCCCTGGGCCCGCAGGCGTGAGAGTATCTGCTCCGAATCCACCAGGGCCTTGGGACAGCCCAGACTCACAAACCCAACCTTGCCTGCCATTTGCTCTCCTGTGCGCCCAAAGCGCGACAACATTGCCGAGTATAGCAGGTTTTGTTCTTGGGCCAGGCCCACGCAGTAAACTTTCAGGCTTTTTTGCCGTCGGATTGTCTTGAGCAAAGCCACGAGATTTGCCGAGAACATTCTGGCTGAGCGCAACCCAGACCACTTTGGGATGCAAGCGGTGCAGGGCTACGTGGCTCCATCGAGGTTGGGCTTTCAACTACTACTGCGTCGCACAAAAGCCCGTACAACCACACCCGCACGGGGAGCGAATCAAGTCAATCCTAGCCTGGACACGCTCGGTTCCTTCCCAACCTCGTAGGGTCGGCCAGGTGGGGTTGCCGACACGGCCCTTCACGCAATCTGTTTGAGGGCCTCGCCTTAGCCCCCTATCGGTAGGGAGGCGCTTGAGGGCCATCTCTCTTTGGAGTCCGTGGGCGTGTCTGGGTATCTTTACGATTGTGTACTGCACCTCAGTCACTCACTTGAGACCCGACGAACTGGCTCTGTGCATCAAGGCGTTGTTGCGACTCTGAGGCAAGGCCACAGAATGCGACCCAGATTACCCGGACAGCCCTGTAGGACAGGCGACCTGCTTCTGGATTGCCTGGTCGGCCTGTGGCCTCCTGGCCATGGCGATTCTCGCCAATGCCGGGCGCATTCCTGGAGGTTGGTCAAACCAACTTTATCGCGCTCTTCACAGACGGGGCCGCCCACGAAAACGAGAAGGGACAAGTGTCTGCGTTGCGTCGGGGCCGAGACGCATGTTTTCGAGTTTCCAGGCGGTTACTGTTCCGTTCAGAACTAGGCTTTTTCCAACTTGAATGGCTCACAATATGTGAAGAGCGCTCTAGGCGTAGAAGCAACCTTCAAGGAAACCCAGGATGGGGGGCTCCAGCAACTGCCCTAAACCCTGCTTCGTCGCACCGCTTCAAGCAACGTTGGTATCACCCACCTTCATCTTGGGTTCAGAAAAGGTGCACCCCGACCAATTTGGACAAATGACACTGGAAACTCCCTGCCGGACAACGTACCATCTGAGCATGATCACACTGCATAAAATCAACGCTCTACCAGAGGGACAGGTTCTGGAATGCGTGGGGCAGGACTCGGGGGATACCTTCCGCATGCTCATTCTGCACACCTCCCCCAGCCACTACGAAGCCCTGGGAAAGGTGACCCTGAGCAACGCCAGCGTGAGCTACCAGTCTTCGGGGCCGATGACCGCCGACCTGCTGCTGCAATGGCTGGAGACCCTTTTTGACCGGTGGCCAGGTGCCAAAACCATTCCCTGGGCCGTCCACGACCTAGACGACAAAACCCAGCAGTTTGTGCGCGAGGTTCGCAAAGCAGCAGAAGTGGTCTAGGATTCTTCGTAGTCGTGATAATCGGCCTGCCGTGCCCGTCGCAGTCGAGCGCGGAGGGAGGCAGGTGTAAAGGGAGTTTTTTGGTGCACAATGGCCCCAAAGCCGGCCATGAGCAAGGCAGGGATGAGCAGCAGCAGACCCTGAAGGGGGTCGGGCACGTAGGGCATTGGAAACTGGGTCACCGTGGCCCAGAGTTGAACCAGGGGCAGAATGCCCCCCATCAATAGCCCACTCACCCACCATTGCCGGGGCCACCACCACCCCACCACAAACCCCATCAGGAGCAGCAAGGTTCCGGCAAAAAGCAAGTCCACGTTGCCCAGGTCGCCGAGCGCTACCAGGAAGCCAATACTGGCTGGAATCAGGTAGCGGAGCAATCTCCGTATGCCGGGGCTCATACCACCAGCATACCGGTTCCGGTTGGGGAAAGTATTGCACCGCCGTTCGCCATGCAGATAAATCGGGCACATCCGGCATCACCCTTGCTCTCAAAAAAGCGAGGGCAGGGGCTCCTGGCCCAGAGGCCCGGTTCAACTTTCCAGTCGGAGAATGCCTCTCTCTAGCGCAACGGTGACCGCTGCGGTGCGGTCGTCCACACCTAGCTTGCCGAACGCGTGCAGCAGGTGGGTTTTGACAGTGGCTTCGCTGATTTTGAGCTTTCGGGCAATTTCTTTGTTGGAAAAGCCCTTCGCCACCAGGGAGAGCACCTCGAGCTCGCGCACCGAGAGGTACTCCTCGGCATGGCCGCGCATCCGGCCCAGCAGCCGGGCCGCCACCGGCGGGGAGAGCACCGCCTCGCCTCGAGCGCAAAGCCGCACCGCCCGGAAAAGCTCCTCGCGGGGCACATCCTTGAGCAGGTAGCCCGTAGCCCCGGCCTCGACCGCCCGGACAATCTCGGAGTCGGTGTCGTAGGTGGTGAGGACCAGAACCTGCACTTTGGGGAATTTGGCCCGGATCTGCCGGATGGCGCTCACCCCATCCATCTGGGGCATCCGCAGGTCCATCAGCACCACATCCAGGCTCTGCTTCTCCAGCAAGTCGAGGGCCTCGAGGCCGTTGGAGGCCTCGCCCACCACCTCGAAGTCGGGCTGGGAGGAAAGCAGCCCCGAGAGGCCCGCCCGTACCACGGGATGATCGTCCACCAGCAGGATTCGAATGGTCGCCGAGCCGGTCATGAAGTCTCCATCCTGGCCCACTCTACCCGGTACAGGGGCAGGCTGAAGGCCAGCGTGGTGCCCTGTCCAGGCTCACTTTCCACCGTCATCTGTCCGCCCAGGGCTTCGACCCGCTCGCGCATGGAGCGCAGGCCGAAGCTGCCCGAAGTGGGCGGTTGCAGGCCCACCCCATCGTCCTGCACGTCCATCAGCACCATGTCGCTTAGATAGGAAAGGGTGAGGGTGGCCTGCCGGGCCCTGGAATGCTTGCGGATATTGGCCAGGGCCTCCTGGGCAATGCGTAAAAGGCCGACCTCGAGCTCGGGGTGCAGCGGGCGGGGCTCGCCGGTCAGGGTGAACTGGGCCCTGACCCCGCTCTCCTCCTGCCAGCGCTGGAGCAGGCGCCCCAGCGCTTCGGGCAGCGAGGTGTTCTCCAGGATTTCCGGGCGCAAGGCCCAGACCATGCGGCGGGCCTCGGACAGGCCTTCGCGGGCCGCGCTGCGGGCTTGCTCGAGGTGGCGTGCGGCAGAGGCCGGACTCTGGGCCGTCTCGGCGGCCTCGAGCTGCACCACAATGCTGGCAAAGCCCTGGGCCAGGGTGTCGTGAATCTCGCGGGCCAGGCGCTGGCGCTCTTCCAAGACCCCGGCCTGGCGCGAGGTTTGCTCGAGCTCACGGCGGGTGCGCTCGAGTTCCTCCCGGGCCCGGGTCTCGCGTATCAGCAGCTCGAGGGTGAAAAGCGCATAGCCCGAGTACAGGAAGGCGATGAAGATGAAGAAAGCCAGGCTCAGGTTGGGATACTCGGCGGGGGTGGGAAGTGCGCTCCAGGCGGTATTGCCCTGCGGCCCCTGGCTCAGCAGAATCTCGAAGGTGATTTGTAGCGGTTCCCGCTGAGCCCACCAAACCGACAACCCCCCCAGCCCGGCCACCACCAGCAACACCACCCACAGCGGCAGCCAGTAGCGGGCCACCACCGGAATCAGCCCTAGGGCCAGAAACGGCAGGTAGTTTTGGCTCAGCCAGGCTACCACCCCCACCCCAATCGCCACCAGCACCCCAAACTCCCAGGCCCGGCGTTGACCTGGGCGCACCGCCCACAACACCACCACGAACAGAGCCAGGGCCGCCCCCAGGCGCCCGGCGGTCTGGGCGGGGTCTTGCCAGGGCAGCACCAGCGGCACTTCGAGCGGACGGGCCGGAACCAACAAGGTAAAAATCAGCACCGTCAGCAGATTGAGCGCTGTCAGCAGCACCACCACCTTCGCCACAGGGCGGCCTGCAAAAAAGCGCTTGAAGGCCCTACTCATCCCAAAAATTGTAGCCTACCGACCCGAGCCCGTTTGCGAAACAACATTCAATGAGGGGCTTGACGCACCGGTCAGCTTTCCGGGCCTGGAAGGAAAAATGGGCTTTGTAAATGTTTGTAAATGTATTCATTGTCAAACTCAAGTGGCCCTGGCTGGCACAGCCAGGCCTTTTACACTATCTTTGCCTCGAACACTGGGCAGGCTATAGGAGTGGTCGGGCAAGGAGCAGGGTCTGGGGGTTCGGCATAAGGAGCCACTGTCTGCAACCACCCACGCCCACCTCGGGATGCTGGAACGTTGCTTGTACGGCAAAAGTTGGCAGGAGAACCCGAATCCTCGAGCCTGGTTTACGCAAAAAGTGCTTGTCGTGACAAAATGAGCCTGTCTCCTGCGCCCGATCAGGCTACGGGCGGCCTGCCCACCGGAGGTTGCATGCAGAAAATCACCCTGTCTCATCGTTATCTGGTCAGCGGTTCACGCTTCCGCGAAGCCTCTATCGAGACCGGCTGGCTGTGCTTCCAGAACGGCGCGGTCACGGTTCGCCTCCATCTGCCCCTGGTCACCCGGCTCGAGCTTTCCTACCAGATGCGCGACTGGCTGATGGCTTTGGCCTTTGTGGGCTTCTTCGTGGGGCTGGCCAGCCTGGGGTTGCGCTGGCTGGGATGGCTCAACCTCCCCCAGCTTCTGAAGGTAAATCCGGCATTGCTGGAATATGGCGCCTTCGCACTGGCGCTGATTGCCTTCGCCTCGTATTTGCTGTTTCCCATCCGGGTTCTGTACCTCCACGACGGCAACGCCGCACCCCTCCTGGTGGTGGGCAGCAAAAAGGCCATCGAAGACCTGGAATATGCCCTGTGGGCCTTCCTCGAGGCCCTGCACAGGAAGGCCTGATTATCGCGCTCTTCACAGACGTGGCCGCCCACGAAAACGAAAATACGTCTGGGCCGACGCATGTTTTCGAGTTTCCAGGCGGCCACTGTTCTGTTCAGAATCAGGCTTTCTCAAACTCGAATGGCTCATAATATGTGAAGAGCGCTCTATGGAATCGGTCTGAGATTACCTCCGTCCTCCCCGCTGCGAGCCTACGGCCCGGCGCATCCAGGCTCGGCTGGGCCCGCTGGTCATCGCCGATAGCACCCGGGCCTACCGGGCACTGAAGACCAGCCATCCGCCGGTCTATTACCTTCCCCCTGCCGATATTCGCATGGACTGGCTGGAGGCCACCGCCCGCCAGACCTACTGCGAGTTCAAGGGCCGGGCCAGCTACTGGACGCTGCGGATCAACGATATCGCCCTTCCAACGTGGCCTGGAGTTACCCCGACCCCACGCCTGGGTTTGCCGCCATCCGGGGCTACCTGGCGTTTTACCTGGAGCCCCTCGAGGGGTTTGTGGATGGCGAGAAGGCTATACCCCAGCCGGGCCGCTTCTATGGGGGCTGGATCACCCAGGACATCAGGGGACCTTTCAAGGGCGGGCCGGGCACCCAGGGCTGGTAGTTGGCTTCAGGCCGAAGGCGCGAGCTTTGGCCAAAGGGACGGATATTGACCTCACTTGACCCCCAACTGCGGTTCGCTCGAGGCCGAAGGCGCGAGTTCCTGGAGCGAGAAACGGGAATTTGACTTACTTGACCCCTAACTGCGGTTCGCTCGAGGCAAACCCCACGCTGCCGCTGCTGGCGTTCCACACCAGGCTCCAGTTGCGCTCTCCACCCGGCGCAAAAAGCCCCGCATCCATGATGCCGCCCTCGTTGGTCAGACGCACAAAGCCGCCGGGCACAAACACCGCGAGCCGGAAATCGAGCTGGGAAAAGACCAGCGGCGAGAGGCTGTCGCGCGGAATCTGGAAGCGGTCCATCCAGGCAGGGTGGGCAAAGTTGAACGCGGTGCGGTCGCAGCTCAGGAAGAGCCGCCAGCCCCGCGCCGGGGTGGCTGGTGCGGCGCCGGGCGTACAGGCCAGGGGAACCTGGGGGGTGGAAAGCGCACCCACCACCAGGGCGCTCTCGCTGCCGCAGTTCTCGCTGCCCCGGGCGGCCTCGAGGCCACTTAGGTAGGTTGAAGCGTAGTCGTAGAGCTTACTGGCGGCCTCGTAATACAGGCCCCGCAGGCGCAGCACGGCACGGGCACGATAGGCAGGCTCGGAAAAGCGGGTGGTCAGGGTAGCGCCGCTGCGCCAGGCCTGGGCATACAGGCTACGCAGGGCGCTATCGGCAGCCTGAAAGGCGGGGAGGGCCGCCTCGCGCCAGGCGGCAGCGCTGGCACAGCCTGGGCTGGAGCCAAAGCGGGCGTTGAGCTCGGACACCGTGCCCCTCAGGGTGGCCTCGGCGGCCTCGAGGGCCTGCCCTTCCCGCGCCGCGTAGTAGTTGCGATCACTAAGCGCAACGGCAGAAGCCAGGGCCTGGGACAGGAAGGTGATGAAGCGGCCCTTCGCCACCCCCACCCGCCGCTCGGCGCGAATTTCCACGCTGCGGCGACCTTCGGCAGCGCTGGCGGCCTGGAACTCTTCAAGCTTGGGCCGCTTGGCCTCAATCTCCAGGCGCAGGGCCTCGAGCGCCTCCCTTGCCCCGGCGGTCTGGCCGGGGGGCACAAAGCTCAGGCTGGGCAGGGTGGGCACGCCGCTCACGGGCACAAATAGCTCGCTCAAGGGGCGCACCTGGCTGTTATCGGCCCCGCTCAGGCCGTGCCGCCACCAGGCCCGCTTGGCCCAGACGCTGGCCTCGGGGCACTTGTTCTGGGCCCCCAGGGTGTAGGCCAGGTTCAGGCGGGCCTCCTGCAGGTTGGGGTCGGCCTGGGCGGCGGCCCGGAGCGCACTTTCGGCCTCGGGCAGGCGGCGCAGGCGCAGCAGGGCGTGGCCCTTGTTGTTTTGCAGCCAGGGGCGCAGGGCAACCGGGGGGTTCAGCCCCTCGGCAGCCGTGATGAGGGCCAGGGCCTCGGCAAAAAGGCCGTAGTAGTTGGCGATACCGGCCAGGTTGACCAGGTGGGCGGGGTTGCGGGGCTCGAGCTGCTGCGCCCGGAGCAAGAGTCCCAGGGCCAGCTGGGGCTTGCCCATTACGGCGGCCAGGGCCGCGTTGCGGCTGGCGGCGGCGGCCTCACGGTACTCGGGCTGGGTCTCCATCAGCCGCAGGCTGCCCGGCCCCGCCACCGCGTTCAGGGCGCGGCGCAGGTTGGCCAGAGCCGCCTGCGGGGAGGGGCTTTGGGCAGCGGGGCTTGGGGTTCGGGCCTGTTCGGCCTTGAGCTGGTTCAGGGCCTGCTGGAGCTGCGGGCGGCTGGGGTCGTCCGGCGGAAGCTCCCTTAGCTGCTGCTCGAGGGCCGCAATCATCTCCTTCATGGGGCCGCTCAGGTTTTGCCGCAGGGCCTCCCGGCCCGCCTCGGTCTGCACATCGCGCTGGGGGTTGGTAAGGCCCGAAAAGCTCAAGCCCAGCTCGCGGGGCTTGGGGCACTGGGCTTCGGCCCACTGCATCTGCAGGTCGCTCAGGGCGGCCATGCGGGGCTGGGCCAGGGCCAGCGAAGCGAACACCAAGATAAGCAGTACCACACTTCTCACAAAACCTCCTCTCGCGTTGCCGGGAGGAACGCAAGTTTGCAGGTCGTGGCAAAACCCTCCGCCTTCAGCTTATGGCCCGGTGAGGGTGATGGTGATGGGGTTCACTGGCTGGATGCTGTAAATCTGGCCCTGCATCCCCACCCCGGTGATGTTGTCGGTGATGTTCAGGTTGCTGCCGTTGAGCGCACCGCTAAACGCATTGAGCGTGACGGTATAAGTGCCCGGCGCGAGCGGGGTGGGCGGGCTGGTCTGGGCCCGCGGCTGGAAGCTGCGCTCCGAGCCCACATAAACCGCGAAGTCGGAAACCCCCGAGCCGCCGTTGCGTTGGAAGGAGACCATGTACAAGGCGTTGTAGCCGGGCTGGCTGGCCGCGCTGTCGCTCCAGGTGGCGGTGAGGTTGGAAGCACTGTAGCTCCCGCCGTTTACCAGGTTGCTCCAGGCCACGTTGCCCACTGCAAAGGCCGAGCCGCTGCCATCCACGCTGCCGTTACCATCGGCGTCGATGTTCAGGGTGTAACGTTTGCCAGGTTCGACGGTGAAGTTATTCGCAAAATACGCCCCGCTGCCCGGTGCGAGTTCACTCAGAGTGGCAGTTTTACCAGCGTTGTCGGTAATGGTGATGTTGGCCCCGCTGGCAGGCTTGGCATTCTCGAGGTCGCCGTCGGCGTTGGGGATACCCTTCTCGAGTTGCACAAAAGCCAGACCCCCCGGCTGCAACAGCGCAGTGGCCTGGAAGAAACCTTCCGGAGCCGGGGCCACCCGGATGGGTAAAGGGTTGGTGGCTGCCGTTCGCACCGACTGGCTCGAACCGCTTGGACACGGGCCTGGTGTGCGGGTATAGTTCTTTCCGTCCAGCCCAATCAAGTCGTCCTCGTAGACCCGGCCAATGTCTATAACTTTGGCCCCCGGTTTGGGCACCAGGTTGCCGTTGGCATCCACAAAGGTATCGGTATAGGTTTTGGTGGCGGTAAAGTTGATGGGCACCCCTTTCTCTACCGTGATGTTGGCCTGTCCCAAGCGATTGGTAACGGCCCGCAGCCCCGGACGCGCCGTAACCACGGCACCCTCGAGCTTCCCAAAACGGTTGCTTACCTCGACCAACACACACTCCTGATCCTGCACCGCCGGAGCGCCCCCGTACCAGGAAAAGTGCCGGATGCTGGCCCTGAGCACCGGGGTAGTGCCATCCACGCTCGAGCGCTCCACGGTGCCCTCCACAAAGTCTTCCCAGCGCCCGGTCTGGGGGTTGTAGGCGTAGCAGTGAATCTTGTCGCCAATCCGGTAGCGGCTGCGCAGCTCGGGTGGGATGGGTAGTTCCACAATAGCGCTGGAACCGGGCTTCAGGTTAATGCGGCGGTTTTGCGAGTCGAGGATGCTGAACTCGGCAAAGGTCACCGGGGCCAGCGGCGTGGGGCTGGCTCCCCCGGCCACCAGGTCGCCGGGGAGGGCGGCATCTTCCTTGGTAGGGTCGAGCGGCGTGACCACCACCCGCAGGTTGGTATCGGTGGTGTTCAGGCTATTGGGTTGGAAGATCACGGCATAGGGGCCAGCCTCGGTGCGCTGATAGAGGGTACGGGCCTGGGTGGGGTTGTAGCCCTGCTCGGCGCCCTCCTTCTTGAGCGCCACCACCACCGTTTGGGCACTGCTGGCCGACTCGGCGATGCCGTGCCCTGGGGCGTAGCCTGCCTTCTCGAAGTCCAGCTTGACCAGACCGGCAGGCAGGTTTTGCAGGATGAACTCCCCCCGATTGTCGGTGGTGGTGGTGCGGCTGCTGCCCACCACCCGCACCGTCACGCCCGAAAGCCGCACCCCCGAGCCGATATCGGTCACCAGACCGGCCACCGTGTTGGGCGCGCTGGGGGCGGTGTTGCCCCCGCCATTGTTGTCGCCGCCACAAGCCACCAGTACGCCCAGTAATGCAACTAAACCTAGGGTCTTTTTCATGGTTTCCTCCTGGGGCTTCCCCAGCCCCGTTCTCCAACGTGCTATTTGCGCCCGACCACCACCACATCAAACGAAAGGCCATCAATCGGGATGGCCCGCAGAACTCTGGAACTTTTCAAATCGAACACCAACAGGTGGCCCTCGGTGCCACTGCTCACGATGTAGGCCAGGCGTCCATCCGGCGAAAGGGCCGCGTGGGTGGGGTTGACGAAGGTCTGACCCGCAAGCTCGAGCCGGTAGCTCTGGCTTTCCCCCGTCTCCAGGTTCAGTAGCGAAACCGCGTTGGAGTAATAGTTAAGCGAGAGAACCTGCCCCTTCCCCACCCGGAGCATTCCCAAAGGCCCTGGCGTGACGGTAAAGAGCCTTGGGGCCGCACCTGGCGTGTGCAGGCTGAGGGTGTTGGACTCGAAGTTGGAGACCAAAGCCCCCTCTTCCAGCGGCAGCACAAACGCGGGGTCGGCGCCGGTGGGGGCTTCGGCCAGGGTCTGCCAGGTTTGCGCGTCGAGCCAGCGCACCGCGCTGGCCTCGGTGCTGGGTTGACGGGGGCGCAGGGCCACCACCAGCTTAGAACCCACCCTGGCCACGTCGGCGGCCTCGCTGGCAGCGCCTGTAGGGGGTAGGTCTTGCGAGCGAACTACTGCCCCATCCTTCAGGCTAATCTCGCTCAAGCGCCCCTGACGGATGTGCGAGATGAACAATCGGGAAGCGTCGCTCGAGAGCGCAATCCCCACCGGTCGCTCGCCCACGATGAAGGGCTTGGCTCCGCCGGGGTTGTGGCAGGCAAAGCAGGTGGTCTGGGTAAAAGCGTCCTGGTCGAAGTGGGCCTGAATCAGGCTTCCGTCGGCGCGTCTTTCGGGCACGGGGGCGGTGAGGAAGGTGCGGGTAACAGCCAGCGAGCGAACGTCCACCTCGGCCACCGCCTGCGAGCCCACCAGCACCACATACACCTTGCTGCCATCGGGCGAGAGAACCATCCGGTGCGGCAGCCCACCCACCGTGATGCGCTGGAGGGTTTTACCCTGCCTGGGGTCTATGACCGCAACCGTGCTGGAGCCTGCCTGGCTCACCAGCACCAGATGCGCATCGCGTGGCCATGCGGATGAGCACGCTACCAGGAACGGCATTAAGATCAAGGCACTTGTTGTACGCATGATAACCTTGCGCCTATGGCTGCCGCTGGTAGGTGTACCAGGGGTTGGCCTCGTAGCAGACCGCAAAACCCCAGAAGTGCGTGGGGTACTGGCAGCCCAGCATGAAGCTCTCCCCGCCCTGGGGCAGGGTGTAGCTCCAGCGGTGGTAGCGGGTGAGGGGCTCTAGGGTGTATTCCTGAACCCCGTCCTCCGCCCCACACTCGCGGATGCGCACAATCAGCCGGGCCTGGCTGGCGGCCAGCCGCACATCCCCCTGGTAGGTGTCGGTGCCGCGCTGGTCGGTGGTTTTGAACCGGGCTTGGCCCTTCTCGTAGTAGATCAGGTCTTTCTTGCAGACCCCCTCGAGGTTCACCCGCACAAAGGCCATGCCCAGCTCGTAGCCCTCGGGCGAAAAGCGCAAAAAGCGGTTCTCTCCGCAGCAGTCCGGGAAGCGGTAGGCCCCGGTCTGGGGGTTGTAGAAGTGGTTCTCGTAGCGACCCCACAGCCCCAGGATTTCGTCGTAGGGGCCGTCCTGGCCTAGCTCGAAGCCGGGGGGTTGGGGTAGTTTGGGCAGGTTGGCAGGGGGGGTACGGTTCAGCAGCTTGAAACGCAGGGGATAGGGGCCGCCCGAGAGCTCCATCAGCAGGCTGGTATCCAGAAAGGTGGGGTATTCGCTGACGGAAGCCTCGAACACCACCGGCTCGAGCCGCTGGTTGAAGGTGCCCGACTGGGCACAGTTCCGCACATCCAGCCGGCGCTCGCGGGGCCGCAGGGTGAGCCGGTTGTTGCCCCACTCGGCCTGCCCCACCATCTGGTCGAAGAAGCTCACCAGGCTACAGTTGGGCGCGACTCCCTGGGCGTAGTGGGCAAAGTAGAACTCGCCGTTGGGCTTCACCTTGAGCTGGGCCGAGTAGCCCTCGGTCATGCTGAACTCGAAGCCGGTGAGGGGATTGCGGAAGTTGCCGCTGCTGGCCAGGGTGTCCTGCCAGACCCCCGAAAGCTCGGCGGGGAAACTGCCGGTGGGGTTGGTGGGGTTGCCCCCACCGCCGCCTCCGCAGGCGGCGAGTAACAACCCCCCCAGGGCGAAAGAAATTCTGTTCATCCGTACCTCCTGATGCAAAGGCTGGTCAATCCAGCATGGCTGAAGCTTGACGGGCTACTCCGGCGCCTCCACCCTGGACTCTTCCATCTGCTGCTGCAAAAAAGCCGTTAGAGCACTGGGCTCGGCGAAGTAATGGCGCTCCTCGCCCTGGCTGACCGAGGCCCGCCAGACCTCGCCTTCGGGGGTGGGTTCGTACCAGATGCGAACCACATAAATTTGCGTGCAGGTCGTGGCCACGGCTTCTGCCTTTAGCGCAGCTCGAGACCGGTCGGGGTGAACTTGAGCCGTTCCGGGCGCACCCCAAGGGTCGCCTCGAGGGCCACCCCGGCAATCTCGCGGTAGTCCTCGAGGAGCTTGGGGTCGTTCTCCTGCACGGCCACCGTATAGCCCAACAGCGGCAGGGTGGCCATCAGCACAAAGGCCTCGTACATGCGCTGGCGCTCGCCGTCGGTGAGCCGCCGGAAGGCCTCGGAAGCCCCAAAGGCCGCGTCGGTGTTGGCCTGGAGGTTCAGCAGCGCGGCCTCGGTGGGTTCCTCGCCGTAGTGCACCAGGTAGCAGACCCCCACCAGGTAGGTAAAGGCCATGGCCACGTTGTGGGGGCGGCCCAGCCGCCTGGCCTCGGCCTCGAAGCCCTTGAAGCCCTCGGTAAAGGCCCGGGTCAGCTCCTGCACCTCGGCGGGCTTGTTGCTCAGGCTGCGGACGAACGGGTTCAGCAGCAGGCGCTGGGCTCCGGGCTTGAAGCTGGTCTGGGGCCGGGTCTGGGCCTGGGTGCGGGCGGTGGCCTGGGCGCTGGGGTTGTTGCGGGAGAGGCCGTTGATCCGGTTCAGTTCGGCCTGGGCTCGCTGCACCGCCGCCGCGTTCATCTGGACGGTCACGTAGGCCATGGCCTGGGAGTAGCTCAGGCTGCTGGGGGCGCCAAAGGTGGTGCCCGGCGCAACCCACTGGGCCAGGGCAGCACTGGTGAGAAGAGCCAAAACGAGAACGAGGGTTTGATTGAGATGGGGCATGGGATAACTCCGTTTCAGGCGGTTCAAAGCCAGGCAAAAACTGCTATAAACGTGTCGTGGATTTCATCCCTCAACGACCCCACGGTGCAGGAGGGTCGAACTGAACGGGGTGGTAGCCGGGCGTACAAGCTGTGGTTGCAGGGCACTCCACCACCAGCACATAGCGGTGCCACGGCCCATTGGGGGGTGATGGGGCCGGTCTTGAATCCGTATAGCCCAGGTAGAGCCTTATGTTGAGTGCAGGCACCTCGAGGATCGCACTGGGAGGTCTGGGTTCGCTCAAGGTCTTTTGCACAAACTTGTACTGGTTGGCATAGCCGGTGCCCTGCATGGGTTGTGGGGGCTGGTTACCCAATTGCAGTTGCCCGCTGATGCGGTAGGTCTTCTCGTCTTCCCAGGTGGGGGTGGCCTCGAAGCGCAGCGAGGTGGTTTCGCCGGGATTAGGGTAGTCGGACACCTGGCCTGCATACACCCCGCGCAGGATGAACGAACCGTTGAAGTCGGCCTCCCACACTTTGCAGCCGGAAAGCAGCAAGATTAGGCACCAGCCCCATAAGGCCCCCATGCCGCGCATCCAGCGACCGGTATTGAGGATTGGCCTGAATCGGAATGGGGGATTTGCCGAAGTTGGAACAAGATCCTGGTTTGATGTTTGCATAAACCGCTCCTGGAGGGGGTGGGTGTCGGCCCTGAGGAGGCAGCCCGGAGCCGACACCCCGAGGCTTTATTTCTGCACCGTGATGGTGGCGCCGGTAATGGGCAGGCCGCTAGGTGTAGCGGTCGTACCCACAGCGGTCAGGTTGATCTGGTAAGTCCTGGGAGCAGCTGGCAAAGTAGGGCTGTTTCCACACTGGCCAGCGGTGAGCAGCAGGATCAGGCTCAGACCCAGCAGTCGGCCACTGGTCGAGCGCAGCCGCCAGGCCCCCAGCAGCACCATGGGAGCCAGGGCCAGTAGCAACCCTGCGGGCAGTGGCAGGCTCGAGGCTTTCAGCACCGCAGGCCGACTCGCCAGGGTGGTGTTGAAATCCACCGTCACCAGAAACTGTGCGGGTTGGTCCAGGCTCAGGCCGGAGCTGCTACTGCCTGTGAGGCTGAAGCTGAGGGTACCGTTGTCGGCGTTGAAACGCTGGGCGGGCGGGGAGGTCTCGCCGGAGTCTACCTGCCCATTGCGGTTGGTATCGAGGTAGATCCGAACGGCGGTAATATCCAATACATCGTTGCCACTTCCGGAAGCCTGCAAGGTGAAGGAAGTGATAGTTGGGCTACCACTGGGAGTAAGGGTGAAGGCCAGTGCGGGCACCCCTGTATCGCCCTTGAGCCGGGTGGCATCGGCGGGGGCGTTGACGGGCTTGGCTGCGGTGAGTGTGGCAGGGGCGGCGTTAGGGTTGGTAAAGGTCGCTGTAACGGTCTTGGCCGCGTCCATTGTGATTGAGCAGGTTCCGGTGCCGCTACAGGCTCCACTCCAGCCGGTAAAGGTGGAGCCGCTATCAGGGGCAGCGGTGAGTGTTACCGTGGAGCCCTGTGCGAAATTGGCCGCGCAGTTGGCTCCACAGCTAATACCTGCTGGATTGCTGTTGACACTGCCCGTACCACTGCCCGCCTTGCTCACCGTAAGGGTCTGGGTGGGGCTTTGATTGAACGTAGCCGTGATGGTCTGAGCTGTGTTCATGGTCACAGTACAGGCTCCGGTGCCCGAACAAGCCCCACTCCAGCCTGCAAACACCGAGCCTGCGCTTGCGCTGGGGGTCAGGGTGACGCTGGCCCCATCGGCAAAGGCATAAGTGCAGGTTGCGCCGCAGTTGATGCCGGCGGGGTTGCTGGTTACACTGCCCGAACCTGCACCACTCTTATTCAGGGTGAGGCTGCGCCCTAACTTGTACTCCACGGTGAAGGTAGGGTTGCCACCCCCCGGCACCACAAAGGACTGGGTGGCCGGGCTGGCCACATAGGTACTGCCCCCAAAGCTCACATTGGGCGGGGTGGTGAAGTACTGGCCTGCATCGGCGCTCGAGACGCTCTGCCCAGTGCCGCTCAGGATGGTGAAGGTACGGTTGTAGCCGTTGGGGCCGGTGACGGGAACGCTGGCCGTGGAGCCGTTGGGCAGGCCGTTAGTGGTGATGCTAAAAGAGCCGGTGGTGAGCGGGGGCAGCACCGCAAAGTTGGCCGTGACGGTGCGGGCCTGATCCATGGTCACGTTGCAGGTCGGGCTGCCCGCCACGCCCGTACAGCCCGACCAGCCGGTAAAGCTCGAGCCGGGGTCGGGGGTGGCGGTGAGCGTGACCACCGTACCGCCGGTGAAGTTTTGGGTGCAGGTGGCCCCACAGTTCAGCCCCTGGGGGTTGCTGCTCACGCTACCCGAGCCTGCGCCCCCCTTGTTCAGGGTAAGGGCGAAGGTAGTCGAAGGATTCCCTCCGCCTGAAGTGGTGTTGATCTGGGCAATTTGCTCAGGCCCAACGTACTCTACCCCGCCGCTATCGCGAAATCGCACCCGCCAGTATAGGGTGTAGTTTTGGCCAGGATTGATGGTAATGCTCCAGGTAGCCCGGCTGATGGTGTTGGTGCTGGGTAAGTTGACCGTAACCGGGCCACCCGAATTCGAAAGTACAGAGTAAGGGTCTCCTTGAGACAAGCGAAAATCCATGAAACCCGTACCGGTTCGCCCGTAGTGATGGATGAAACCGCTAAAGTCGAATGTATTACCCGAGCGGGTCGAGCTAGGTGCATCGTAGTTAACCAGCGCCCGATACCCTACCACCACAAACTGCTCGGTGACCACGGTGCCGTTGGCACTGCTGGTCAAGACGCGCAAACGGCGCTCGGGAGGCTCGGCCAAACCAGTGAGCGCACGGTTGAACCGCACCGGCACGTTAATTTCGAAACTCCACCCCGCAGGTACCACCGCAAAACCAAACTGCAAACCACCATTGGGCCCGCTGGCCGGCGTTTGGGAGCAGGCTCCGGTGTTGCCAGGTAGCGGAACGTTCTCGCTGTAGCCATCCCTCAAGCGCCGAAGAATACAGCGCACTGGGGTTTGAGAACTCACCGCCAGCTCGGCTCCCTGAGGCAAGAAGAACTCGAACCCCAGCGCATCCGCCCCTGAGCAAGGGTTGCCCACCACAGCAGCCACCCCCTGCACATAGGTCACATCGCCGGTCTGGGGAAACAGCGGGGTGGCACTGCCCCAGTAGGCTGTGTAGGCAGTAACGGCCGTCTCCGGGATAAAGACCACGCAGGCCAAACCCGGTATGAACCCAAACCGGCCCGAAAGCCAGCCCTGCTGGGCTTGAGCAGCCTGACCCCAGAAGATCGCCATCACAACCATTAGGGCCAGGAATGTGGGTGATTTTTTCATATTGTCTCCTCCATTCACCGTGTTGTGCATACGATAGGAACAGCAGCATGACTGGAGAATGACTGAACAAAAACAGACCCCCGCAGTTTTCTGTCCGGGGGTGGGGCCGGTCAGGGCCAGGTTAGTCAGCAGCCCTGCGGTTTTGCGCTCGAGACGCAGCGGGGCCTGGCCGGGAACGTGCAGGCGGGCACTCTCGAGCAACACCCGCGCCCAGTCCAACGTTCGCTCCCCTGTGCCAGCCCCGTGCGGTTGCGTCCTGTTTATTCTCCAAAGGCCGCAGTGTTGAGGATGCCCGGCTTGGTTAGGAAGTCAAACAAGAATCCAAACGGCCTGATCAGTACCAGTACACCGTCAACAGATAAGCGGCAGGTTGGTGGCCAATGGTTTTTCAAGCGAACTGCGTCCAATACGTCGCCGGATTATTCCCGGTGCGAAGGCATAGCCCCAAAAATACCTGTAGACGCAGCATTAGGGTGTTTTGTTCAGGGCATTCTGGATGTCCAGGAGCCCAGCCCCGCACTCCCCGCCCTGCACCCTGCGGCACCCTTTGGGGTTGGCGGTAGCCAGCAGGATGGCCTTGTAGTCGGAGGGGGTCAGGCGGGGGTTTTTGTCCATTATGCGGGCCAACGTGCCTGCCACGAACGGGGCGGCAAAGCTGGTTCCGGTGTAAAAGTCCGTACTGCCGTTGGGGTCGAGGGCATAGACGGCCTCGCCGGGGGCTACCAGATCGGTGTAGCCCTGGGCGGTGGCGAAGCTCGAGGTCTGTAGCCCGCTGCTTACCGAACCCACCGCAATCAGACCCTTGATGGTGCGGCTATAGGCGGCGGGGTAGTTGGGCAGGTTGCGGCGGGGGCCGCTGAAGCCACGGGTGTTGCCCGCCGAGGCCACCGTCACCACCCCGGACTGGCTCAGGTCGTAGAGGGCCAGCTCGAGCACCTTGGAGTTGAGCAGGGTGCCCAGGCTGGTGTTGATGACCCGTGCCCCCTGGCTGGCAGCGTAGCAGAGGCCACGGGCCACCGTTACGTCGCTCCCCTTGCCCCGCGCATCGTTGGTCTTGACCGGCAGCACCACCGCGCCCTCGGCTACCCCCAGTGATGGCCTGGCTGCGATGAGGCCCGCAACACCCGTGCCGTGGCCCCGCTGGCCGTGCTGTGGGTGGACAAAGTCGTCCTCGGTGCTGCCGCTGCCGGTGTAGTCGGCCCCACCTTGAAGGGGAAACGCGCCCACGGGGCTCACCCCGGTGTCCAGCACCCCCACCAGCGGGTTGGAGGAGAGCGGGCCGCGCGCCGGGTTTACGGCCTGGTACGCCCAGTCGGGTGTGGCCCGCTGAGCGGAGGCACTCCCTAGGTCGCCGTAGAGCCCTACCTGGGGGTTGACCCCATACAGCGCGTTGCGGCCGGTTACCTGGGCTGCAGCGGCTTGCAACCTCTGAATGGCAGTGAACACGTCCATGCCGCGGGGCACGCGATACTGCACCAGGGTCTTGCCGCAGGCCAGGCTCGAACCGCTCACACTATCCAGCCCATAGGCGGCAATCAGGCTCAGTCCCGCGAGGTTGGCAATACGCTCGAGGTTGGGCAGGCATTCGGGGGTCTGGTTGCCGGGGCAGTCGAAAATCCCCACCACCTGGCTGGGGTCGTAGTCCAGTTCGGGCAAGAGCTTGTCAAACTCGGGTGCTGGCTTCCAATCCAGCAATGGGGCCGTTAGGCTGTGCGCCCTCTCGGGGGACGTAGGAAAGATGCGATTGCTGCAAGCCGCCAGTACCAATAAGCCGACCAGTGCAAGGATGACTCGGTTCATACGTTTCTCCCTTTCATCAAACACAAGACATTGGTAGCAAACTCGGCATGACTGGAGGATGACTGGGTACATTACGCCGCACCGTGTGCGGCGCAATGGTGGAAGCGCGATGAGAGCAGGGGGGCTAGTCGGTTGGGTCAGAATCTCTGAGCTTTTGCAGCAGGGCCAGAGCCTGGGCCAGGAGCTCAGGCCGTTCCAGCAGGCGGCTGGCATCCAGCAGCAGCCGGGCCTCCTCGTAGGGGTCGTCGGTTTCCCGGATGGCCTTTAGAGCCGCCTCGAGGTGGCCCTCCAGCAGCAACTGAGCGGCACGGGTGGTGGGGGCCTGGTGTAGCTCCAGAGCCTGCTCGGCCAGCCCAGGCTGGGCTTGCAGGCGGGCCAGCCGGGCCCAGGCCTCGGCCTCGCGGAGGGGGTAGCGGCCCGCCTGGGCGGCGCGGGTGGCCATCTGGTAGGGCTCTAGGGCCTGTTCGGGGCGGTGTTGCAGCACCTCGAGTTCGCCCGCATACCAGTGCAGGTCGGCCTCGTAGTAGGGGTTATTGGTGTCGGCCAGAACCTGCAGGGCACGGTTCAGGTTATGCCGGGCGCTATCGTACTCACCCAGGCGTAGCTGGACTTCGACCAGGTTGCCCAGGGCCATGCCCTGCATCAGGGGGTTGAGCCGAGCCTCCGAGGTTGCCTGGGCAGTCTGGTAGGAAGCCTTGGCCTGCTGGTATTTGCCCTGGCGGAACTGCACCGCGCCCAGATTGTTGTGCAGGTAGAAGGTGGGCAGTCCGGCCTGACTGGGCTGGGCCAGCTCGAGCGCCTGGCGGAAGTAGCCCTCGGCCCGCTCCAGTTGCCCCAGCCGCCAGCTCAGGTTACCCATGTTGTTGAGCGTGCGTACCACGTTGCTCGCGTGGCCCAGTTTTTTCCACAGCACCAGGGCCTCCTCGAGCAAAGCCTGTGCGCCGGGCTGGTGGCGCTCAATCAGCACCGAGGCCAGGTTTTGCAGGGAACCGGCCAGCCGGGCCTCGTCCTCCAGGCTGCGGCGAATCTCCAGGGCCTGGCGGTGGTGGGCCTCGGCCTGGGCAAAGTCGCGCTGCATCCGGGCCGCCTCGCCCAGGTAGTTGAGGGCATCGGCCCGAGCCGCCTGGGCCTCCCGCGAGTCGAGGTCGCCCAACACCTCGAGGGCCGTCTGGGCCGCCCCCTGTGCGCCCGTGGCATCGCCAAAGCCCAGCACCTGCAAGGCTGCCC
This sequence comes from Meiothermus sp., assembly GCF_025056915.1. Taxonomy (GTDB): domain Bacteria; phylum Deinococcota; class Deinococci; order Deinococcales; family Thermaceae; genus Meiothermus. The sequence continues at coordinate 5,772 of NZ_JANWVH010000020.1, read as the reverse complement.
GGCTGTTCCACACACTGGCCTGGAGCACCGGCCCCACCTCACCCAGCAGTTGCTCGGCCCGGTTCAGGGTGGCGGCGGCCTCGGGGTAGTGCAGGTGACGCTCTTCCATCCGCGCCCTTTGTACCAGAATCCGCACCTGGCTGGCCTCGTCGGGGGCTAGCTGCAAGGCCCGCTCAAACCACTGCCGCCCGGTCTCCTGCTGCCCCCGCAGGAAGTGCAGGGTGGCGGCCTGACTGAAGGCCTCGAGGGCTTTGTCCAGCGGCTGGTCGTGCAGGGCTCCGCCGGGGGCAGAGAGGGCAGTCCAGTAATGCTCGGCGGCAGGCTCGGGGGGCAGAAACTGGGCGGTGCGCCAGTGCAGCAGGGTACGCACGGCCTGGGGAATACCGTTCAGGGTAGCCTCGTAGATCAGGTCGTGGGCAAAGCGGTGGCCCACGAGCACCTGGTTGGCCTCGAGCTCGGCCCACGGTTCGGTCAGGTGCATGGGCCCCACCTCCAGCACCTTTGCGGCCAGGCCGGGGCTGAAGTTGGAGCCCGCAATAGCGGCTGTACGGGCCAGGTTCAGCGCAATGGGCGAAAGGCGCCCCAGGCGGTGCTGGATCAGGGTCTGGGCTTTTTTGGAGCTGGGTAGACCCTTCGAATGGGGCTGCTGCAACCCCCCGGATTCCCACAGGTTGCGCAGGGTCTCGAGCGCCAGAAACGGATTGCCTCCGGTGTGCTTGAACAGGGCCTCGGACAAGCCCGCCGGGGGAATTTCCAGGCTGTCCAGCAATTCCTCAAGGGCGGCTTGATCCAGGGGCCCTACCTCGAGCAGTACCGCCTGGTTGCTCTCGAGCAATTCGTTCAGAAAACCCTGTACCCCTGGAGGCAGCTCGCCAATCCGGTAGGTGAGGATGCTCTGGGGGTAGCCCTGGGCAAACACAAACTGCCAGGCTTCAAGGCTGGCCTCGTCGAAATATTGCAGGTCGTCGAGGGCCACCGGCCCGAGGTCTGCTGCCATGCCCAAACGGATCAGCTCGGCCTTGGCCTGCAAGAAGCGCAGTCGGTCGGCCTCGGACTGGATGGGGCCGGGGGCTTGCCCCAACTCGGGCACGATGCGGCTCAGCTCGGAGCGAACCCAGTCGGGCAGCGGTAGCGCGGGCAGGTGCTCGAGCAGCTGTCGGTAGATTCGGCTATGACTGGCATAGGGTATGCCGTGGTCACTTGGGCGGCCCTCGAGGGCCAGATACGCCCCCCTGGTGCCCAGGAACTCCTGCATTAGGCGGCTCTTGCCCACCCCAGGCGGCCCGCTCAGGATCAGGTGCTGCCCCGCCAACCAGGCCCTTTCCATCTGCCGCAGCAAGGCTTTGCGTCCAACTGCGTGGGGTGGGCGCAGCAAGCCCAGAGGCATTTCATTTCGCTCGGGGGCGCGGGCTTCCAGGCGCTGCCCCTGGTCAATCTGCCGGGCCAGGGCCTGGGTCTCGGGCAGGGGCTGGGTGCCCAGCTCCTTGTGCAGAATTTCCTGGCAACGGTGGTAGGCTGCCAGTGCGGCCCCCCGGTCGCCTAACAGGTATAAAAGCCGCATCACCCGACGGTGGGCGGCCTCGGAGATGAGGTCAAGTTCCAGCAGACTGCGGGCAAGGTGCAGCGCCTCGCGGTACTCGCCCGCTTGCTCTGCTGCATCGGCCAGGGCCGTCAGGGATCTGCGACGCAGGTCGTTCAGGTACTCTCGCCTGGTGATCAGCCAGTCCTCCAGCTCCGGGCAGTCGTCGTAGTCGAGGCCCTCCAGCAGTTGGCCCTGGCCCTGCACCACCTCGGCGTGCCGCCCGGCAAAGTGGGCCAGCTCGAGCTCGGTTACATCGGTGGCGATGCCCTGCAAGCTGAGGGTGTCGCTCCCCGTTACCCACCCCTCCCCACCCGCCTGACGCAACCGCCGCAGCACCTGGGAGAGGTTGTTGCGGGCGGTGGACTCGGGCGAGTTGGGCCAGAGCAGTCCGGCCAGCCTCGAGCGGGGGGTGGGCCCCTCCAGGGCCAGGTAAGCCAGCAGGGCGGCGGTCTTGCGCTCGAGGCGTAGCGGAGCCTGCCCTGGGCCTTGCAGTCGGGGGCTCTCCAGCAGAACCAACCCCCAGGAGACTGCTCTATCCCCCTGCGGTTGCATACTTTCATGCTAATAGACCCCGACCTTCTCAGGTCAGATTTTGAAACAATTCCAACCCCAATCGCCGAAGGCACGAGCCGGAACTCGAGCCCCTTGCGCCATCGCTCATACCATTTGCAAAACCAAAAGCCTTACAGGTCGCCTTTCTGAATCCCAGAGCACACCCCTCCCTTTGGATCGGTGAAAGAAGCGTCTCCGCATCATGGGGCGCTAACGCCCTCTGCAATGCGGATCACTTCGGCCAGGTTGGTTCGTCGCCGTTTGGCGACGAACCAACCAAGTATGGTATCGCATATTTAGCGGCAGGCCACCAGGATATTGTCAATGCCCCAGCGTTCATCCGGGCTGCTGGTTCCGGGGGAGAACACGAACAGCAAACGGGCTGTAGTGCCCCTCGTGAAGAAGTCCTTGTCGAGGGTGAACGGCCCCTCGTTGCGGAACAGGGCACCTGGGCTGTAGGTGGGCCTGACGACCTCTCTGGTTTCCGATCCGTTGATTGCCAGTACCTGTAAAAAGGCTGTTCCAATGGAACCAAAGAAACTGGTAAAGCTTAGCTCCAGGTTGCTCGAGCAAGGAAAGCCCTGGTTGGGCATGAGCAGGTCGCCAGTGGTTAGAACAGCGGCGTTGTTGGCCCCGATTCGGCTGGCAATGGCGTAGGCTGCGCCCTCGGTCTTGATCCAGTGGTCAGACCTCGAAGGGGTCTGAGTGGTGCTCCAGCCGCTGGGCAATCTCTCCCCGATGTAAGAGAAATCCTGGTAGAGGCGCTCACCCAGCTCCACGTTCAGGGTAAAGGGCACGGTCTTGGGCGCAGTCAGACCGGGGTGCGAGGCGGTGATGGTAATGGGGTACGTGCCCCACCGGGTACCGGGGCTGAGGCGGATTTCCAGCGAACCCACACTGCCGGGGGTCACGCTTACGCCCCGTGCACTCGCGCCATCTGGTAGACCGGTTGCGTTGAACAGTACCGCGTCGCTGAAACCATTTTGCGGGTCGGCCACGCTCACCTCGAGGCTGCGGCTGGATACGAACAGTCCGGCTCCGCTGGGCATGGTCAGCGAGTTGGCAGTGGGGTTGGTAGGGTTGCGTACCACAACGGTGAAGTCGGGCTGAAGCACCTCCACCAGGAGGCGTGTGCTCACGTTGCGTCCGCCTAGGTTGACGGTCGAGAGGGTGAGCGTTTGGGGGCCAAGCGTAGCGGTTCCTTCCGCTTGCACATAGAGCGTGGCCTCACTTCCTGGCAGGGGGTTGGGGCTGATACTGGCCCGCAGACCCGCCGGAGCCTCCACCCGAAGCTCAACCGGCCCGCTAAAGCCGCCCTGCCGGCGGATGCCAACCGTTCGGCTCGTCCCCAGGGTTCCGCGCAGGAGCTGAACGGGGTTTGGCGGTAGCACGAAGGCCACGGGTGGGGCCTCGACCTCGAGTCGCAGCGTTGCGGTACGGACGCGTCCGCCCGCAGTGGCCCTCAGCATCAGGTCGTAGGTGTTGGGGGGCACGGTTGAACCGATGCGCAGCTCGAGGTTGGCGGTGCTGGCGCTCCCCGATAGCTCGGCAGGGGTAAAGGTAGCCTGCACCTGGTCTCGCCCACTGCCTAAAATGCCACCCTCCAGGGCCAGTTGCACCGTCTCGGCGAATCCCCCTTGCCGCCTTAGGGTAAGGGGTACAGTCAGGGTTCGGTCGGCTGGGCTGGTCAGGCTCGAGAGGCCCTCAAGGCTCACCGAGAAATCTTGCAAGGCGCTCACGCTCAGGCTAAACGGGGCCGTCCGGATGACCCCTTCAGCCTCGCCCCGCAGGGTGAGGGCCAGGGTACCGGGGGCCACGCTGGCGGCCACCGCGATAGAGAGGGTGGCGCTCGAGGCCCCCTCCGCAACCGTGCGGGGGGCTGCGGTGATGCCCGCCGGAGGGTCGGCCAGCTCGAGCTGAACCGGGCCGCCAAAGCCCGGCCCGCGCTCCACCTGCACCGCCAGCAGCACGCTTTGCCCTGCGGTAACACTGGGGCTGCTGGGCACCCGCAGGCTGAAGTCTACCGCAGCGGCCTGTACGCTTAGTTTCAGGGGGACGGTTTTGACCAGGTCGCCGCCGGTGGCCTTGAGGGCAAGCTCAACTGCCCCCAGCGCTACCGATGGGCCCACGTGCAGGGCCAGCTGACCGCTGGAAGCCCCGTCTGGAATGTTGAAGCTGGGGGCGCTGAGGCCCGCTGGGGGGTTGCTCAGCTCGAGCGTCACGGCCCCCGCAAAGCCATTCAGGCGGTTGATGTTAACGGGGATATTGGCATTCGAACCACGCCGCACCTCCACGGCCTGGGCAGGTACACCAATCTGGAAGTCGGGCGGCGCATTTCGACAGGCGCCGAGTGCCAGCAACGCACACAGCCCCACTAGCTTGAACCAAGAGAAGACTCCAAAGCCCATTCAACCCTCCTTTGCGGGTCACTATGATGGAACGCTTCGAACCCAAACGCTCCAAAAGCACTGACCCCGGCAATGCACTGCAACTTTTTAGGTAAGCTCATCAGTTGATGCAGATCAGGTTCACCGGGACTTCAAACACCAGGCTGCGAGAGATCTGCTCGAGGCGCAGGGTGATGCGGCCCAGTCCAGAGCCACCGGGCACAGATGGCGGTGTCCAGACCATGTTGAGAATTTCCCGTCCCCCCCTGCGAATCTCGCTAACAACCCCGCTGCTATCCCGCCACGACCAGCGCAGGTCGTTGGTGGCCGGGCCGCTGCCGTCCAACTGGCCTTCCAGCGTTACGGTGCCCCGTAAGCAGTAGTTTGGGGGAGTTGTATTGGCTTGGGGGGTGAGAATTCGCAGGCTGGGCGCGGCCTGCACGTTGATTTCAACCCTGGCCGAGGCGCTGGCCCCCCGTGGGTCGGTAGCGGTCAGGGTCAGGGTACGCTGGCCAGGGGTCTGGAAAGTAACGGTGGGATTGCCGCAGGCATTGCCTGGCAGCAAGGGCGTGTCCAGGCTATTGCTGCTGCTCCAGCGCAGGGCCGTGCAGGGTAGCAAGCCCGTGGCCAGTTCCCCGTCATCCAGGTCAAAGGCGCTGCCGGACAGCACAATAGGCACCAGTGTGAAGGCTTGCTGGTTTGACCTGGGCGAGGCAATGATGGGCGTGTCGGGCGGGCTGTTGGGGCTATCTAGCTTGAGCAGTTCGATGTCGGGGGCCATCAAATCGAGCTTGACGTCCTTGAACAGTGGCGAGAGGTCGGCCTTGAAGCCGAAGCGCAGCCCTGCAACCAGCTTCCACCAGGGGTTACGGGGGATCTCGAGGTCAAACTTGGCGAAGACCTGGGCCACCACGGCTGCGGTGATGGTGCCGTAAAAGGTCAGGCCAGGGGAGGCGCTGGCAAAAGCCTCGAGGGCAAATTTGATACGCAGGTTCTCTTTCTCAAGTGGGCTTATGGGTGTCCAGTTGCCCTGCCGGTCGTTGATCAGGCTCCAGCCTGAACCTTTGAGATAGCTCACCCCCACCTGCAAGCTGGACTCATGCTTGACCCCGAAACTCACCTTGATTTCGTACTTGCCGCTTACCCCCACACTCACCACGAAAGATGGCTGCATCACCACCGGTACCGGGCCCACGTGGAAGGTGACCGTTGGCCCCAGCAAGCGCAGAATCTCAACCTCTTTTTTCAGGG